>CAITSH010000504.1 GCA_903895005.1 uncultured Pseudomonadota bacterium
AATCGTGCTGGGCGCGCTGCCGCTCCTGAAGCTGCCCGCGTTTTACGAGTCCTTTTTGTACCTGATTTTCAGCTGGATTGTCCTCGCTACCTCCTGGAACATCCTGTCGGGCTATTCGGGATATTTTTCATTTGGTCACGGCGCGTTCTTCGGCCTGGGTATTTACACCACGGCGGTGTTGACGGCCAAGTTCAACTGGCCCTTCCTGTGGTCGCTGCCCGCCGCCGCCGCGATTCCGGCATTGTTCGGCGTTGGCCTTGGCGCCGTGGTGTTTCGGGTGCGACGACTGCGCGGCGAGCTCTTTGCGCTGATCACGCTGGCCATCACCTTTGTCATCGCCACCATCGTGCTCAATACGCCGATTGATGGCGGGCCGGGCGTCTACCTCTCGGCGGTGCCGGTACCCTCCATCGGCCCCTCGCCCTCGGCGACCTTTTACCTGCTGGCGCTTGCGCTGGCGCTTATCACCTTGTGGGCGGCGTATCAGATCTATTGCTCCAAACTCGGCGCGGGCCTGTTTGCCATCCATGACGATGAGGACGTGGCCGAGGTGCAGGGTGTGCCCACTTACGGCTACAAGCTGGTTGCGCTGGGAGTCTCATGCGCGCTTGCCGGCGTTGCGGGAGGCATCCATGCCATCTTCATTTCTTATGTGACGGTGAGCGAGGTATTCAACATCGTCGTCCCGCTCAACGTCGTGCTGATGAGTGTGCTGGGTGGAACGCGCCACTGGTTTGGACCCGCGGTGGGTGCCACGGCGATCACCGCATTACTCTATGCCTTTACCGCCGGCGACTACGCGGTGGCGGGGCGCGCGGCGGTGGGCCTGATCCTGATACTGGTCATCCTGTTCATGCCGGACGGCCTGTTCGGCCAGTTCATGAAGCGGGTCAAACGCTGGCGTGCTGTGCCGGCCCTGCCGCAAGTCTCGGCGCCGGCGGTCATCAGTGCGCGCGGCAAGGAGGGTGAAGTGCTCCTGAGCGCCGAGGGCATCTTCAAGTCCTTCAGTGGTGTGCAGGCACTGGCCGGCGTCAATATGCAACTGCGTCGCGGCGAAATCTACGGCCTGGTCGGGCCCAACGGCTCGGGCAAGTCGACCATGGTGAATGTCATCAGCGGTTTTTACACGCCGACGGCGGGGCGCATCCTGTTTGAGGGCGAGGACCTCGCTGTCCTGCCGGCTCACCGCGCGGCGCAGGCGGGCATTGCGCGCACCTACCAGATCCCGCGGCCGTTCAAGAACCTGACGGTTCTTGAAAACGCCACCCTGCCAGGCATGTTCGGCACTGCAAGGTTGTCGCGGCAGGTGGCCGAGCGCCAGGCCATGTACTGGCTCGAATTCGTAGGGCTTGCCGAGCGCGCACGCGCGCTGCCGACCGAACTCAACCTGCACCAGCGTAAGTTCCTTGAACTGGCCCGGGCGCTCGCGTCGGCGCCGCGGCTGGTGCTGCTTGACGAGGTACTTGCGGGGCTCACGCCTTCCGAGATCAACAATGCCGTGACGCTGGTGCGCGAAATACGCAACCGCGGGGCGACCATCATGTTCATCGAACACAACATGCGCGCAGTGCTCGAACTCACCGACCGGCTGATGGTGTTGAGCTATGGCAAGGTCATTGCCGAGGGCAATCCGCGCGAAGTCATGCGCGAACCCGAGGTGGTGAGCGCCTACCTGGGATCCGACTATGTCCAGCAATGAGCCGCATATGAAAGCACCGTTGCTCGAGGCGCAGGACCTCAACGTCAGCTACGGCGACGCGCCGGCGCTGTGGGACGTTTCGTTCACGGTGGGAGAAGGCGAACTGGTCTCCATCGTCGGGCCCAACGGTGCCGGCAAGACCACCCTGGTCAACACCCTCGCCAGGCTGCAGCCGGTGCGTTCGGGCAGGCTGTTGTTCAGGGGGCAGGATGCAACACGGTTGTCGGCAAGGGAAATGTGCAACCGCGAAGTGGCGCTGATCCCGGAGGGACGCAAGCTATGGGGCGGCATGACGGTCGAGGAAAACCTCGACATGGGCTGCTACCGCAAGGCGGCGCGGCCCTTTCGTGAAGAAGGCCTCGCGACGGTCTATGGCATGTTCCCGATACTGAAAGAGCGGCGCTGGCAGGCCGCCGGCACGCTCTCGGGCGGGCAGCAGCAGATGGTGGCGATCGGGCGCGCCCTGATGGCCCGGCCGAAAATACTGCTTATTGACGAGCCTTCCCTTGGGCTCGCGCCAGCGGTGGTGCAACAGGTGTTTGAGGTGATCGAGGATATTCACGCAAGCGGCATGTCCATACTCCTGATCGAGCAGAATGCGGCGCGCGCCCTTGCCGTGGCCGAGCGCGCCTACGTGCTCGAGGGCGGGCGTATCGTCTCGACCGGCCTGCCCGCCGACCTGATGAAGCAGCCGCATATCCGCGAGGCCTATCTTGGCGAGAACGCTGGCTGAGCGGCGTTTTGCGGCCGGGCGCATCCGAACACATTCGCACGCATAGAATCATCCCGAAACACAATCAACCCGCGAACCCCCGATTCACAAGGAGCAATTGCAATGAGCGACATTCAAAAGGAAATTCTTGCCGCCGATGACCGCCGATACAAGGCCATGGTCGACAAGGACTACGCCGCCCTCGACAAGATCCTCGCCGATACGCTGCGCTACACCCATTCGACCGGGCGCAGCGAGAACAAGGCCGAGTACATGGGCATGCTCACCTCGGGCAAGGTCAGCTACAACGGCGCGACGCGCCAGAGCGTGGATATGACGGTCTACGGCGACACCGTGGTCTGCCACGGCAAGATCGAACTGCAGGTGTTCACCGGCGGCGAGAACAGGCAGATCAACAGCATGTACCTCAACGTCTGGGTCAAGGGCGCTCAGGGCTGGCAGATGGTGGCCTGGGCTTCGACGCCGCTGCCCAAGGCTTGAAAAGAAAAAGGGGCGCAAGCGCCCCTTTTTTGCCGTGCAGTAGATGAAGACTTACAGCAGCTTGCACACTTCGTCGAAGGACAGGCGCGGCAGGCGGCCCATGACCTTGGCGGGGTCGCCCTTGCCAAGGCTGCAGATGAAGTTGGTCTTGAACTTGGTACCGGCAAAAAACTCCTGGTCGATGCCCGCGGCGTTGAAGCCGGACATCGGGCCGCAGTCGAGGTCAAGCGCGCGGGCGGCGATCATCAGGTAGGCGCCTTGCAATGAGCTGTTACGCAGGGCGGTGGTTTCAACCATGGGTTTCTTTTCCTCGCCGACGTAGACGTTTTTCATCTCCGGCTTGTGCGGGAAAACCTTGGGGATGTTCTCGTAGAACTCGAGGTCGTAGGCGATGATCGCGACAACGGGCGCGGCCATGGTCTTGTCCTGGTTTCCCGGGGACAGGTGCGGTTTGAGGCGTTCCTTTGCAGCTTCGCTGCGCAGGAAAACGAGGCGGCCGGGCTGCGAGTTGCCGGTGGTGGGGCCCCATTTCATCAGCTCATCACGGGCCTTGATCTGGTCGTCGGAGACGGTGCTGGGCAGCCAGCCGTTTTGCGAGCGGGCGGTGCGGAATATCTGGTCGAGTGCGGCGTCGTTGATCATGA
>CAITSH010000505.1 GCA_903895005.1 uncultured Pseudomonadota bacterium
CATAAGCCCGCGCAGGCCGGCCATGTCCAGGGCGCCCCTGTTGGCATGCAGCACCTCTAGGAAGCGCGACATGTGTGTTCCCTTGACGTGGTGCGGCAGGCCCACATACATATCTATCATCGCCACCGTGGCCTGCTCGCTGCCATCGGCACGCCGTATGGACAGCGGAAACTTCACAGACTTCACGCCGACGCGGTTGATGGGGACTGCACGTCCATCAGGGGTGGCTTGGACGTCGGGCAGCAACATTCTTTCTGGTGCATTCATGGCGATCCTGATCCTTGTAGTAAGGTGGGGTGTTGCGGGAGGGGTAACCGCGATCAGCGGGCGGCGAGCAGGCGCTCTATGTTCGCCACAAAACGCGCATCATCCGGTTGCACCGTGTTCTCAAAAGACTGCACGGATTCGCCCCGTCGATCGATAAGGTATTTGTGGAAATTCCATTGCGGCCGGCGGCCGGTGCGTTCGGCCAGCCGGGCGTAAAGCGGATTGGCGTTTTTCGCGGTCACGCCGGTCTTCGAAAACATCGGAAAGCTGACGCCGTAGTTAAGCTGGCAAAAATCAGCGATTTCCTTGTTGCTGCCCGGCTCCTGCCCGGCAAAATCGTTCGCCGGGAACCCGAGCACAACCAGACCTTTGTCCTTGTACCGACGGTAGAGCTTTTCCAACCCTTCATATTGGGGGGTATTGCCGCACCGGCTGGCCGTATTGACCACGAGCAGGACCTTGCCCTCGTACTGGCAAAGTTGTGTTGGCTCGTCCTGAAGGTTGGGCAGGCTGACATCCAACAGCTTCGAACAGGCAGCCATGGCGTACCCAGGCGCCAAGGCCAGCAGGCAGGCTGAAATGAAAAGGCCGGACAAGGCTTTCATGAGGACTTTCTTCCATCCGATTAGCGCACCTTCGGGAGAACCGCGGGCACGCGTGAAATGAGGCGCGAAGGCACTTTTCTAGACTTTGTACTAGTCAAAGTACGTTTCATTTGCTAATCTAAGCCTAGTTTCGCGCCAAGTCAATCATTTTGTCCTAGACAAAATTAAGAAAAGCAATGTCCAAGCAAAGTCAGTCCCCACTTACAAGTGTTACACAGAGCCTCAGCATCAGCGCCGTCGAGCGTGACACCGGCCTGTCCAAAGACACCTTGCGCATGTGGGAACGCCGATACCAATTTCCCCAACCTGGACGCGACCTCCATGGCGAGCGCGTCTACCCCATCGGGCAGGTGGAAAAACTGCGCACCATAAAGCGCCTCATGGACAACGGCCACCGTCCGGGCAAGCTGGTCAGTTGCTCGATCGAAGAGTTGCAGCAGGTATATACGGGGATTGCGGCGAATCAGACGCAGGAGCGCGCCACACCTGATCATCTGAGGGCGCTCCTTAATCTAATCAAGAGCCATCGCGTGCACGAATTACGCCAGCAACTATCCAAAAGCCTTATGCGCCAGGGATTGCACCGCTTTCTCACCGACACGGTCACGCCGCTCAACGTGCACGTGGGCGAGGCCTGGATGTCGGGGCAGTTCGAGATTTTCGAGGAACACTTGTACACCGAGACCCTGCAGGGACTGCTGCGCACCGCCATCAGCGCCATGCCCGATGCCGGTCAGCCCCCGCTGATCATGATGACCACACTTCCGACCGAACAGCACAACCTGGGCCTGCTGATGGCAGAAGCCATTTTTGCCATGGAGGGTGCCACCTGCATTTCACTCGGAACGCAGACCCCGGTTCGCGACATTGCGCTGGCCGCCGCCGCGCACAAGGTCGATGTCGTCGCCGTTTCCTTCAGCGCAGCATTCGCGCCGGCACAGGTTTGCGACAGCCTTGAGGCCTTGCGCAACCAGTTATCGCAACTTTCGCCCGGGATCCCCGTATGGGCGGGTGGTGGCAACCCCGGCCTGGGCCGCCGCGACATCCCCGGCGTGACCGTGCTGCGAGGCCTTGACGGCGCCGCGGCAGTCGTGGCCGCATGGCGTGCGGGAAGTTACCGTGCCTGAGTCGCAGCCCAGCGCAGTGCGCCCCGGCGGTCCTGCCCGGGCCGGGAGCACCATTCCCGGCCTTCGCGACCTCTATGATGGCCAGATGAA
Organism: uncultured Pseudomonadota bacterium; assembly: GCA_903895005.1. Next base: position 2,090 of record CAITSH010000505.1, read on the forward strand.
TCGTGCCCGTGACACGGCCAACGCCCGCGCTGCGCACGAGGCCGTCGCCCGTTCGGCAAAGGGTGCGCACTCGCTGATGGAAATCCGCCTCGGCGGGATTTGGAAAATCGAGGGCCGGGATCGAGGCTTGCTCGAAATGCCGCAGGGCATCGAAAAAGAATCGACACACCCCTTCTGAACCGGCAGTGCCCACGAAACCAACGCACGACACCAACGCGCCACACCGTACGCCATGGCACATCACAAATCCACGCTGCCCGAAAAAACCTGCGCCGCCTGCCTTCGCCCCATGGCGTGGCGCAAGGCGTGGGCGAAAAATTGGGCGGAGGTAAAGTATTGCTCGGATCGCTGCCGCACGGACGCAAAGCGGCGGACTAATCAGGATGGAAGGCGACACTGAGATAATGCGTAACCTCATCCTGATACTTGGCGACCAACTGACCCTCACCAACCCGGCTTTGGAGGGCTTTGACGCGACGCAAGACCGCATCGTGATGCTTGAAGCCCCCGAAGAGGCGACGCACGCCTGGAGCCACAAGGCTCGCATCACCCTGTTTTTGTCCGCGATGCGGCATTTTTGCGCCCTGCTGCGCGAACACGCTTTCCCCGTTCTATACATCGAACTCGACGATGCGGAGGAGCCAACCATCGCAGGCCGCCTGGCGGCGCAGATCTCGGCGCATAGGCCCGCGCACCTCATCGTCTGCGAACCGGGCGAGTACCGCATGCTCGCCTGCATCCAGGACACCTGCCGCGCCGCCGCGGTGCCCCTTGATGTGCGTGCGGACTCCCACTTTATTTGCGGTCGCGAGGAATTCGCCGCATGGGCGGGCGATTCGAAAGCGCTGCGCATGGAATTTTTTTATCGTCAGATGCGTAAGAAAACCGGATATCTGATGCGTGACGGCGAACCGGAGGGTGGCCAGTGGAATTTCGACCACGACAATCGCAAGGGCTACGGCAAGGCCGGTCCGGGGCTCATACCGCCGCCGGCCACCTTCGCACCCGACCACACCACACGGGAAGTGATGGCGATGGTCGAACGGCATTTTGCCGATCATCCCGGGAACCTCGCCGACTTTGACTGGCCGGTCACCCGCGAAGCTGCGCTCCATGCGCTGGCCGATTTCACCGAACACCGCCTAGCCATGTTCGGACCGCACCAAGACGCGATGTGGACGGACACGCCGTTTGCATGGCATTCAAAACTATCCGCGGCGCTCAACCTCAAACTGCTCGACCCGCGCGAAGTCATCGCCGCTGCGATAGACGCGGGGAAGACGTACAAACTGCCGCTCGCGAGCGTCGAGGGCTTTGTGCGGCAGATCCTCGGGTGGCGCGAATTCATCCGCGGCGTTTACTGGCTGGACATGCCTGCCATGGCAAAAGCCAATTTTTTCGGCCACACGCGCAAACTGCCGCGCTGGTACTGGACCGGTGATACGTCTATGAATTGCATGCGCGACAGTATCGGCCAGACACTCCGACACGGCTATGCCCACCACATACAGCGCCTCATGGTGACGGGAAATTTTGCGCTGCTTGCCGAGATCGAACCGCGCCAGGTTTGCGATTGGTATCTCGGCGTTTATGTCGACGCGGTCGAATGGGTCGAACTGCCCAACACCGCCGGCATGGCCTTGTTCGCCAATGGCGGACGCTTTACCAGCAAACCCTATGTCGCCTCCGGTGCCTATATCCGCCGCATGAGCAATTACTGTAACGACTGCCGATACGATCCGGCGCTGCGCCATGGCGCCGGAGCCTGTCCCGTGACGGTGTTGTACTGGAATTTTTTGGACAAGCAGGAAAAAGTCCTCGCCGCCAATCCGCGCGCCGCCCTAATGATAAAAAACCTCGGTCGGCTGAGTCCGGACGAGCGCCTTTCCGTACGGCGCGAGGCGCAACGCGTGCTGGAACAGGCGGACACGCTATGACCGGAATGCGCAAACGGTCCAGGCGTGAATGCCGAGAACATGCCGGTAACCAATTCGTAACCGCGCTGACGCAAGAATGACCCACTCGCCCATTAAAGTGAGCCAATAATGATTTATCCAGAAATCTTCAAGTCCATGGAACGTGTGCGCTGGAACATGGCAGTAGACGTGCCATGGGACGAATTTGACCCTGCGCTGCTGTCCGAGGAACAGGCGCAAACCATCCGGATGAACGCCATCACCGAATGGGCGGCGCTGCCGGCGACCGAAATGTTCCTGCGCGACAACCAGCACGACAGCGATTTTTCAGCCTTCATGTCGGTTTGGTTCTACGAGGAGCAGAAACATTCTCTGGTGCTGATCGAATACCTGCGACGATTCCGGCCCGAACTAGTCCCTACCGAAGCTGAGTTGCACGCGGTGCGCTTCCATTTCGATCCTGCGCCGCACCTCGAGACGCTGATGCTGCATTTTTGCGGCGAAATCCGCCTCAACCATTGGTACCGGCGCGCAGCCGAATGGCATACCGAGCCGGTGGTCCGCAAAATCTACGACCTGATCGCACGCGACGAAGCACGCCACGGCGGCGCCTACCTGCAGTACATGCGACGCGCAATCGAACAAGACGGCGATGCGGCGCGCACCGCCTTTGCCAAGGTCGGCATGTTGATGGCGAGTTCCGCACGCTCGGGCAAACCGCTTCACCCGACCAATCTGCACGTCAACAAGGCCCTGTTCCCGCGCGACACCGTACAGTCGCGTCTGCCGGATCCGGAGTGGCTTGAACCCTGGCTGGACCGGCAGATCCGCTTTGACGCGGCCTGGGAAGCGCGGGTGGTCGAGGGCATACTACGCAATCTTGGCAGCCTGTTCGGATGCAAGTTCGAATCGGTGCGCGATCTCAATCGATACCGCAAGGCATTGATCCCGACGCAAGCGCAGCCGGCCGCCGCGCAGGCCGAAACGGTTTAGCCAGGCCCACGCCCCCCCACTCCCCAGGTCGCGCCCCTATAATCGGGGCATCCACACGCCGGAGATCCGGCGGGACGATTCCAGTTCGGGAGGCCCGATTGGCCATCACTTTCTACTACGGGGCGGGCTCGCCCTACACTTGGCGCGTCTGGTTCGCGCTCGAGCACAAAAATATTCCCTACGACATCAAGCTGATGTCCTTCAGCGAGGGCGACCTTAAGAAGCCGGGGTTCCGGGCCATCAACCCGCGCGGCAAGGTTCCGACCATCGTCGATAACGGTTTTGTGCTGTCCGAATCGGCGGCCATACTGGAGTATCTTGAACAATCGCGGCCCGATTCAGGCAAACCACTGTTCCCGGGCAACGCGCAGGATCAGGCCATCGTGCGGCGCATGGTGTGCGAGGCCGACAATTACTACGCCCCGGCGATGAACAAACTGGTTACCGGCGTACTGTTCACCAAACCGGGGGACTGGGACGAGGAACGTATCGCCGCCGCGCGCGAGCAATGCCTCGCGGAACTGGGGCGGGTTGCCACATCAATGCGCGGCGACTTTCTCGCCGGCCTGCTATCGGCCGCAGACTTTGCCCTCTATCCCATGCTCGCCATCTGCCTTCGCTGCGACTTAAAAAAGGCCGACCTCGGCTTGGGCGCCGCGCTGCCGCCGATCATCAGCGACTGGGTGGCGCGGATGGAGGCGCTGCCCTACCATGCGAAAACGCGTCCGGCGCATTGGAACTGAAAAACCGGAACTGAAGCTGCGGGACCGGACACCCCCAACCCAACATGGACACGCGCGCATGAGCGACCTCGACATCTACAAGCAGCAGAACTTCGGCAACCGCGTCGGCTTTGGCGAGCGCACCGCGCTGGTCATCGTCGACTTCACCGTGGGCTTCAATGACCCGGCGCATTTTGGCGGCGGCAACATCGACGCGGCGGTCAAGCGCACCGTCGGCCTGCTGGCGCACTTTCGCAAGACCGGTCGCCCGGTGGCGCATACGCGAGTGGTGTACGCGGATGACGGCTCTGACTGGGGCGTCTTCACCATGAAGGCCCCGGCGCTGAAGACGCTGACCGAAACGGCTGCAATCGGGCAGATCGTTCCCGAACTGACCCCGTTCGAAGGCGAGCTGATCGTTCGCAAGACCCAGGCCTCGGCGTTTTTCAACACCGGCCTTGCTGCCTGGCTCTTGCAGCGGCGCGTCGACACTGTGGTGATTGCCGGCTGCACGACCTCGGGTTGCGTGCGAGCGAGCGTGGTGGACGCGCTCAGCAACAACCTTCGCACCATCGTCGCCACCGATTGCGTTGGCGACCGTGCACAGGGCCCGCACGAGGCAAACCTCTTTGACATGGGCCAGAAATACGCCGATCTGGTGGCGCGAGACGAGATCATCGCCATGCTCGCTTGAGGCGTACGCTGGTCAGTCGCACCGGCGCAGTGCGGATCCACCCGCACACAGCGCTTGCCGATACAATCTTACTATCGCAGCATCCCCATCCCGCTACCTGAACGAAGGAGTTTTCCATGCCAGCAGGCGTCGCAAAAAAAGCCAAGACCCGCGATTCACTCGGGTTCCGCCACACTTTTGGTGTCATCGCCCCTTCGACCAACACCTCCGTGCAACCGGAATTCGAGATGATGAAACCGCACGGCGTGACCAACCATTTTTCGCGCATCGTCATCCCCGACACCAAGGTTGTAGACGACAAATCCTTCATGGTGCTGATGAACAACATTCGCGGCGCGTTGATGGATTCCGTCGACTCGGTCATGTCGTGCAATCCGGACTCCATTGTCATGGGCATGTCGGCCGAAACGTTCTGGGACGGCCGCGATGGCGCGACCAAACTGCAGCGCAAGGTTGAAAAACACGCCGGCGTGAGCGTCGCCATGGGCTCGGACGCCTGTCAGGCGGCGTTGCGCAAGTACGGCAAGGTCAAGCGGCTGGGCATCATCACCCCCTACATGCCGGTGGGCGACAAGCAGGTTCACCGCTTTTTCACCGACTGCGGTTTCGAGGTGGTAAACCTCAAGGGCTTCAAATGCGCCAGTCCGGTGCTGATCGCCCACGTGTCAAAGACGCAGTTGCGCGACGCCATCATCGAGGTCAACAAGGGCAAGGTCGACGCCATTGTGCAGGTCGGCACCAATCTCGCCATGGCCGAAGTGGCGGCAATGGCCGAGTTCTGGCTCGGGAAACCGGTGATAGCCATCAACACCGCCACCTACTGGTGGGCTCTGCGGCAAAAGGGCATCAAGGACAAGGTCTACGGCCTCGGATCGCTGCTGGCCGAACACTGAGATGGCGACCCAAGGTGCAACCCGGCACGTCCTGATCGCCGGTGCCGGCCCGGTCGGCATGATCGCGGCCCTCGTTCTTGCAAAGGCCGGCATGAAGGTGAGCCTGTTTGAGCGGCGCAACGAACTGGCCGAGGACCTGCGCGCATCGACCTTTCATCCGCCGACGCTGGACATGATCGCGCGCATCGACCCGACGCTGACCGCCGACCTGCATGCGCAGGGTCTCATCGCCCGCCACACGCAGTTCCGCGACCGCAAGGCCGGTCTCATCGCCGAATTCGACGGCGAGGTGCTGCGCGGCGATACCGACCACCCCTACCGCCTGCAATGCGAACAATGGAAAATGACGCGCCTCATACGGGAGCGCCTGAAAGCCTTTGCCGACGTCAGCCTTAGCCTGGAAGCGAAGGTGCTGGCGGTGGAGCAGGACGCAGACGGTGTGACGTTGAAGATCGATCATGCCGGCGAGGTCAGGACACATCGCGGCGACTGGCTGATCGGCGCAGACGGCGCCTGGAGTGCGGTGCGTACGGCGCTTGGCATCGAATTCGAAGGCTTCACCTACCCCGAACGTTTTTACGTGGCGAGCACAAAATTTGATTTCGCCGAAGCCCTTACGGGCTTGTCACTTGTGAACTACATCTCCGACCCGGACGAATGGTGCGTGATCCTGCGCGTGCCGGGCATGTGGCGGGTGCTGTTCCCTACTCGCAATGACGAAACCGATGAGGAGGTGGTCTCCGACGCATCGACCGAGGCGAGATTGCAAGGCGTGTGGCCGCGGCCGGAACGCTATGAAACGATACACCGCACCCTCTACCCGGTGCACCAGCGCGTGGCCAAAAGCTATCGCAGCGGCCGCGCCTTTCTGGCCGGAGACTCGGCGCACATCAACAATCCGATCGGCGGCATGGGCATGAACGGCGGCGTGCACGATGCCCTGAACCTGTGCGACAAGCTCATTCGGGTGGCGCGTGGCGAAGACGCATCACTGCTAGACCTGTACGAACGCCAGCGCCGGCAGATCGCCATCGACTTTATCAACGCCAACACAGCGCGCAACAAGAAGACGATGGAAGAGCGCGATCCCGAAGCGCGCAAGCGCAACCAGGACGACATGCGCCGTACCGCCGAAAGCCCCGGGCTTGCACGGGCCTTCATGCGCAAGACCGCAATGATTGACGCATTGCGCGCCTCGGAAGCGATACAGTAGCGCCGGAGCCGCCCCTCCCGCTCCCGGGGGGGGCGGCGCGAATACGCCGGTGGTTTGCATCACGAACGCACCGGCACCGCCCTTCAAGCCGGCGGCGCAACCCGGGGGCACGCTTTGATCGGCAAAAAAACTCAAGGAGAAACCATGTCAACAAGCAAACGCCGCGCATTCGCCGAGCGGCTCAAGCAAAAAAAACTCGTTGTCGCGCCCGGAATATTTGACGGCATCTCAGCCAAGATCGCCGACCGTATGGGCTTCGAGTGCCTGTACATGACCGGTTATGGCGTGGTCGCATCCCACCTCGGGTTGCCGGATGCCGGCATCGCGACGTACACCGAAATGTCAGGCCGCGTCGCGGCACTCTCGGGTATTACCACAACACCACTCGTCGCAGATGGCGACACCGGCTACGGCGGCCTCCTGAACGTGCGCCACACGGTTCGCGGTTACGAAGCGGCAGGCGCCTGCGCCATCCAACTCGAGGACCAGGAGTTCCCGAAAAAATGCGGCCACATGCTGGGACGGCACGTCATTGCACGCGAGGACATGGCGGCAAAAATCAAGGTCGCCGCCGACAGCCGCGACAGCAAGGATTTTTTGATCATCGCGCGCACAGACGCGCGCACCACGCTCGGGCTTGATGAGGCGCTGCGACGCGCCGAAACCTATCTTCGTGCCGGCGCCGACCTGCTATTTGTAGAATCACCCGAGAGCGTGGAGGAAATGCAGCGCATCGGCGAAACCTTCGACGTGCCGCTTGTCGCCAACATGGTCGAGGGCGGGCGCACACCGGTTCTGACGGCGAAAGAGCTCGAGGAAATCGGCTACCGCTTTGCGATTTTCCCGGCCGTCGGTTTCCTGGCTATGGGCGCGGCGCTCGAGCGCGCGTACAGCGGCCTCAAACGCGATGGTTCCAGCACCAAGCTCGATGTGCCGCTCTACCCCTTCCAGGACTTCTCGGCCCTGATGGGCTTTGGCGACGTCAGTCAGTTTGACAAGACCTACGCCGACGCGGCCGAGTCTTTCAAGAAATGAGAAAAAAATGAGTGCCGCGTATTACCGCCCGTATGGCTGGCGCGCCAAGATCGGCCTCATCGTCCCGACGACCAACACCGTCAACGAAGCCGAGTGGGCGCGCATGGCGCCGGAGGGGGTCAGCATCCATGTCACGCGCATGGTGCTGCACAGCGGCGCCGACATGGCGGCACTGGAGCAGGACATCAGCGCCGCCATTGCCACGCTGACACCCGCCTCGGTCGATGTCATCGCCTATGGCTGCACCGCCGGATCCATGGTCTCGCCCCTCGACAGGCTGCCCGAACGCATGCGCGAGTTGGGCGGCGTTCCCGCTGTCGCCACGGCACCTGCGATTGTGCACGCGCTGCGCGCACTGGGCGCCTCGGGAATCGCCCTCGCCACACCCTACCATGACGTTCTCAACGATCACGAAATCGACTTCCTCGGCGAGCACGGCATCACGACGCTCAGCGTCCGCGGATTGGGTATCGGTGGCGGCGGCGCGCATGAATACGTCAAGATCGCCCGCGTGCCCCGCGAAGAGGTACTCGCCCATATACGCGCCGCAGACCATCCCGATGCCCAGGCCATGCTCGTCAGCTGCACCGACTTCGCCACGCTCGACATCCTGGCGCAACTCGAGCGCGAACTGGGCAAGCCCGTCGTAACCAGCAATCTTGCGACATGGTGGCTGGCGCTGCGAACCGCCGGCGTGCACGACCGCTTCACCGAGTTTGGCCGGCTTCTGCAGGCACATTGATCTTTCGCGCGAAGGTTCCGGGGTTACGACCGGGGATCGTGACGTGCGGACGTGGGGCCAGTTCCAAGTACCGGTACGCCCAAGCCCATCAAGTACAATCGGTGAAAACCACCGGCCGATGACCATGGACATTTATCCGCGACCGCAATTCGAAGCCAAGCGCTGCCACACCGGCGACGTTGCCGCGCGCGTGGCACAACTGCCACGTCCGCTGGTGTTTACCAACGGCGTGTTCGACTTGTTACACCGCGGCCACGTGACCTACCTCGCACAGGCGCGGGCGCTGGGGGCGAGCATGATTGTCGCAGTCAATAGCGATGCATCGGTAAAACGCCTCGGCAAGGGCGATGACCGGCCGCTCAACAGCCAGCAGGACCGCATCGCCGTACTCGCGGCGCTCGCCTCGACCGATCTCGTCACCTGGTTCGACGAGGACACACCGCTGTCCCTGATCCTGGCCTGCAAGCCCGATGTGCTGGTAAAAGGCGGCGATTGGCAGCCTGCGGATATCGTCGGCTCCAAAGACGTGCTCGCCTGGGGTGGCAGCGTCCATTCAATACCATTCCAGCACGAACGCTCGACAACGGCGCTGCTTGCAAAAATACGCGGCTGACCAAGATAACCGGCTGGAAAGCCGCGCCCTATAAGCCTTTACAGCCGATCTCCTATTTCTCAAGTCGAGCGATCGGGGGCGGTTACTTTGCGCAGCGAAACCCGATGTTGTGATGTCCGGCGCGCGGCGCCCGCGACAGGGTTCGTCCGCGCTGGGTAGTCGTGATTTCCGTGGCCGGCGAATCGTGTCCTCCACCGCGCGTCGAACGCACAGGCCCGGCGCGCAGGTCCTCCCGCCCATCAGCTGGATCGTAGGGATAGGGGCGGTAGGCACTGCTCACCCACTCCCAGGCGTTCCCCGCCATATCGAGCGCCCCGTATGGACTAGCACCGGTCGGAAATGCATCCACAGGCGCCGTTTCGTTGAAACGCGCCGCGTACTGCGCGCGCACCGGGGAAGGTGGCTCATTGCCCCACGGATATTTTCGCCCGTCCGGTCCGCGCGCCGCCTTTTCCCATTCCGCCTCGGTGGGGAGACGCTGGCCGCGCCATGCACAGTAATCGCGTGCCCCCGCCCAAGAAGCCTCAACCACCGGGTGCCTCTCGTAACCTTTGTCGGCGACCCAGCGTGTTCCCTGACGGTGAATGCGCGCATCGGCGTCATCATCATCAAACAAATGTTCCCCATCGCGGTTGGTCGTGCCGTTGGCGTTGAGGAATTCGGCAAAGCGCGCGTTGGTCACAGGCAACCGGTCGATTTCAAACGACGCCACGCGAACCTGATGCGCCGGGCGTTCGTCCTTTGGGCCGTCGTCGGTGCCCATCGTGAACGCCCCCGCGGGCACCGCCACCATGCCGCCTCGCCCATCGGAATAAGCATCAGCCGCAACCGCCGAGACGCTGAACGCATACACCGCCACGCCCATCCTCAAGGCCATGGCCAACGCGGCGATGCCTTCCCCGATCGCAGTGGAAGGCCTGCGCACGGCGACGCTCACCGGTCAGTCGACGATAAACAGCTTCGCGCCGATCACCGTCGATGATCGGTGCTGGCCATCAGCATCGGCGACCTGGTAACTCATGCCGGGCGTGAGCGTGAATCGCCGGCCATCTTTGAGTTCGGTATCAAGCTGCCCCTCGAGGCACAGGATAATGTGACCCTTTGCGCACCAGTGATCCGCGAGGTAACCGGGCGAATACTCCACCATGCGCACCCGCACCTCACCCAGTTGTTGCGTGCGCCAGGTCGCACCGCCACGCTCGCCCGGATGCGAGGTCGAGGCCACTGTAGACCAGTCGGTGGTGCAAAACGGAATAGCCGACAGCTTCATGACGCGGCCTTGGTCTCTTCGGCTGTGCAAGGCTTCACTTCACTTCCGGGGAACATGGCTTTCATGTCACCCAGCTTGGCGGCGAAGGCATCGGGAACATCGCGCATCTGGAAAAACACCTTGGATATCTGTGCGTCGCGCTTGCCGGTCTGCGCTGAACGCACGCGCTTGGCGCGCAACTGCTCGAGGCGCGCGTTTGCCGCCTCCTGTGATTTGAACAAACCGAACTGGATGGCATTACGCCACTTTGCATCCTCGCTGACGATGAAGAAGTCATCCACACCCATGCTCTTGAGTTCGACCGCCTTCTGGTTGGCCGCCTGGCGGTTGGGCTGTGGCGGGATGAACACCCACCAGCTGATGTTTTCCTCCAGCTTTCGCTGCGAGAGCTTGGATCCCATGGCAAGCGGCGCAAGCGCCTCTTCGACGCGCGTGGCATCTGCGGGGGCAAAACCGCCCCACTCGACACAGGCGAGCATTTTAGGCACCGCGGCCGCCACGGCCACCTCGGGCGCATTGGCGCCATCACCGCCCGCCGCCGGTGGCTTGTCGCGCGTGCTGATGACCTTGATTTTTCCCGGATGGATCTGCTGCGCGATGAGGTGCGCGTCGCGCGGGTCGCCGCGCGTCAACATGAACCACGCCGCGAGGGCTAGGTTGGCCGCAAGCAGGATGACGAAAATTGTCTTCAAGCGAATGCTTTCATACGATGCGGTGACGACTCAAACTCAAATTTGCACAAACACTCAAGCCGAACGAGGCGCACGCGTCGCCCCGGGCAAGGACGCCTGCGCAATGCGCAGCAAGCCCTCCAGGACCAGATTATCCACCACCGTGGCATTGACGGTGACAGACAAGCGAGCCGTGATGGCCGCCGCGGCGCCGCCCGTGATAAGGCAGGGCGACCCGGTCGGGAGGCGCGCGTGGCTGCGTTCGATCGCGCCCGCCTGCGCTTCCAGGCATCCGGATTCGATCGCGTCGGCGGTATTGCGCGGATCAATGGCATAACGACCCTGCTGCAGCGGCAGCCCCGCAGTGTTGAGGGTGAGCGCCTTTTTCATCAAGTCCACACCGGCGAGTATGCGCCCACCCGAAAATTCACCGTTTTCCGTCAGCGTATCAATGGTCGTCGCCGTACCCGCACTCACCACCAGGCAAGCCCCTTTGCTGCGCGCCCTCGCGGCGATAAGCGCCGCCCAGCGATCGACACCCAGTTGCCCCGGTTCTTCATAGCGGTTGATCACGCCGCATGCGCCGGCATCCGCACGAACCCACAGCGGCGAAACAGCCCAGCGCGCGAGCAGGGGCGCCATTGCAGCCCGTACCGCATCGCCGGCGACATTGGCAATCGCGATGACCTGCGGTTGCGGCAGCGCACGCCATGGCGCATCGAGTTCATTGACCTCTCCGACCCGCACCACGCCTTGCGCCAGAACCGCCGGAAGGCCGCCGGCATACAAGGCCCATTTGAGCCGTGTGTTGCCGCAATCGACCGTAAGAATCATCGCCTCAACCTCGGCGCACGCTGACATCGCCGCTGAGAACCCGCTCGACGCCCCGGTCGGAGCGCAACAGCAAAGCGCCATCGACATCGATGCCCGCAGCGTCGCCGAGCAGATCGGCGACGCGGCCCTGCCCGCCCGAGCGAACGATGATGCGCTGGTTCTGGTGCGCATGGCGTTGCTGCCACTCATCCCGAAACGGCGCAAAACCACGGTTCGAAAATACGCCAAGGACCGCAACCAGCTCGGCAAGCACGTTTCCCAGCAACACGCTGCGCGAGGGAACGGGGTCGGCGAGGCTGGCAACGTCGGTGGCCGGCTGGTCGATGGCATCGCGAACCGCATCTTCAAGACGCGTGTTGATGCCGATGCCGATGACCGCCGCACTCGGGCCGTTGGCCTCGCCGCTGATTTCAATCAGGATGCCGGCGAGCTTTTTATCGCCGTTGACGATGTCGTTGGGCCACTTCAGCTGCGCCCCGACGACGCCGGATTTCCCCAAGGCACGCGCAACCGCGACGCCCACCGCAAGTGACAAGCCGGCAAGACCGGCTGCCCCGCCCTCGAAACGCCACAACAGCGAAAACGTCAGGCTTCCGGCCAGTCCGGATTGCCAGCTGCGGCCAAGGCGTCCGCGCCCCGCCGATTGCAACTCACAGGCGATCACGCTGCCATGAGCGGCTCCGGCACGGGCGCGCTCCAGCAGCAGGCTATTCGTGGAAGCGCACCTGTCGAGCAGGTCCAGTTGCACCGGCTGCACTGCGTCGCCCGACGCGCGGAGCACGTCGGCCGCAACGAGCAAATCCGCGGGACGCGCGAGGCGGTAACCACGGCCGCGCAGCTTGTTCAGGACGAGGCCCTGGTTTTCGAGGCCATGAATGGCGTGCCACACGGCGGAACGGGTCAGCGCGAGCTCGGCACCAAGCTGCTCACCGGAGTGAAAACAGCCGTCGGCCAGCAGTCGCAGCAAGGGAAGGAGATGTTTGTTCATGGGCGAAGCGGAACCAGATTACCGATGTTAGCACCCGCTTCGGTCGCGTGGACGTAGAACCCTCGCCCGGGGGTATGGTGCCTGAAGCAGATTAGTTTCCCTCTTCCCCACTTTTCCTAAAGCCCCGCGCAAAACACGCTTTCCATCTGGAACAAATTCGATGTCGGCGCCGGGTGGGCGACCGGGCTGGGCGTGATCATAAAAGCGGGTTTCTTCACCTCGTATAACAACACTGTCCCGCTACCCGGTTTATCACGTGCCGACGGCGCGGCGTATTACGCCGTTCCCGATGGCAAGACACGGCTTGCGTTCAACATAGAAAACCTGTTCGACCGCAAACGCCTTTCGACCGTGGATGGCGACAACAGCATCAGCCCGGGTGTGCCGCGCGCTGCACGCCTCACGCAGTCGACGAAGTTCTGAAATACCGGCATAAATGCACACGCGCCCCACCCTTTGCTTGCAGGCGAATCCGCCTGTTGATATGCTTTTGTCATAAGTTGATGGACTCTAAGGTCACCCTCCCGCAGCCGTAGAGGCCCAATCAGCGCAAAAAAGCGGTACGGTGGCTGCCGACGGGTGGCCGCGCCACTGTGGCGGACGAATCCTCCCTTCGTCCGCTTTTTTTGCCTGATTTTTTGGCTGAACGCATGGCATGCCCGGCCCGGAAACCATCCTGCCCGCGGTTATAATTAATTTGCCCGACACTCGGACTGCAGCCAGGCACCCTGCCGGCGACAGCCTCCGCATCTGCAGCCGGGTTGGACCAGGCCACTTTCCTACACACGAGGATTCCGGATTGAACTCCAAACTGATCAAGGCTCTGGTTTTTTTCTCGGCGGTTTTCGCCGCCGTCTCCTCGGCCACCGCTCTTGCGACCACGGAAATCCAGTTATGGCATGCAATGGAAGGAGTGCCCGGAGAGGCCCTGGTGCAACTCGTTGAACGCTTCAACGCCGGCCAAAAGACCTGGCAGGTCGTGCCCACCTTCAAGGGCGGTTACCAGGAAACCCTCGAGGCCGGCGTGCTGGCGGCGCGCGCGGGCAAGGCGCCGCACCTGTTGCAGGTCTATGAGGTGGGTACCGCCGGCATGATGGCCTCGCCCAAGCTTTACAAACCCCTGCACCAGCTTGCCGCCGAACACCGCATGAAGCTCGAGAATTACGGTCCGTCGGTTGCGGCATTTTTCTCGGACGCAAAGGGCCACCTGCAGGCACTGCCGTTCAACAACTCGACACCGGTGATGTACTTCAATCGCGACAAGTTCTTGAAGGCCGGTCTCAACCCGGACAAACCGCCGAAAACCTGGCCCGAACTGCAGGTGGCATTACTCGCACTCTATGATTCGGGCGAAGCCTGCCCCTACACGACGTCGTGGCAATCCTGGGTGCACCTTGAGAACGAAAGCGCCTGGCACAACCATCCCTTCGCCAGCGAGAACAACGGGCTCGGCGGCACGCGGGCCGTGCTCGAGTTCAACAGCTACCTGATGATCAAGCACATCTCGCTGATGTCATCCTGGGTCAAATCCAAGTTGTTCCATTACTCGGGCCGGACCAACCAGGCCGACGTGCGCTTTGCCGCGGGCGAATGTGCTGTCCTCACCGGTTCATCTGCGGCCTATTCCAGCTTCCAACGCGCCGCCCGCTTCAAGCTAGGCGTCGCGCAGTTGCCCTATTACGACGATTACAACAAGGCCCCCTACAACACGCTCATCGGCGGCGCCGCGCTGTGGACCATGGCCGGCAAGCCGGCCGCCGAGTACACCGGCGTTGCACGTTTCCTTGAATTCCTTGCCTCGCCGGTCGTCATGGCGGAGTGGAGCGAAAAAACCGGCTATGTCCCGGTGACGCGCGGCGCATTTCTTGCCCTGAAGAACACCGGCCACTTCAAGGAAAACCCCGAGCTCGAAATTGCAGTCAACCAGCTTGCAGGCGTCAAGCCAGGCAATTTTGCCAAGGGCGTGCGCCTTGGAAATTTCCCGCGCATCCGCGACATCATCGATGAGGAACTGGAGGCGGTCTGGAACGACAGCAAGGCCCCGAAGACCGCGCTCGATGATGCGGTGTCGCGTGGCAACGTCCTGCTGCGACAGTTCGAGAAATCCGCGGGGCGGTAAGGCGGAAACACGCGTACGCCTTCACCAGGGCGGCGCACCGGAGGTCAACGACGATGCAAGCCTGGCCGTATCCAAGAATGATCGCCCATCGCGGTGGCGGCACGCTCGCCCCGGAAAATACGCTTGCAGCGATCCGCACCGCGCCCGAATACCGGTACCGTGCCGTGGAGTTCGACGTCATGCTCAGCGCCGACGCGCGTGCGTTCCTGATCCACGATGAGACGCTGGAGCGCACCACCAACGGCCGCGGCAATGTCGCCGACACGCAAGGGGCGATGCTCGCAACGCTGGATGCGGGCGCCTGGAAAGACCTGCGCTTTGCGCGGGAGCCCGTGCCCTTGTTCGAGGACGCTGCAAGGCTTTGCATCGGGCTCGGACTGTGGGCCAACATCGAGATCAAGCCCGCGCGCGGTCATGAGGCTCACACCGGAGAAATCGCCGGGGGCATCGCGGCGCGCCTCTGGCAGGGCGCGGCGACACCACCGCTCATTTCCTCATTCCGCCGCGCCGCCCTCATCAGCGCGCGCAAGGCCGCTCCTGACATCCCGCAAGGCTGGCTTGTCGATCGCATCGCGCCGGGCTGGCAACGGCCAATGATGGAACTGGGTTGTGTATCGTTGCATTGCAACCAGGCGCACCTGACCGAGCCCCAGGCGCGCGAGGTCAAAGACGCCGGTTACTGGCTGCTTTGCTGGACGGTGAACGATCAGGCCACCGCGGAGCGGTTGTTCGCCTGGGGCGTGGACGCCATGTTCACCGACCGCATCGATTTGTTGGCCCCCGGGTAACAGTTTCTTACAATTGCTTACCCGAGATTAACCAACCGGTCGCGGGGACACGCGTTATTCGCAGTGTGGGAGGACGTCTCCCCGTACAACAGGAGATCCAAAATGAATTCCATCAAAACCGGCATCACCACCCTGCTCATCGCCGCTTTTGCTTTGCCGGCATTCGCGCAAGCACCCGCCTCGACGGCAACGCCGGCCCTTGACAAGCGCCAGGCCAACCAGGAAAAGCGCATCAGCGAGGGCGTCAAGTCCGGCCAACTCAACCAGCGCGAAGCCGCGCGCCTGGAAAAGCGCGAGGCCAAGCTCGAGGCGGACAAACAGGCGGCAAAAGCCGATGGCAAGGTGACTCCCGCCGAGCGGCGCAAACTGAACCGCGAAGCCGATCGCGACAGCCGCGCGATCCATCGCCAGAAGCACGACGCACAGCACGCGCACAAGTAATACGGCAACCGCCTACATGGTGAATCGGGTAACCGGTGACACATTAGCCGTTGCCCAATTGACCCGGCGAACACGTCGATCAACGCTCCGCTGCTGAATTCGCAAGAACGCCGCAAGGCGCGAGCAAAGGTAAAAAGCCCGGGAATCCGGGCTTTTTTATTGGGACTATCGACTGAAAACCCTTGTCTGGCGAGGCTTTCCAGTCACTCGTTTATCAGAACGGCAGGCTTATCCCGGGTTTCACAACGTTCAGCGCCGCACGAAAATCCGCCTGAATGCGCTTGATCGCCGCGTCGTTGTCCGCTTCAAAGCGCAGCACAATCACCGGCGTGGTGTTGGAGGCGCGCGCAAGCCCGAAGCCGTCGGCATACTCCACGCGCAGGCCGTCGAGCGTGATGATATCGACCGCCC
>CAITSH010000506.1 GCA_903895005.1 uncultured Pseudomonadota bacterium
CGCTGGGGCAATTACGCAGACGCTGGGTCTCTTCCAAGCGGCCCTGGTACGAACGCCTTTTCCATAGTTACCTGTTTTTCCGCATCCCCCTGCTCAGGCCGGACAAGTTTTTGGATAAAACGCTCCCGGTCGCGGAACTGTTCTATACGCGGGCGTTTGCTCTGATTGTGCTGATGGTATTTTGCGCTGATCTATATCTCGTATCGCGGGAATGGGATGAGTTGACTCGCACGTTCGCTTATTTTTTTAACCTGCAGGGGGGGCTGTATTTCCTGCTGGCGGCGAGTTTTTCCAAGGTTGTTCATGAATTCGCGCATGCTTATACCGCCAAGCGATACGGCGTGCGTGTGCCTGCCATGGGCGTGTCGTTTCTTGTGATGATGCCTTTCCTGTACACGGATACCAGCGAAACGTGGAAGCTTGCAGACCGTAAAAAACAGGTTGCGATCGCGTCCGCGGGGGTGTTGTCGGAACTTGCGCTTGCCTGTTTTGCCACCTTGCTCTGGGTCGTGACCCCGGAGGGGGCGATGAAGAGCGTTTTCTTCATCCTGGCTACGACAACCTGGGTGATGACGATCGCCGTGAACGCGAGCCCCTTCATGCGCTTTGACGGCTATTTTGTGCTGTCGGATTTTCTTGATTTTCCCAACCTGCACGACCGCAGCTTCGCTTGCGCGCGCTGGTGGATGCGTGGGCAGTTTTTTGGTCTGCGCGAAACGCTGCCCGAGCCGACGTTTACCAATCATCAGCGCCGGGCGCTGGTCATCTTTGCGCTTTGTATCTGGGTGTACCGGTTCGTCGTTTATCTTGGTATTGCGCTGCTCGTTTATCACGCTTTTTTCAAGCTCTTGGGCATATTGCTGATGTTCCTTGAGTTCGGATTTTTCATCATCCGGCCCGTTGTTTCCGAGATGAAGTACCTTTGGGCCCGGCGAAATCTCGTGCGCTTCAACCGCGGAGCTATCGCGACACTAACCGCTTCGCTGCTGCTTCTTGCCTGGCTGGTTCCGGTTGCAAACGAGGTCACCGCCCCGGCAGTGCTCGTGGCCGAACGTGAGCAAAGTGTGTTCGTTCCGATGTCCGCCCGTGTGCTTTCGGTTGAGGTCCGGTCCGGGCAGCGGGTCGAGGCCGGACAGGTGCTTGTGCGACTGAGTTCCGGGGAACTAGCGTTGCGGGAGCGAAATGCCCGCTTGTCGCTAGCGACGGCGCGTGAGGAATACTTGCGTGGCGCTGCCACTCGAGCGCAACAGGAACGCCTGATGGTTCTCGATGGGCAGGTTGCGGAAGCCGAATCGGAACTGCAGGCGATTGCAGAGGAGAAGGCGCGAATGGATGTTCGAGCTTCTGCCACTGGTGTTGTGCGTGACCTGCGTTCAGACCTGGTGGCGGGGCGTTGGATTGGTTCGCGTGAACTGATGATGCGCGTGGTTTCGCCAGGTGCGGCGGGAGTCGAGGCTTACGTGACGGATTCGCAGGTGGAGGCGGTTGAGGTGGGGCAGGTCGTGAAATTTATCCCCGAGGTCGCTGGAATGTCGGCGGTTGTCGGGAAAGTGGTTTCAATCGACAAAACAGCGAGCAAGCAGCTTTCTCGAACCATCCTCGCTGCGCCTCACGGCGGCGGCATTGCTGCTGTCGTGGATAAACGGGGCGGGGCGACGGCCCAAAATGCGGTCTACAAGGTCGTCATTCGACCCGAGACCACCTTCAATCCTGACGATTTTATCGTAAGGGGAACGGTGCGCATAAAAACTGATCTCACGATCGTTGCGCAAAATTTTCTCTACCGCGCCGCGTCTATTTTCGTGCGAGAGAGTGGCTTTTAGTGATGAGAGAGCAATAACGCGGTTTGGGTCGGATTTTTCTCGTTCTTCATGGAATATGGAGAGGAGCGATGGCAACTGTTTCTTAAACGGTGAGACTTTTTCTGTTTAATTTTCATAGAGATATTGTATTTTTGTAGATCAGGCACATCTATTGCTAAAGTTGCTGTAAGAGCTATATTAGATCCGAATTGTATTATTTTAAGTCTTTGATTTATAATAATATTAATGATTCCATGGCGTGATTGAGAGATCGCAATGACCGAAAAAGATAAAACGCCAACAAAGACTGTCGGAAAATCGTCAAAAGGGGTTAAGCGCAAAGCCCCGACAAAACGGCTTAAAACTCGCTTTCTCGCCCTTGAACCGCGGATCGTCTTCGACGGCGCAATGGCTGTCGACATTGTCGACAAGACGGTCGCATCGATTACCGATCACGCCCCGACCGACGCGACCCCGGCTCCGGCGAGCGCCCCGGTCGATATATCCAGGGCAGCTGCGGCGCCTCCGGCCGCCGACAAGGCGGCTGCTGATGCGCAAGCCTTGCGGGATGGCACCGCGACAGACCCGGCGGCGCGGGTGGCCGCGCTCGCAGATCCGGCCGCCGCCATTGCGCCGGCACCTACGGAACTGCTGTTTATCGAAGGCGGCATCCGCAGCATGCAGCAACTGATCGACGCCGCGCGCCAGGGTATTGAGGTCATTATTCTTGATCCGACCCGGGATGGATTCTCGCAAATCACCGAAACCCTCGCGGGGCGCACCGACATTGCGGCGATTCACCTTGTCAGTCACGGCGTGCCTGGTAGCGTCACGTTGGGCGATGGCGCGTTGTCTCTGCAGTCCCTCGCGGGACACAGTGCGGAGGTCGCCGGCTGGCGAACCAGCCTGTCGCCGGGCGCGGATTTCCTGATTTACGGTTGCGATGCCGGTGCGGGTACCGAAGGTACGGCGCTGCTCTCGCAACTATCGTCCCTGACCGGTGCCGATGTCGCCGCATCCAACGACCCGACCGGTGCCGGCCCGCTGGGCGGCGATTGGGCCCTGGAGATCAACCAAGGCCAGATCACCACACGGCTGTTTGCCGACCCGGTTGGCCTCGAGGCATTCAACTCGCTACTCGCAGCTCCAGTAGTTGACCTAAACGGTCCCGGCACCTTCAATATTTCAGATAATTTCTCGTCACAGACTTACGTCGGAGGTTCCAACTGGCTGTCGGGGTGGAGCGAGTTCGATGCCTCACCAACGCGCGCGTACAGTCCGAGCGGGAGCAACAGCGACAACAGCCCGGCTTCGGGCAATATCGTCGAGGCCAGTGTTGTGGGTGCGTTTGGCAGCGCGCAGGAGATGGTTTTCCTAGGGCATAACACGCAATACGGCGATTCGATATCCCGCGCAGTCAACCTGCAGGCCTATACCTCGGCCATCCTGTCTTTCGACTATCGCACAGCCGGTCTCGCCGCCGGCGACAAAATCCAGATAGAGGTTTCGCAGAATGCCGGTGCGAACTTCTTCTCGGTCAGCACGCTGGCCAACGCCACTGCCAGTACAAACGTCAGTTTTGATATTTCGAATTACATTTCCGACAACACGGTCATTCGCCTGAGTGTGAAATCCGGATTTGCCACGGGGACGACACAGCAGTTCTACTTTGACAACGTAAATATCGCCGCGACCGGCGGTAATTACTACAGCACTTTTACCGAGAATGCCGGCGCGGTGACGCCGATTGTCGGCGGAGCGGCGCTGATTACTGATGCCGATGCCGGGCAGCAGCTGACCAGCGCGACGATCACGCTGACCAATCCGAAGGCCGGTGACGTGTTGAGCATCGTCGGCTCGTTACCAGTCGGGATCGCTGCTGATTTTTCGATTCCCAACACGGTGACTCTAATAGGCACTGCCTCTGCAGCGACCTACGCTACTGCGCTGCAGGCCATCGGCTTTAGCAATTCGACAGATACGCCAGACCAGACGCTGCGCTCCATCAGCATCCGCGTGACCGATGCTGGTAGCGAACAGAGCGTTGCAGTCAATTCCTTTGTCAATGTTGTTGCTGTCGATGATCCGGTTACGACCGTCGCGCACAACTACTCGACCTCGACCATAGGCACTCTGACCGGTACGGTGCTTGCCAATGTTGATCCCGCGGCAAACGATTTCGACCTCGACAGTGCCGGGTTGTCTGTCAGCACTACACTGGTCACCAATCCGACCAAGGGCACGGCGGTGATGAATTCCGACGGGTCGTTCACCTATACGCCCACAGTCGGACAGACGGGAACGGACAGTTTCCAGTACAAGCTGGTCAGCCTCGCGCAGGTGCGCGGCACCAATTACGAGTACTGGGCGGCTACACCGCCGGGGTGGACGGGCACGACAGGCCTGGCTGCGCTCGCCGGTAACGCCATTTATACAGCGCTTGGGCAGCCAGTTGCCAATGGTTACCTGCCGACAGGCTACGACGTTGACAAGGCGGCAATAAATTACGGTAATACCGGTCTGGATAATTTCACCGTCAGGTTCACCAACCAGCTAACGGTAACTACGGCGGGCATGTACACGCTGTATGCGGGGTCGGACGACGGTGCCATTCTGTACGTAGACGGTGTGGCGCGGGTCAATAATGACGGTGCCCACTCTTACGTGGAGGTGGCAGGTACCCCGGTTTTCCTCACTGCCGGCACGCACACCATGGTGGTCGATTTCTTCGAGGTCGGCGGACAGGAGGACCTGATAGTTTCGTATTCGGGTGCCGACACCGGCAACCTCAAGACCAATCTCAATTATGTCGGCGGGGTGCTCGCGCCAGCCTATGCCACCGGCACGGTAACGATAAATATCCAGGATGCCGGTCCGCGACTTGCGCTGGGGGCCAACCTTTTTGCCAGTGATGACTTCAGTCCGCAAAACTACACCGGCAGCGACGGTACCATCGCCTGGAAGACCAACTGGACCGAAGCGGGTGATGACGCCAGCGCCGCGGCCGGGAAAATCAGCGTTTCGGCCGGCGGTAAGCTGGTCATCGGCGACACCAGCGTAACCCCGAGCGCGTCGGTGGCGCGGACAATAGACATGCTGGCCCTCGCGGGCGCGAACCCGGCACGCGTCGGTACCATGCTGACCCTGGACTACGACGCAACGGCGCTGACCGCGGGCAAGGTCGAAATCCAGATGTCACAGGACAACGGCACCAACTGGACGACTATCGGCACGCTCGACAGCAACACGGCGGTTAAGGTGGCGACCGGTGCGCAATACGATATTTCCAACTTCGCCTTTGACAACGCGCAATTGCGTTTCAAGGTCACCCAGACGACGGGTGCCGCGGCGCTGGTAATCGACAATGTCCGGATCGACACCTACACCGTCAATCATTCGACCACGTTCACCGAAGGCGCGGGCCTGGCGACAGGAGCTCCGGTGGCGATTGCCTCGGCGACCACCGCGATCGCCGATCCGACCGGAGACAATATTTCCGGCGCGACCATTACCATCGCCAACGCACAGGCTGGTGATGTGCTCAGCGCCGGGACGCTGCCCGGGAGCATTACTGCCATTGTCAGCGGCAATGTGCTGACCCTGTCGGGCATTGGCACGCGTGCGGAGTATTCGGCGGCCCTGCAGCAGGTTTTTTTCAGCAACACCAGCCAAAACCCCTCCACCGTGTCGCGCACCGTCAACGTCGTCGTCCGCGATATCACCAATATTGTCAGCAATACCGCGGTCACCACGATTGCCGTCACGGCCCTGAACGATGCACCGGACGGCGCGAACAAGGCGATGACCCTGGTCGGTACGGGAACGACCTACATCATCCCGGCGTCTGATTTCGGTTTCTCGGACGTGGACGGCAATACATTGGCCAACGTCGTTTTCACCACGGTACCGGGTTCGGCGGGAACCTTGCAGCGCGATACGACCGGCGCTGGGGCATGGGCTGCGGTTACCGCGGGGCAGACGGTTACGGCAGCGGATATTGCGGCCAACAGACTGCGCATCATCACTACCGGCACCGGTACCGCTGCTTTTACCTTCCAGGTTCAGGACACCGGTGCGACCGGCGGTGGCAACGTCAACCTCGACCCGGTTGCGAATAACTTTTCCGTTACCGTGGTTGCGTCCAATACCGCGCCCGCGCTCACATCCAACCCGACTCTGGTTCCGGCCGGTACGGAGGATCTGACATCGGCAGGGCAGGCGATTTCGGCGATTGTCGGTCCCGTGTTTAGCGACCCGGGCGGAACGCTCAGCGGTCTTGCCATTGTTGGCAATACGGCGAACGCAGGCACGCAAGGCGTGTGGCAATACTCAACCGACGGTACCACCTGGAATGCCGTCGGCACGGTAGCCGACGGCGCCACGGCGCTGGCCCTCTCGGCAGCTACGCAATTGCGTTTTGTGCCGGTCGCCGATTTCAACGGTACGCCGCCTGCGTTGTCGATCCGTGCGATGGACAACACTTACTCGGGCGCCTTTACCAGCGGGGCCTCCCGCGTAACGGTAACCTCGAGTAGCAATGGCGGCGCGACGCCCATAGCAGGAACGATCAACACCATCGGTACCTCGGTCACGGCGGTCAATGACGCGCCGGTACTCGTCGCTGCCAATCCGGTGATGACCTCGATTACTGAAGACGCAATCGCAACCACCGGGCAAACGGTCGCTTCTATCCTTGGTGCTTCGGTGACCGACGTCGATGCGACCCCGCTGGAGGGCATGGCGGTGGTTGCGACCGGCGGGAGCCGCGGTACCTGGGAGTATTCCATCGACGGCGGCACCAACTGGATTACCGTCGGCGCAGTATCAACCAGTTCGGCGCTGCTGTTGCGCGACACGGATCGCATCCGGTTCAAGCCTGACGCCATTGATGCCGGTTCCGGCTCCCTGACTTATCGCGCTTGGGACCAGACGACTGGCGGATTTGGTACCAAAGCGAACCCGGGCGTAGTCGGCGGGACCTCGGCGTTCTCGGCGGCCATAGATACCGTGACCATCGTGACCACGGCGGTCAATGACGCGCCGACGGTGACCTCCGGCGCTGTCCTGGCCTATGCAGAGCAGGGTGCGGCTGCAGCGATAGATCCTGCGATCACAATTGCGGACGTTGACAATGCCACATTCTCCGGCAGCCCGGTGACGGTGACCATCTCAGCGGGAACGTTTGTCGCAGGCGACACGCTCACCTGGACCAATGCTGGTGCGGTGACCGGAAGCTACAACGCCGTCACCGGGGTCCTGACCCTATCAGGAACCGATACGCCGGCCAACTACCAGTCGGTTCTGCGAAGCGTGAAGTTCAATTCGACCTCGGACGATCCGACTGCGAACAACACGCGACCGACCCGTACCGTTACCTTTGCTGTCAGCGATGGCGCACTGACTGGCAGCGCAACAGCAACGGTAAATATCACGGCCGTTAATGATGCACCGGTGGCCACCGCCGGACGGACAATCACCTATGTTGAGCAGGCGGTCGCAGCGGTCATTGACAACACAATAACGCTATCCGACGTTGACGACACGGCATTTGCCTCTGCGACGGTGACCATTGGCAGTCCGGTCGCGGGCGATACCCTGGCCTTCACCAACGTGCCGGCGACCATGGGCAACATCGCGATCGGTACCAATGTTGGAGGTGTGCTCACACTGAGCTCGGCTGGCAGTACGGCGACCGTGGCACAGTGGCAAGCAGCGTTGCGCAGCGTTACGTTCTCGAACCTGACCTCGCAAGATCCAACTGTTGGCGGTACACGGCCGAGCCGCACGGTTACCTGGGCGGTCACCGATGCCAATTCTGATGTGGTTGGGGCGCAGACCTCGGTGGGCGTGACTTCGACGATCAACGTCACGGCGGTCAATGACGCGCCCGTTCTGGCCAACTCCGGCGGGGCGGCTTATACCGAAAATGCCGCTGCCACGCCGATCAATACGGCAATTACGGTGGCAGATTCCGACAGCGCCGGGATGGCGAGCGCGACGGTCTCGATAACCACCAATTTCTCAGCGGCACAAGACGCGCTGTCGTTTACCAACGACGGCTTGACCATGGGCAATATCACCGCGGTCTACAACAGTGCGACCGGGGTAATGTCGCTGACCTCCGCCGGGGGTACGGCAACCCCGGCGCAGTGGCAGGCGGCCTTGCGTGCGGTGTCCTATTCCAACAGCAGCGATGCGCCGAGCACGGCAAACCGCACGGTGACTTATACCGTCAATGACGGTGCAGCGAACTCCAACACCATCAGTAGCACAGTGGCCCTGACTGCCGTCAACGACGCGCCTTCGGGCACCGACAAGACGCTGACGACGCCGGTCAGTACCGCCACCAATATTCTTTCGACGGATTTTGGCTTCACCGACTTGGATGGCAATACTTTTAATTCGGTGGTTATCACCACGCTTCCGGCTGTGGGTGCGCTGCAATGGCGTAACGGAAGCGCCACCTGGGTGAATGTGACGGCGGGCCAGGAATTGACAGCGGCGCAACTTGTTGCCAGCGGTACCACGGGTCTGCGCTTTAATCCGGCGGTGGCAGCGACCGGTTTCCCTTACGCAAGTTTTACCTTCCAAGTCCGCGACACAGGTGCGACCGGCGGCGGCAACGTCAACCTCGATCCCACGCCCCATACGCTGGCGATCAACGTCGGAACGAACATTGCGCCGGTGCTCAATAATGCGGGGTCGCCTGTACTCACGACGATTACCGAAGACCAGACCAGTAACGCGGGTCAGACGGTCGCTTCCTTTATCCAGTCGGGTGGTTCGAGTATTACCGATGCGGATTCTGGTACAGCGGTTGGCATTGCAATCACCACAGCCAATAACCAGAACGGCACCTGGCAGTATTCAATTGACGGCGGGTCCACTTGGACGGCTGTGGGCACGGTTGCCACCAACAGCGCGCTACTTTTGCGTGGTGCCGACCTTGTGCGCTTCGTGCCTAACGGGCTTAATGCGCCCGCAGCCAATCCCAGTCTGGCCTATGTGGGATGGGACTATTCCACCG
>CAITSH010000507.1 GCA_903895005.1 uncultured Pseudomonadota bacterium
CGGTTTCGGTGACGGAGATGGTTTCCTGATCGCCGCTGGCGGAGGTGATGACGACCCGGACGGTGTCGATCTTGCCGGCATCAAGCGCGGCGCGCGCCAACACGAGGCGGAAAACCACCGGTTGGCCCACGGTGATGGTGGAAATCGTCGATGGCGAGGTTGGATCAACACCGGAAGCGTCGATTTTGACGCCCGGGAGCGGTGCGTTGCCGCAATGGCCGCTGTCAATCGCCAGGGTTTGGCTGCTGCTTGGCAGTGGCAACACCGAAATCGTGGCATTTTCGCTCACCACATCAAACGAAACCACGTTGGAATCGGTCGTCAGCGTCGCGTCGCCTTGCGACCAGCGTGCCTGAGCGGTGTTGGTGATGGTTTTCGCCGCGGCGGGAAAGCTGGTCGCGGCAAGCAGCGCCGCAAAAAGCAGCGCGGCGGTCGCCCAGATCCTGTTCCGCAACGCCGACATGGCATTAATCTTCGATCAAATAAGACAACAGGGGGGTGGGGCGGCGGCATCCCCGAGGGGTTGCCGCCGCCTGCACGTCCAAGATCCTCAATTCCTTGAGGGGCGGTTGCTCAGGCTCCGATCAGTCGATCGTCGCGCGGAACAGAACCGTCTTGGTTTCGCCAGCCGCGACCGACGTCAGCGTGCCGGTAACCGTACCAGCTGCCTGCGTACCCGTGCCGGTGGTATCGGCGTTGCAGGTCGCGCCCGTCTTGGTGCCGTTCGTCTTGACGCCGAAGGTGGCGTCATACGTCAGGTTGGCCGGGATCGGGTCGGTGATGGTAACCGAAGTCGCCGTGGCGCTGGTGCCAGCGGCGTTGCTGATCGCGATGCAGTATTCGATCGTCGCGCCCGGGATCATCTTCGGGTTGGTCGTGTTGTTGATCGGATCGCTCACGATGCGCGAGGTCTTCACCGCACTCAGCGTCGCAGCCGAAACGGTGTAGTCATCCTTGGCCGAATGGGCGGCATCGCGCGCCGAATCGGTCGCACCAGCAGCATCGGCGAAGACCGTATCCATGCCCGAGGTGTTTGCACCGGTGGTCTGCGTCAGCGCAGCGCCCTGGCTGCCCACGCCCGCGCCTTCGCGGCCGGTAGCGGTCAGCGTGACGGCAGCAACCGCGCCGTTCGAAAGGCCAAGCGGCACGTCGGTCACAACGAACACGGTAGCGGTCGCGTCGGCAGCCAGTTCGTCGAGATAGGTGACGAGCGTGTCAGCCGCGTCATACCCGCCGCTGGCGTTGGTATCGACGAAGATCCGCACGTTGTTGACGTTGGTCGAGTCAGTGTTCGAGTGCGCACCGGCACCGCCCGTCTGCTGGGCAACGGCCATCGCGAAGTCCAGCGTGGCGTTCGACGAGTTGGTGACCGTGAACGCGGTCACGGCCGAGGTCTGCCCCGGGTTGACCACGGTTGTGGTGGTGCCGACTTCGGCGACGGTCAGGCTGACGCGGCGGTCAACCGTGAGGGTGTCCGAAGCGGTCGTGCCGGTCTGGCTCACGCCGCCGACCTGGAACGCGACCGAAACGGTGTTGGTGATGGTCGAACCGGCAGTCGTGCCGGCCGCGTAGGCGGGATTTGCGCCGAGAACGGTGAGCGCGAAAAGGCCCGCCGCACCCAGCAGTTTGCTGCGATACGTCATATTATGCTCCACTGGGTTGCCTGCGATTATTCTGGTCGCTCACAGGCGTAGCAGATC
>CAITSH010000508.1 GCA_903895005.1 uncultured Pseudomonadota bacterium
GATTGACAAATACGCTGGAAAGTCCAAGAAAGAACTCAAGACCCTGCTTTCCGCCCGCGACGACTGGATGAACGAGAAGAACTGCAAGATCGAATCTCTGTTGGAAGAGATCAAGTCCAATGAGGTGGAAGGTGCAAAAGTCCAGGAGAAACTCCGCTCAAAAGACGACTTACTCAAGGCCAAGGATGATATTATCAAGACCAAGGACGAAGTGATCAGGGCAAAGGACCAACTTATCATGCACCTGAGCGTATGATTATGCTCGATGTTTAATAAATATCCGTGTTTCACCATAGCATTCTAGTTCAAGTGGAATAACACACCAATCCCCTCTGATTCTCACCGATTTCCTCCGCTTTTCATATGTATATCATTCAAAGATCCAACAGTGTTTCGTCCAAGCTCAAGGCGCTGCTCGCGCGGGAAAGTGTTGCCTCGCGGGCTGTTCAATAAATTCGCTAGGCCTCGCGCGCCACAAACGCTAAGGACTTACACTTTCTGGCGCTTGTGGCATGAAGTTTGACTCGTCGTATTCATCGGAATCAAAGGTCAAGCGTATGCCTGATTAAAGGGCTTTTATAAACTGTCGCGAGTCTCGACTATAAAAGACACGCTGTCCCACTCGCATCACCCCCGAAATGTTTACCATTGTACCCACCGACAACAGCTCCTGCGTTTGCGACGTTGCCAACGCGGGGAAAACCCCTACGTCATACGAAAAAGTGCGCATCCACTGGCCTAGCCACATTCAATGGTGGGATCCCTATTTCCACGTCGTTTCCGGCTATGAAACCTATTACTGCGATGCATCCAAGTGTATCATCTCCGAGATCGGACAAAAGTCAGACATGATGATGTTCCAGCTCACCGAGCAGATTGTTTCCAACAACGTCTTGGACATGCACCTTGACCACTTGTACAAACTCACCGACGGTGACATCAGCATCGCCTTGATCGTCAAGCGCGACAACGATACTGATCTGAACGTCAAATTTTTCGGCAAGCATATCCGGAACTTTCGTTTCTGATAAATGCCGGGCATCGAAACACACCCGTCGGCGTTTATTTTTCTCTACAAGCAATAAATTGCTTTATAAGAACACGCCAAAGTGACCTCAAATGCGACGAGTGTTGTTCGTCCTTTTTTTCGCATGCTGCGCCGAAGCGCAAGAGGCAACCCTCGAGATTTACGGAATATACTCCGACGTGTGCCCAAAGGCAGCGTTTTACGCAAACCTGATGTGCGAGCATCTGGACAAAACAAACGTCAATGCTTCGTTCACCTGCGAGATACAATCGCTTGGCGACAAAGAATGCCCCAGTGGTGTGTGCATATGCACCGCACGAAGACGTCTTTTGAGGGGGGTAATCGTGGTTCACCCACCTCCGTCACCTTCGAAACCTCCACAGCAGCCTTACGTGAAGATGCGCCTAAACATCGCAGCCAACACCAACAACGATATCAACATCGAAACGATTCCAAGTGAATTCAAGTCATTTTCATTCGACAATGGCGACGGCCTCACAGGCGATGAAATTGCTGGCATCGCTGCTGGCTCGACTGCAGCGGTAGTTCTGACTTGTGTGTTTTGTATTTGTTGCCTGGATGGCTGTAAGAAAGCAGCCAACAAAGCATTAGGTCGGCACACAGACTCTCAATTCAAATTGCTCCCGTACAACATCGAGCAAGTTGTTATAAAAACACACTGAAGTCTATGAAAGCCCCCCGTTACGCACGGTCGCCATTACACACGGTCGCCGTTACGCACGGTCCCCGTTACACACGGTCGCCGTTACGCACGGTCCCCGTTACGCACGGTCGCCGCCCCC
>CAITSH010000509.1 GCA_903895005.1 uncultured Pseudomonadota bacterium
CCATCGAGAATAGCGCGGTCACCGACGAGGAACTTCCGGAGGACGCACACGACGAGTTGCACCTTGAGGCGGAAGAGGACGCCGATCTGGATATCTGAATAATCTGAACGCGCGGTGGATCGCGGGCGACCGTGCCCTGCGATCGCGCCCGTTCAGGGCCGTTGAATCAGTCCGGCTTGATGCCAGCCGCAGAAATGATCTTGCGGTAAGACTCCACAGTTCGCGGCGCCTGGCGCGCAAACTCATCCGGCGCGACCAGATTGACTTCAAAGCCCGCGGCATCGAGCCGGGCCCGCACCGCGGGGTTGTTCGCGGCCTTTTGCAATTCCGCGTTGATGCGCTCAATCACCGCAGGCGGAAGCCCCGCAGGCCCGAGAATGCCGATCCAGGTGTCGGGCACCGCAAAGCCCGGCACGCCCCCCTCGGCGATGGTCGGAACATCCGGTGCCGCCTTGGCGCGCGTCGACTCGATGACACCGATCGCGCGCAGCTTGCCCGTCTTTACGTGCGGCAGCACATTCGACAGAATGAGTATCGCGATCGGGATCTGCCCACCAATGACGTCGTTCAGGGCCGGCGCGCCGCCCTTGTAGGGCACATGCACCATGTCCAGTCCGGCCGCGGCGTTCAGCGACTCGCCACCCAGATGCTGCGAAGTACCCGCCCCGGATGTTCCGTATGAAATCTTGCCCTTGTTCGCCCTGACGTATTCGACAAGCTCTTTCGAGTTCTTGACCGGCACGGCGGCGTTCACCACCAGCGCCTGCGGCGCCTTGGCCACGATGGTGATGGGCGTGAAATCCCGGACCGTATCGTAAGGAACGTTCTTGGCCAGAAAAGGCAGCGCGTAGTGCGAACCCACGGTGATGAGCAGCGTGTAACCGTCCGCCGGCTGCTTGGCAACGTAGTCGGTGCCGATCAGGCTGTTTGCACCCGGACGGTTGTCAACCACCACGGGATGGCCGAATCCGGCGGACAACTCCTGCGCCAGCGCACGACCAACGGTATCCACTCCGCCACCGGCGGCATAGGGCACCACCAGACGAACCGGTTTGGAAGGATAGGTTTGGGCGCCGGCCTGCATCGCAGGCAAGCCAGCAAGCGAGAGCAATGCGAACAGCAGTACAACACGTTTCATTACAGCCTCCTTAAGTCCCGATG
Organism: uncultured Pseudomonadota bacterium; assembly: GCA_903895005.1. The sequence goes on from CAITSH010000509.1 coordinate 1,162, forward strand.
AGTACCACCGGGTCCTGCTATTTTTTGATATCCACACGCAGTGCACTGATCTACTTCAAAAATCAATCAGGCATGCAGTTCGAGCACCCGGCGCGAAAGCGCATCATGCCGGGCGAACCAGACGCCTGGAAAACCGCGCATATAGGTGAGCAGGCGATCCAGCATGGCGGCAATGGGCGGTCGCGCGCCAAAATGCGCATGCAGCGTCAGGTTGAGCAGCCCGCCCGGCTCGTTCTGGTACAGAAAATCAAAGGTGTCCTTGTAGACATCATGAAAATCGCGCGGACTGCCGCGCAACACACGGTTGTCTGTGAAGTCGCTGTGCGGCAACCCGACCAGGCGCCCGGCCGGTGTATCGACCACCTGCGGGAGGTCAGTGTCATGGTAATCGCCATGCCACAAGAATCCCTGCTCGGCCAGGATCTGCGCCGTATGCACGCTGGGCGTCATGCGCGGACTTGCCCAGCCGACCATGCGCTGCCCGGTAATACCGGCAATGCTGTCGCTGCAACGCTTGATCAGCGCACGCTCCTCCTCCTCGGTGCAATAGGGCATGAACATATTCTGCGTATGCGAATGCCCGGCGATTTCGTGACCGCCTTGTGCGATCGCCTTGCCGGCATCAGGGAAGCGTTCTATCGCCATGGCGTTGGCGGCCACGGTGGCCTTGATGCCAAAGCGATCAAGAATGCGCAACAGCCGCCAGATACCTGTGCGGCCGCCGTAATGCGCCCAGCTGATTGATTGCAGGTCCAGCGTGCCCTCGCGCATGCCGCTGGCCATCGGCCCGTAGGGCGGCCCCTTGCCCTCGGGCCATGCCTCAAACATCACCGTAACCATCACGGCAATGCGCGCGCCATCCGGCCATGCCATCGTCGGGGCCGTCATTTTCTCGAACGTCATTCCTGTCATCAGGGTCAGGCCTTGGTGTAAATCTGTGCGCCCTTTTTGACGAACTCGATGGCTTTTTCTTCCATGCCCTTCTTCAGCGCAGCGTCCTCGCCGACGCCCTGGGCCGCGGCATAGTCGCGCACGTCCTGGGTGATTTTCATCGAGCAAAAATGCGGGCCGCACATGGAGCAAAAATGCGCGACCTTGGCGCTGTCCTTGGGCAGGGTTTCATCATGAAAATCGCGCGCCTTGTCCGGGTCAAGACCGATGTTGAACTGGTCTTCCCAGCGGAATTCGAAGCGCGCCTTGGACAGGGCGTTGTCGCGGATTTGCGCGCCCGGATGGCCCTTGGCAAGATCGGCGGCGTGCGCGGCAAGCTTGTAGGTGATGATGCCTTCCTTGACGTCCGCCTTGTTGGGCAGACCGAGGTGTTCTTTTGGCGTCACGTAGCAAAGCATGGCCGTGCCGTACCAGCCGATCATGGCTGCGCCTATGCCCGAGGTGATGTGGTCGTAGCCGGGCGCGATGTCGGTTGTGAGGGGCCCGAGCGTATAGAAGGGGGCCTCGCTGCATTCTTTTAATTGCAGCTCCATGTTCTCCTTGATCATGTGCATGGGCACGTGGCCCGGGCCTTCAATCATCACCTGCACATCGTGCTTCCAGGCGATCTGCGTCAACTCGCCAAGGGTACGCAGCTCCCCGAGCTGCGCCTCGTCGTTGGCATCGTAGATCGAGCCCGGACGCAGGCCGTCACCGAGCGAAAAGGCCACGTCGTAGGCCTTCATGATTTCGCAGATATCCTCAAAATGCGTATAGAGGAAGCTTTCCTTGTGGTGCGAAAGACACCACTTGGCCATGATCGAACCGCCGCGCGACACGATGCCGGTCATCCGATTGGCGGTCAGCGGCACATAGCGAAGCAACACGCCGGCATGGATGGTGAAATAGTCCACGCCCTGCTCCGCCTGCTCGATCAGCGTGTCGCGAAAAATCTCCCAGGTCAGGTCTTCGGCCTTACCGTCGACTTTTTCCAGCGCCTGGTAAATCGGCACCGTGCCGATGGGCACCGGCGAATTGCGCACGATCCACTCGCGCGTTTCGTGAATGTGCTTGCCAGTCGACAGGTCCATCACGGTGTCGCCACCCCAGCGAATCGCCCAGGTCATTTTTTCGACTTCCTCTCCGATCGAGGAACCGAGCGCCGAATTGCCGATGTTGGCGTTGATCTTCACCAGGAAGTTGCGGCCGATGATCATCGGCTCCGATTCCGGATGGTTGATGTTGTTCGGGATGATGGCGCGGCCGCGCGCCACTTCGTCGCGAACGAATTCTGGCGTGATCTCGGCCGGGATGCTGGCACCAAAACTCTCGCCCGGATGCTGGCGCAGCATCAGGTCGGCAAGCTTGTTGCCCATCGGGCCCGACGCCTTGAGGGATTCCATATATTCGCGACGGCGCAGGTTTTCACGGATCGCAACGAATTCCATTTCCGGGGTGACGATGCCCTTGCGCGCGTAATGCATCTGCGACACGTTCATGCCCGCCTTCGCGCGGCGCGGTTTGCGATGCAGGTTGAAGCGCAGTTCGGCCAGCTTGGCGTCGTTCAGGCGCTCGATGCCGAATTGCGAACTGGGACCGGACAATTCCTCGGTGTCATCGCGCTCGGCAATCCAGCCCGCGCGCAGGGCCGCAAGGCCGGTACGAATGTCGATTTTTGCCGCCGGATCCGAATACGGACCGGAGCAATCGTAGACCGTAAGGGGCGGGTTTTTTTCAGCGCCGAACGAGGCGGGCGTGTCCGACTGGCTGATTTCACGCATCGGCACGCGAATGTCCGGGCGCGAGCCTTCGACATAAACTTTGCGCGAATTGGGCAGCGGCTGGACGGCCGCTTCGTCGACATGCGCGGTTTGCGCGAGAAATTTGGGATTAGCGTTCATGTTGGCTCCTTGCATCCTTGCACTACACTCGGTAGCGGACGGCCTGCAGGAGCGCGGGGCAATCGCCCATCCATTCTTGGCGTCAAAATGGACGGCTGCCAACGCTTCCCTGCGGCGGCATTATCCGCATCAGGTTCAGAGGGTCTCTCTCACCCGTCGGCCATAAAACAAAGCGAAACACAGCGCGTTTTTGACCGTCAGGACCCCTAACGTTGCCTGCACGTTACCGGAACAGGACGGCAATGGCAAACCAGATCGGAAGCGGGCTGAAAATAGACCTTTCCAGAGAGCGCCCAGTTGCCTTATTGTTCCGAGTTATCACGGTATTGCGTGAACTGTTGAATCCACCCACGGAGGCTCCCATGACTACCCAGCGCCGCACCTTCCTGAAACAATCGGCCGCCATCACCGCGGCGACCGCCGTCGCCGGCTTCCCGGCCATTGCACAAAGCCAGTCTGGCCCGATCAAGGTCGGCATCCTGCATCCGGTGACCGGCTTTCTCGCCTATTCGGGCAACCTGTGCCGCGCCGGCGCCAAGCTGGCGATCGAGGAAATCAATGCGACCGGCGGCATCAAATCGTTGGGCGGGGCCAAACTCGAGGCGATTTATGCTGATGCGCAATCGCAACCCCAGGTCGGCGTCTCCGAGGTCGAAAAGCTGAACGAAGCAGGCGTCTCGGCCATTGTCGGCTCCTATGCCAGCGCGATCTGCCTTGCCACGACGCAGGCCGCCGCAAAATACAACAGTCCGCACGTGGTGGACGTCGGTGTCGCCGACCAAATCGTCGAACGCGGCTTGAAAAACACCTTCCGCTTTGCCCCCGGCTACAAGCTTGTCGCACGCTCGGCCATCAACAACCTGCACATCATGAACACGCTGGCCCGCAAACCAGCCAAGACCGTGATGATCATCCACGAAGAATCGCTGTTTGGCACGGGCACTGCCAACCTGCTCGCAGCGGAACTCCCGGGCATGGGCTACGAGGTCAAGGAAGTGGTCAAGCACGCCAACCCGACGCGCGACTTCAACAACATCGTGCTGCGCATGAAGGCGCTCAATCCGGACATCGTCATTCCGGCCAACTACTTCAATGAATACGCCCTGCTGGTGCGCACCATGAAGCAGCAGAACGTGCAG
>CAITSH010000510.1 GCA_903895005.1 uncultured Pseudomonadota bacterium
GCTGCGCCTCGCCGCCGTCGACGCGCCTGTAGTCGGGGTACATCATCGGGATGAGTCCCGCGTCGCTCGCGCCCTGCACGTTGTTCTGGCCGCGCAGCGGATGCAGGCCGGACCCCGGCTTGCCGATTTGTCCCGTCACCATGGCAAGCGCAATCAGGCAGCGCGCGTTGTCGGTGCCGTGAATATGCTGCGAAATGCCCATGCCCCATAGGATGATGGAGGCCTTCGATGTCGCGTAAAGCCGCGCCACTTCGCGGATTTTTTCCGCCCGAATGCCGCAGATGGGCGCCATCAGTTCCGGCGAGAATTTCTGGACGTTCTTCGCAAGCTCGTCGTAGCCCGAGGTGCGGTCGCGTATGAACGTCTTGTCGGCAAGGCCCTCGTTTACGATCACGTGCAACAGCGCGTTGAGCAGCGCCACATCGGTGTCGGCCTTGAACTGCAGCACGTGCTCGGCGTGGCGCGCGAGCTCGGTGCGGCGCGGGTCGGCGACAATAAGCTTGCTGCCGTTCTTGACTGCGTTCTTGATCCAGGTGGCCGCCACAGGGTGATTCACTGTGGGGTTGGCGCCGATGAGGAAAATCACCTCCGCGTTCGCTACGTCGCGCACTGGATTCGATACGGCGCCCGAACTGATCCCCTCCATGAGGGCCGCAACGCTTGAGGCATGGCACAGGCGCGTGCAGTGATCGACGTTGTTCGTGCCAAAACCGGTACGAACCAGTTTCTGGAAGAGGTAGGCCTCCTCGTTCGAGCCCTTGGCCGAACCGAAGCCGGCAAGCGCGTAGCGGCCGTCCGGCGCCGAATCGATGATTTTTTTCAGGCCGCCTGCAGCCAGCGCCAGCGCCTCGTCCCAGGTTGCTTCGCGGAACACCTCGCGCCAGTTATCCGGGTCCATAACGAAGTCGGCCGACTTCTTCACGCCCGGCTTGCGTATGAGCGGCATGGTCAGGCGCTGCCTGTGGTGTGCATAGTCAAAGCCGTAGCGACCCTTGACGCACAGTCGCCCGTCGTTGGCCGGACCGTCGCGGCCCTGCACCTGGATGATCTTGTTGTCCTTGACGTGATAGGTGAGCTGGCAGCCCACGCCGCAGTACGGGCAGACCGAATCAACGGTCTTGTCGGCCACGGTCATTCCCGCGTCCCGCGCCGGCATCAGCGCGCCGGTCGGGCAGGCCTGCACACACTCGCCGCAGGCGACGCAGGTCGAGGCCCCCATGGGGTCGTCGAAGTCGAACACGATCTTGGAATGCTCGCCGCGAAAGGCGTAACCGATCACGTCATTGACCTGCTCTTCGCGGCACGCGCGCACGCAGCGGTTGCACTGTATGCACGAATCAAGGTTGACGGCGATGGCCGGATGGGACACATCCTGCTTCACCTGGTGGCGCGCCTCGAAACGCGGCAGGCCCATATCGAGCTTTTTCGCCCAAATGTCGAGTTCGGATTCGCGGGTATGGCGTTCAGCCGGCATGTCAGAGAGCAGCAGTTCGAGCACCATCTTCTGCGAGGTCAGCGCACGGGCGTTGTCGGTGACCACTTCCATGCCGTCCTTGGGGTAGCGGCAACACGAGGGGGCAAGCGCGCGCTCGCCCTTAATCTCGACCACGCAGGCGCGGCAGTTACCGTCCGGGCGCATGCCCTCCTTGTAGCAAAGGTGGGGGATTTCAATGCCGTACTGCTTGGCGGTCTGGATGATCGTCTCGTCGGCGCGGCCGACCACATCCTTGCCGTTGAGCTTGAACTCAACGGGCATGGTCGCCTGCTGCTGGTTGCCTATTCTGTCCATCGTTGCTCTCCCGCGCTCACTCTATTTCGTGGGCAAAGTGTTTGATCACGCTCAGCACCGGATTGGGCGCCGCCTGGCCGAGGCCGCAAATCGAAGCATCCATCATCGCCTGAGACAACTCGGCGAGCAGCGCCTTGTCCCAGCGCGGTTGCTGCAGCAGGGTCAGCGCCTTGGCGGTCCCGACGCGGCAGGGCGTGCACTGGCCGCAGGACTCGTCGCGGAAAAACCGCATCATGTTGCGTGCGGCGGCGACTGCACTGTCCTTGTCAGAAAGGATCATCACCGCGGCCGACCCGATGAACAGCCCGTGCGGCTGCAGCGTGTCAAAGTCGAGCGGTATGTCGGCCTTGCTTGCGGGCAGGATGCCGCCCGACGCGCCGCCCGGAAGATAGCCGTAGAAGGTGTGCCCGGGCAGCATGCCGTCGCAGTATTCTTCTATGAGTTCCTGCACCGTGATGCCTGCGGGCGCCAGGTGCATGCCCGGCTTGCGGACACGTCCGGAAACAGAGAACGAGCGCAAGCCCTTGCGCCCGTGCCGACCGTGGCTGGTAAACCACTCCGGCCCCTTTTCGAGAATCTCGCGCACCCAGTACACCGTCTCCATGTTGTGCTCGAGCGTCGGCCGGCCGAACACGCCGACCTGCGCCACGTAGGGCGGACGCAGGCGCGGCATGCCGCGCTTGCCCTCAATGGATTCGATCATCGCCGACTCTTCGCCGCAGATGTAGGCGCCTGCGCCGCGGCGCAGGTGTACGGGCGGCAGCGCGCAGGGCGGGTCGGCCTGGAGCGCGGCAATTTCCTTTTCCAGGATGGCACGGCAACCGGCGTACTCGTCGCGCAGGTATATCCATACCTCGGCGATTCCCGCAGCCCAGGCTGCAATCAGCGTGCCTTCCAGGAAGCGGTGCGGATCGCGTTCTAGATGGTAACGATCCTTGAAGGTACCGGGTTCGCCTTCGTCAATATTGATCGCCATGTTGCGCGGCTCGGGTTCGGCGCGAACCAGTTTCCATTTGCGTCCAGTAGGGAAACCTGCTCCGCCCAGACCGCGCAGCCCGGAATTTTCCATCTTTGCGGTCAGTTCCTGGTAATCATGCTTGCCCGACAGACAGTCGGCCAGCAGCGCGTAACCGCCGGACTTACGGTACTCGCTATAGGTGATGTATTTTTCCGGGATGTGGCGCACCGCTTTGGCGGCTACCAGCTTGCTGATTTTTTCCGCGTTGGCCTGCAACACCGGGTTCTGGCCGACCAGCACGGCAGGCGCGCTTTCGCAGCGGCCGATGCAAGGTGCGGCAAGCACGCGCACGTCCTTGCCCAAAATCGCCGGCAGGCGCGCCAACAACTCATCGGCGCCGGCCATTTCGCACGAAAGGGAATTACAAACGCGCACCGTAATGGCCGGCGGCACGGCATCGCCCGCCTTTACCACGTCGAAGTGGTGATAAAAGGTCGCCACCTCGTACACCTCGGATTGGGCCATGCGCAACTCCGCAGCCAGCGCCGCCAGGTGACCTTCCGACAAGTGGCCGTAGGTGTCCTGGATGCGGTGCAGGTGCTCGATCAGCAGGTCGCGCCGTCGCGGCAGCGCCGCCTCGCCCTCGCCGATCAGGGCACGCACCTCGGCGACTGCCTTGGGGTCCACCACGCGGCCCTTCATCGTCGGCCGCATCCTCACCACTTTTATTTCGATATTTCCTGAAGACCCCATGAAAGCAACCACTCCTCGCATTTGTTTTCGGGCGCACCGCGTTGTCGGCTGCGGCGCTTCCCGCCAGGCCGCTCTTGCAGAAGCCTGCCCGACCAAGATTCTGGCCGGCGGACTGCTCAAACTGCCGGAAAGTGTTGGGAATTTACGCCGTTCAGGCCGAAGACTCACTTGACCATGGTCAAGAATTGACCCCTGAACCGGATTCGCCCCTGGAACTGCCTCCGCAGACAGCCTCCACAGGCTTGCGGATATGCGATGTTCTTCGGGGAAACGGCGCAATTATCGCATTTTGCCAAACCCGACCTCCGCCGGAAAAAAACGGGGTTACCCCGGCTTGACAAACATTCTGTCGATTTGCAGGTGCTGTTGCAGGGTATCGGCGAGGCGGTTGAGACTCGCCTCGCGCAAAGACGCGAAATCGATGGCGGCGGGCGCCGCAAGACCCGCCCAGGCAAGCACGGCGCGGCAGGCGGCGGGTTCATCAAACACCCCGTGCACATAGGTCCCGAGGATCTGCCCGTCATCGGACAGCGCGCCCTCGGCGCGCCCCTCGATCTCGAGCGCCGGTCGCGACAAGGCCGGGCCGGTGCTCACACCCATGTGGATCTCATACCCGCGCACCGCCGCGGCTTCTTCGAGCGCCAGATGGCCGCGAACCTGCTGCAACTTTTTTTCCGGCACAAGACGGGTTTCAAAATCCAGCCATTTCAGGCCGTCGCAACTGCCCGGCGTGCCTTCGATGCCAAGGGGGTCGTGCAAGGCCATCCCCAGCATCTGCATGCCACCGCATATGCCCATCAGCCTGCCGCCGTAACGAAGGTGGCGCGCAATACGCGGCGCCCAGCCCTGGCGCAGCAACCAGTCAAGATCGGCCTGCACGCTTTTGCTGCCGGGCAGGATGATCAGGTCGGCATCGGGCACGGCCATGTCCGGACCGATAAATTGCAGGTCGACCTGGTGATGCGCGCGCAAGACGTCAAAATCGGTGTGATTACTGATGCGTGGAAACACCGGAACGATAACCTTGAGCTGCGGCGCGTTCCCCGCCGCCCCCCCCTGCGCCGTTTGTATCGCGTCCTCGGCATCCAGCTGCAGGCCCTGCAGGTAGGGCAATACGCCGAACACCGGCTTGCCCGTTTCTCGTTCCAGCCATTCGATGCCCGGCAGCAACAGACCGATGTCACCACGAAACCGGTTGATGACAAATCCGCGGATACGCGCCCGCTCCGACGGCGACAGGCACGCCAGCGTGCCGACAAAATGCGCGAACACGCCGCCGCGATCAATGTCGGCGATCAGAACCACCGGGCAATCGGCCGCTTCGGCGAATCCCATGTTGGCGATGTCGCCCTCTCGCAGATTCACCTCCGCCGGACTGCCTGCGCCCTCGACCAGAACGCATTCGTACTGCGCGCGCAAACGCCGCCAGGATTCGAGCACTGCAACCATCGCCTGTGGCTTGTAGGCATGAAACGCGCGCGCGTCCATGTCGGCGCGCGCCTTGCCATGAATGATGATTTGCGCGCCGATATCCGAATTGGGCTTGATCAGCACAGGGTTCATGTCGCTGTGCGGGGCAATGCCCGCCGCCTGCGCCTGCAGGGCCTGGGCGCGCCCGATCTCGCCGCCGTCTTCGGTGACAGCGCTGTTGAGCGCCATGTTTTGCGGCTTGAACGGTGCGACGCGCACACCGCGTCTTTGCAGCACGCGGCACAGGCCGGCGACGAGGGTGCTCTTGCCCGCATCCGAGGTGGTGCCCTGGACCATAAGCGCGCCGTGCAAGGCATGCTGCGCGCCATTCAACTCTGTCAAGGCCGGCCCCTGCGTCTGGCGCGCACCAGTTCAAGCTGCTCGCAGATGGCCTGCGCGCCGTCTAGGATGCGCGGCGTGTGCCGGCTGATCAGGTCCGGATGCACCGTAAAAAAATTACCGCGCCCCGCCGCAAGCAGGCGCGGCCACTTGCGCCACATGTCGAAACTGTCGCGTGCCGGGTCGACAGAGGCGCCGGCGATCGCTTCGGGGTCGCGCTCTATCACCGCCTCTTCGGAAATCACCGGCGCGACGGGCTTCAGGTCGGCAAACACATTTCGACCACCGCAGGATGCGATCACGTTACTGATAATGTGGCTGCCGCCCACCGTCATCAGCGGCTTGTTCCATATCTGGTAGAACACCGGCACGGCGGGCAGCGCGGCGTAGCGGACGCGCAGGCGCGCAAGCCGCGCAGAAAAATCTCGCGCAGCTGCGGCGGCCACCGCCTCTGTGCCCGCGATGCGCCCGAGCTTGTCGATGGACAGGGCAATGTCCTCCAGGCGCTGCGGCTCGCTGTAATACACCGGAATACCCAGGCTCAGCAGCTTTTCGAGCTGGCGCTGCGCATTGCCGTCTCGCCAGACGACGATCAGGTCGGGCTGCAGGCTGACGATACGCTCGAGATCCAGCAGGGCATGACTGCCGATATTGGTGATCCTGTTCGCCGCCTCCGGGTAATTGCTGTAATCAATGACGCCGACCACCCGGTCTCCGGCGCCGGCGGCGAACAGCAATTCGGTGATGTGCGGGGCGAGGCTGATGATGCGTCTTGCCGGCTGGTTGAGCGAAACCTTGCGGCCGGTATCGTCGACGACATTGACGCCGACCTCCTTGGAATTGGCATCCGCTGCAACCAACGGCGATGGCGCCACCATCGCGGTGGCCAATGCCGTCAACAGCATGCAAGCCCATGGCCGCACTTGTCGATTCACCTGGCGCACCATTTTCATCATTCGGCCACAAACAGCGTCTGGCCGCCCGCCGCGACGCGCGCGATGCGATGGCCGAACGCGTCCTGCAACACCGGCTCCGTCATCACCTGGGCGACCGGCCCCTGCATTACGCCCGACGGCGTAAATACCAGAGCGTGACTGGCAAAACGCGCCGCAAGGTTCAGGTCGTGCAATGACATGAGCACGCCCTTGCGCTTATTCGCAGCGAACGCGGCCAGGTGGCGCAGCACCTGCACCTGGTGTCGCAGGTCCAGGTGCGTCAGTGGTTCGTCAAGAATGAGCAGCGGCGCGTCTTGCACCAGCAACGCGGCCAGTGCGACGCGCTGGCGCTCGCCCCCGGAAAGGGTCAGCACATCGCGTTGCGCCATGCCGTGCAAATCCACCGCATCGAGCGCGGCCAGCGCCGCCACACGATCACCTTCCCCCTCCCATTGCCAGCGCGAAAGATGCGGATAGCGGCCCATCATCACCACTTCGAGCACGCTCGCGGAAAAGGCGTCATGCACGATCTGCGGCAAAAAGCCGCGCTGGCGCGCCGCGTCGGCGAGAGGCCAATCGGCCAGCGCCCTGCCGCACAACTGCACGCCGCCAGCCTGCACCGCGCGCAATCCGGCCAGCGCGTGCAGCAGCGTGGTCTTGCCCACGCCATTGGACCCCAGCACACACCACACCTCCCCCGGCCTCACGGCAAACGCGAGGTCACGAACAAGCTCACGCCTGCCGGCGCCCGCACCGACCGCCAGCGCGAGGGACCCGCATTCAATCAGCGCATTCGCAATCACGCCGGCCGCCGCATCAACAAAAACACAAACGCGGGCACGCCTATCAGAGCCATGATCACGCCCACCGGAAGCTGCATCGGTGCCACCACGGTGCGCGCGGCGGTATCCGCGAGCAACAGCAGCGTGCCCCCGGCCAGTGCGCTTGCCGGAAGCAGGACGCGCTGGTCATTGCCGAACACCAGGCGCAGGGCATGCGGCACCACGAGGCCGATGAATCCGATGCTGCCGGCGGTCGTAACGGCGAGCGCAGTTGAAAAGGACGCCAGCACGTAAATACGCCTGCGCAGGCGGGTCACGTCCACACCGAGCGCAAGCGCCACCACCTCGCCACGCAACATCACATTCAGGTCCCGCGCCAGGGCAAAAGCCAGGACGACGGCCGCAGCCAGCATGATCATGGCCGGCAGCCAGACATCGATGCCATTGAGGTCACCCATCATCCAGAACAGCATGCCGCGCAGCCGCGCCTCCGGCGCGAGCGTCAGCATGAGCGCGATAATCGCGCCCCATCCCGAGGCGAGTATCACGCCGGTAAGCAGCAGCCGCGGCGAAGCGTCAAGCGCGGCGGAAAGTTGCTGTCGCGCAAAATCGCGTCGCGCGAAACCGAACACCAGCAAGATGGCCGTCAGCGCACCCGCGGCAGCCCCCAGGTTCACAAACACCGCGCCAAGCCCGGCGAGCATCGCGCCCAGGGCCCCCACCGCCGCACCGCCGGACAGACCGAGCACATACGGATCGGCCAGCGGATTGCGCAACAACACCTGCATCAGCGCGCCAGCCAACGCGAGCAGGCCGCCGGCGGCGAAGGCCGCCAGCGCACGCGGCAGGCGCAGCTTGCCAATCACATCCGCAGCGATGCTTTGCCCGGGATCGAACAGTGCCCCCCACACATCGGCGGCACCGATGCGGCTGCTACCCGAGACCAGCGCAAGCGCCATCGCGGCAAGCGCGGCGGCAGCCAGCAGCAGCCAGATCAGCAGGGCGCGGCGCATCGCGTGCTCATCGTGCGCTTATTGCCTCCAGCCCACGGTCATGAAAAGGCCGCGCGAAGGCTGGTTGAAGCCGTAAGCGCCCTGATACCGCTCATCGAACAGGTTTTCCAGTTTCGCAGCCACGTACCATTGCTTCCCAAAGTCATGGCGGGCCGTCAGGTTGACCGTCTGGTAAGCGTCCAGTTCGACGCGCGCACCGGCCAGGTCGGTGTCAAGCCGCTTGCCGCTGAAAGCATACTCCCCGCCGACCTTCCACCCGCCCAGCGCCGTATTGGCGACAAGGTTGCCAAACTGCGTGCTGCGCCGGATGAGTTGCACCCCGGTAAGCGCATTGACCGGCGTTTGCAGGGTCAGGCTGGTGCGCAAATCCCAGCGGGCATATTGCCCCGTATATGAGAGCTCCGTTCCCTCCACGCTCGCCTTGCCGACGTTCCGCGCGATAAACGCGGGCGCGGGGAACTCAATCAAGTTGACGTATTGCGTGCTAAAGCGAACCATGCGCAACAAGTGTCCTCCCGCCGCGTATTGCACACCGAGTTCGTTGCTCTGGGTGGTCTCTGGCTTGACGTCCAGGCTTACCGAGCGGGGGATAAACATGTCGGCGAAACTGGGCGCGCGAAAAGCAGTGGAGCGCATCGCCGTGAGCTTCCAGTCTGAATCGAGGTTGTAGCCATAGCCGCCCAGCCAGGTGTTCGCCTTGCCGAAGTCCGAATACCTGTCCTCGCGTGAGGCCAGTTGCACCTGGTGATCCCCGATCTTTCCAAGGTAGCCGAGACCAACGCTGCCCACGGTGCGGCCCGTGTAGGTATAGGCCGTGGTGCTCGCCACGCGCTGGCGTTGATCGTCCAGAGTCACGCTGACGACATGGCCTTTGGAGACCGTGAGATCGTTCTGCCATTGCGCCTGTGTGCTCAAGGTGTCGAACCGGGTCGGCGTGCCGGCGCCGGTACGGCTGCTCGCGTTGTCGTGCGCCTGCGACAGGTTGAGCCTGGAGGTCCACACGTCATTGATCCGGTTGTTTGAAAACGCGGAGTATTGGCCGACCTCGCTGTCGGTGAAGTGCACGGTCTGCGGCGTGTCCGGCGCAAAGGCATTGTCAAAGCCCGCCCGCCCCTTGCTCTGGTAAGCGCGCAATCCGAACTCGTGTTCCTGGCCGATCATGTGCGAAACCTGTCCCGAAAATGAAAGGTTGGTATAGCCGTCGGCATCCGGATTTATCCGAGTCGGGGCGGTTTTCGGGTCGCGCGAACTAAAACCGTTGGTGGCAAATTGCGCGACGTTCAAACTGAAACGCGTGTCGCCGATTTTGCCGCCGTAGCCACCGGAAACGCCGCGCGCGCCGTGTTCGCCCACGGTGGCCTGCATCTCGCCGCGGGGGTCGCCGAGGCCGCGCTTGGTGAAGATCTGGATCACCCCGCCCACCGCGTTGGCGCCATAGAGCGCAGAAACATTGCCGCGCGCGATTTCTACGCGCTCGACCTGGCCCAGCATGATCTGTCCGAGCTGAGGGGCTCCACTGGTGGCGGATCCGGCCCTGATGCCGTCTATTAGGATCAGCGTCGAGGTACTACCGCCGCCGCGCATGAACACCGAACCGGTCGTGCCGATACCACCGTTTTGCACAAACTCCAGCCCGGCCTCGCGCTTGAGCAACTGGATCAGGTCGGTGGCCTGGGACTCGCGGATTTCCTTTTGCGTGATCACGGAAGTGTGCGGGATCGCCTCGTCAAGCTGCTGCTCGATACGGCCGGCGGTGACGACCACGGCTTCAGAGGGCTTTTCCTGCGCCACGCCCGATAAAGGCGAAACGGCTGTGAACGCGAAAACAACGAACGGCAAAATGCGAAGAATGGTGCGCTGCAAGTGATGCTCCCTGTGCTGGCCAGCATCCCCGCAGGCCCAGGCTCGACCAAAGCGAAGGGAGAACACAATCGATACGCGGGAACATCCGGTTTTGTGCGCCACGAGATTCCGGGGGCACCGTACAGGTTCGCGCAGACCGACAGCCGCCTCCCGCGACCGCTTCAATCGGTTTTCTGGCCGGTCTCCGGGCTGGCAAGTCTTGATGCGCCCGCCTTCCCGCGGCTTTGGGGCCGCAGTGGCTTGAGATCAGCAAAGGATCTCGTGGAGCGCACCCGCACTTGCTTACCGTTGCGGGGGCAGCACAGGTTGCCGGATGGCGTGTGTTGCTGACTGCTCCGGACCCTGTTTCCCGTTTCACCCGCATCACAACATGCGATGCGGACACCAAAAAACAGGGTTTATTATAGCTTGCGCTAGGCCAGGCCCAGCGCAGAACACCAGACTACTTGTGCTTGAAGACGGGTTTGCGCTTTTCGACGAAAGCGGTCATGCCTTCCTTCTGGTCCTCGGTGCCGAACAGGGAATGAAACATGCGGCGCTCGAACAGCATGCCCTCGCTAAGCGCCCCCTCATAGGCGCGGTTGACCGCCTCCTTGGCCATCATCACCGAGGGCAAGGAGAATTCGCAGATTTGCAGCGCCGCCGCGGTCGCCTCATCGATGAGCTTGTCGGCGGGTACCACGCGCGACACCAGGCCGGCTCGCTCGGCTTCGGCTGCGTCCATCATGCGGCCGGTGAGGCACATGTCCATCGCCTTCGCCTTGGACACCGCGCGCGGCAGCCGCTGCGTGCCGCCGGCGCCCGGAATGATGCCAATCTTGATTTCGGGCTGCCCGAATTTGGCGGTGTCGGCGGCGATGATGAAATCGCACATCATCGCCAGTTCGCAGCCGCCGCCAAGCGCATAACCGGAAACCGCGGCGATCACCGGCTTCCTGACCCGACGCAGGGCCTCCCAGTTGCGCGTGATGTATTCACTTTTGAACACATCCATGTAGGTCCAGTCCTTCATCGCACCGATGTCTGCGCCAGCGGCAAACGCCTTTTCGCTGCCGGTGATGATCATGCAGCCTATGGCCTCATCCGCATCAAATCCGAGCAGCGCCTCACCCAGTTCGTTCATCAACTGGTCGTTGAGCGCATTGAGCTGCTTGGGACGGTTGAGCGTGATGAAGCCGGTGCGGCCCCTCGTTTCAACAAGAATCGTTTCGTAGGACATGCTGGCTCCGGTGAGTACTGGTAAATGGGAAAAGAGTGTGCGCCTGATCGGGCCCCGGGCGCAAAGCCTCAGCAGGCGCGCACAGCCTCAAGGGTGTTGCGCGCAGCGGCGCCGAGCATGATCGTATCCATGCCCACCGCCACCAGTGTGTAGCCCCTGCCGATATACGCGCGGGCGAGCTCCGCGCTGCCGACATAAATGCCCAACCGGCGGTTGCCATCCTTGCAGCCCTCGGTCACCCGGTCTATGGCGGCGACCACACCGGGGTTGTTTACAAGGCCGGTGAGATCCATGCTCGCCGACAAATCGTAGGGACCGACGAACACCGCATCGACGCCGGGTACCGCGCAGATGGCGTCGATGTTTTCGACACCGGTCTTGTGCTCGACCTGCAGCACGACAACAGTCTCATCATTGGCCTCGTAAAGGTACTCACGCATGCCGTGGCCGTATCCTTGGGCGCGCACGATGCCGACGCCGCGCGTGCCAACCGGCGGGTACTTGGCATGGCGCACGATGGCCTCGGCCTGCTCGGCGGTGGTGACCTGCGGCACGACGATGCCGGTCGCGCCGGTATCGAGCGCCTTCTTGATGGTCGCCTCCCCACCATCCTCGACGCGGATCAGGCAGGGCACGCGCGCCGCCTGGATCAGGGTCTGGGCGTCGCGCAGAGTCAGGGGCGCATGCTCGGTGTCTATGAACAACCAGTCGTAGCCGCACTGGGACAACAGCTCGCTTACATCGGTCGATTGCAGCGTGACTATGGTTCCGAGCAGCAACTCACCGCGACGCAGACGTTCGGCAAACGACAGGTTCATGATTTCTCCAAATTGTCTTTGACGGCGAAACCCTGCTTTTGCGCACCTTGTTTGTACGCACCCAATGGGAGCACATCGGGCAGTTGGATGCGGGCCCGGCCGGGCTCGACCTCGGTCAGCGCAACGGTCTCGCGCAGGCTGTTGCGGCTGCGCTCGGTCAGCTGCTGGTATTGCCGCGTCGCATCGCGCTTCCATTGCAGCTCCTGCTCGCTGAGCGGGCGCAGCACCCGCGCCGGCATGCCCACCACAAGCGTGCGCGCCGGCACTTTCATGCCGGTCTTTACAAACGCGAGCGCGCCCACAAAGGCCGATTCGCCGATTTCGGCATGATCATTGACCACCGCGTGCATGCCGACCATGGCGTTGCGGCAAATGCGTGCGGCATGGATGATCGCGCCGTGGCCGATGTGTCCTTCCTCCTCGATCACGGTGTCCTCGCCTGGAAAGCCGTGCACGATGCACGCGTCCTGGATGTTCGCGCCCGCCTCGATGACAATGCGGCCGAAGTCTCCGCGTAGGCTCGCGCAGGGACCGACATACACGCCCGCGCCGACGATCACGTCGCCGATCAGAACCGCGCTCGGATGCACATAGGCCATCGGGTGCACGACCGGGGTGATGCCATCAATGGAATAAACCTTGACCATGGACACTCGATAAAGTGCTGTTGCCGGTTACGCCTCACCTGAGGTTCGTCAAATTCTAAGCCACGGCCGCTGCCGCCTGATTTTGCGCCTGCTGGACCCTCACTTCAGCTTGCGCGAAAGCCAGGGCACCACAATCTCGCTGAAAATGCGCGTGTCGGGCCAGTCGCGATTGCGCCCGATGTGCCCGCCCTCGGGGTTGACCCAAGCCTCCTTGACCGAGCCGCTGCGAAGCAGCGCGTACAAATCTTCTATCGGCACCTGGCTGTCCTTTTCACCGTTGACCAGCAGCATCGGCGCGGAAGGCTTCTCCAGCCAGCCCGCCGTCTTGAGCGACATGCGCGGACCGTAGGCGAGAAACTCCTCTAGGGTGTTGGCACCGTACACGCTGGCGCGGGCGGCGAACAGGTCAAACAGGTATTCGCGCGTACCAAGCGCCTTGGCCTGCCACTCGCGCGAAAAATAAACGTCAACCGGCCCGCCCCAAACGACACTGCCGCGCAGCCGGTCTTTTTCGGTGAAACCCATTCGCGCCGCCCAGTGCCCGCCCCAGGAGACGCCCATGAAACCGATGCGCTTGGCATCCACGTCCTTGCGCGTCGCCAGATAATCGAGCACGCGCGAGTACATGCGCTCGGCGCCGACATCGATCAGCATGGTCGACTCGCCGTTGCCCGGCATGTCGAGCGCGATATAGCCGAGCCCCGCGTTGATGTAACCCGGCCCGTATTGCTCGACAACATATTCCTTGTAGCTGTCGAGGCCGCCCACGCTCATCACCAGCGGTGCCGGCGTTCTGGTCTTCTCCCCTTTTCCAAGCGGGGCGGGAGGCGGCAATTGAAGGTAGGCGACGATTTCCTTGCCCTCGAACGGAATGCGCACCACCTCGATCGCCGGCTTGGCGAGGCGCGCGTAACCGCGGAACGCCTCTGTCGCGCGCCGGTGGGCTGCGCGCTTGCCCTCTGAATTCTGTGTCGGCCAGGCGCCAAAGCTGAAGTAGCGCCACGCCGCCAGATAGGCTTCGCGCGACTCCAGCGGCTTGGCCGTCTCGTTCAGCTTCGCGTGGGTGAAATGCTTGTCGCCCTGGAGCATCCAGGAGCGCGCCCACTCGTCGCGGTCAAGCGAGTTGATGCGCGACAAGACCTCGCGCACCTCCTCCCGGTCATAGCCGGTCAGCGGGTAGGCGTTGCGGTTGACCCGGTCCTGCACCGCTTCCTTGAGCTCTGGCCAGGTGCGCTGCTGCGCGATCTGCGCGGAGACGCCGCCAGACATTGAGGCGGTAAACGAAATGGCGATGACGGCCAGAAAACGCGGCAATGCAAACATGGAGCCCTCCCTTTTTACGGCGCTGTGTCGTTGTGTTGTTCTGTTGTCTTGGTGGAGATCGTGGCTGCCACCGAGTGCGGTGTGTCTGCCGGCGTTCAACCCGATATCTTTCTTGAAGTCATTCTAGCAGCCTGAGCTTGGCGCCCGCTGTTGTAAAATGGCGCATCAGCGCGCTCCGCTTCGCACGCTCCGTTCCGAGCCCCCATGTCCAATCCTCCCGCCAAACCCAAAACTCCAAGCGCAGAAACGCCGCACGCCGGCAATTTCATCCGCAGCATCGTCGACCACGACCTCGCCGCCGGCACCTACGCGTCCAAGCGCTGGGGCGGCAAGCCCGGCCCGGCAAAAGACCACGAAGCCGCCCCGCCTGACGCGGCAAAAATCCGCACACGCTTTCCGCCCGAGCCCAACGGCTACCTGCACTTTGGCCATGCGAAATCAATCTGCCTCAACTTCGGCCTGGCGCGAGATTACGGCGGCGTCTGCCACATGCGCTTTGATGACACCAATCCGGAAAAAGAGGACCAGGAGTACGTGGACGCCATCCTCGACTCGGTGCATTGGCTGGGCTTTGGCTGGGACTTCGGCGGTGAATCGAACCTTTACTACGCCAGCGATTACTTTGCATTCATGTACGAGGCGGCCGAATACCTCATCAGCGCGGGCCACGCCTATGTCGACCGCCAGAGCCCCGAGGAAATGCGCGCCAACCGCGGTACGTTGACCGAACGCGGCAAGGATTCGCCCTGGCGCGACAAGCCTGCCGCCGAGCACCTTGCGACGTTCAGTGAAATGCGCGCCGGTGTGCACGCCGAGGGCAGCATGGTGTTGCGCGCAAAAATCGACATGGGTTCGCCCAACATCAACCTGCGCGACCCGGCGATCTACCGCATCCGCAAGGCGACGCACCACCGCACCGGCGATGCCTGGGGCATCTACCCCATGTACACCTTCGCCCATCCGATCGAGGACGCGCTCGAGCGCATCACCCACTCGATCTGCACGCTGGAGTTCGAAGACCAGAGGCCGTTTTACGACTGGCTGCTTGGCAAGCTCGCCGAAGGCGGCCTGCTCGCACGGCCGCTGCCGCACCAATATGAATTCGCACGCCTCAACCTCAGCTACGTTGTGCTATCAAAGCGCAAGCTCATCCAGCTGGTCGAGGAAAACCACGTCGACGGCTGGGACGACCCGCGCATGCCCACGCTGGTGGGTGCGCGCCGCCGCGGTTACTCCCCCGAGGGCTTTCGCCTCTTTGCCGAGCGCATAGGCGTGGCCAAGTCCGATTCGTGGATTGATTACTCGGTGCTTGAAGAATGCATGCGCGAGCACTTGAACGAAGTCGCCCCCCGGCGCACCGCGGTGCTCGACCCGATCAAACTGGTCATTGAGAACTACCCCGAGGGCGCCGAGGAAATGTGCGAGGCGCCGCATCACCCGCAAAAGCCGGAACTCGGAAAACGCACGCTGCCCTTTTCGCGCGAACTGTGGATAGAGCGCGAGGACTACATGGAGGTCCCCTCCAAGGGCTACTTCCGGCTGTTCCCCGGCAACAAGGTGCGCCTGCGCTACGGCTTTGTCATCGAATGCACCGGCTACGACAAGGCAACCGACACGGTGCGCTGCACCTACTTCGCCGATTCCAAGTCCGGTACGCCCGGTTCCGACAATTACAAGGTCAAGGGCAACATCCACTGGCTGAGCGCGAAGCACGCACACGCCGCCGAAGTGCGCCTTTACGATCGGTTGTTCAGCGCCGCGCATCCGGGTGCCGGCGAGCGCGACTTCCTGCTCGACCTGAACGCAGGCTCACGCCAGCTTATCCGTGCCCAGCTCGAACCGGCCCTGCGCGACGCCAAGGCAGGCGAGCGATTCCAGTTCGAACGTCACGGTTATTTTGTCGCAGACCTCAAAGACGCCGGCAAATTCAACCGCACCGTCACGCTCAAGGATACCTGGCAGAAATAAGCCGATGAATGGAAAGCCATGCCTGACGCGGCTTTCCATTCATCGACTGCCACGGCGCGCGGCAGGTAACGCGCTCCTCAGGCTTGTGCGACCGCCTCGGCTCGCAGCGCGATAAGCCGGCGCAATTCCCGAAACTTCTCCAGCGATTCCTCGCCGAACAAGGGGTCGCGCCCGACCGGGACGGCGACCGCCACCTCCGCCCAGTCGGCAGGTGTGAGCAGGCGGCCAGCGGCGGGAATAATTTCTTCTTCCTCTTCGGCAAGATGCTGGCGGTAATACACCAGGTACATTGAAGCGCAGGCCTCGACCTCGGCGCGCCCGACGATGCTGCCGTCGACACAGGCCGACAGCAGCGATTTGAACTGCTTGCCCACCCAGGCGATGATGCGGTGCTCGTGCGTGAGGCGAGCGACCTTGTCCTTCAGGCCCGGATCCTTGCGCACCAGGAGCGCGAAGGCCGCGTCTTCGCGCGGGTGATGGAACCGGTCCGGGAAATGCTCGAGGTAGTCGCATACGTCTAGCATCAGTTCGTAATCGGGATGCGCATCCGTCCGGAACGCGATGATTTGCTGCTCAAGCAAATCCAGAAGGCGCGTGAAATTCGCGTGCTCGGCATGCCAGTAAGACGTCGGGTTGGTCATGGTGCGGACTCCTGAAGGCAACGCCCCCAGTGTGGCCGCTGCGGCACGATGCAATTTGACCCAGATCAAACCCCTTGGTGCGCGCCACGCAGGCCGCCCAGGGTGCTCGGGGCCTGCAACGTGCGCGCGAACGGCAAGAATCCGGAAAAAATTCAAGCGGCCCGGCCCCGCAGAAAAATCAGCGATATCAAAGGCCCCAGAAAAATCGACGACCAAAGCGGTACTTTTACCTTCATTGAACCGCATCAAAGGCAATAGCATTCGGCCGCCACTGGTCAACCCGGTGCCTTCCCCATTTTTGTTAACGGATCGTACGTGTACTCATCACTCAAACCCGGCGCGATGCGCGCCCGCGCCACACGGCTCGCCGATTTAGCCGCCGTCGCGGCCTCAGTGGCCCTGCTGTCCATGCCAGCCCTCGCCCACGCCGCCAGCGGTTCCGGCAGTTCTGGCGGCGGCTCAAAGAGCAGCATTCCGGGCACCGCCTCCACGCCCATCTCAGCATTCGACCTGGGCGCGGCCGCGTTCAAGGCCAGCCTCGCCGTTCCGAAGCCCGCCACCGTCAGCACACCGGTCTTTGCCCCGACGCCGGTCACGTCCAACGGTTCGCCGGGCACCTCGGGATCAAGCAGCGGTTTCTCCGGGTCATCCAACCCGCTGAACGTGAGCACGTCCATGGCTACCAAAAGTTCCGGCTCGAATAGCGGATCCTCGGGCATGTCGGGTTCAAACAGCGGCAGTTCCGGATCGTCGGGCTCCAACAGCGGATCATCGGGTTCATCCGGTTCATCCGGGTCGTCTGGTTCGTCCGAGTCGTCTGGCTCCTCCGGGTCATCCAAATCATCGCGGTCGTCCGGTTCAACGGAGTTAAACGATGTGTCGGGCTCCGGATTGCCCGGGTCGGCGTCAAGCAGTGGCGGTTCAGGCACCGACGACACGACGGCTACTTCGACAACCTCGACCGGCACGGCCAGCAACACCCGAAGCGCCGCCGCCACGGTGACGGCGACCGCAAAAACCGCCGTCGCCAACTCAAAACTCAGCCCCGAAGGCGTGCCCTACTGCGATTAGTGTACTAACAGTCCGGGCGGCTTTTCAGCCCCGGATCCGGCCTTTTTGGGTCTTTCCCCGGCCTCCCGGGTAAATTCGGCCCACCACCCGAAAACGACCGCCTGGCGCGGGTTTCCAGCCGATTAAGCGGCGGGGGCACACCACCAGAACCAGCCGAAAGCCTCTTTTTTAAGCGCCGGACGCCCGTCTGTGGCAACATACGCGTCCCCGGAGCGCCGCGGGGATAACACCGCACGACGTCAAACCGCCCCCGGAGCGCTCTCCCCCGAGGCACACATGAGGAGTATCTGAGTTGCAGGAAATCATGAAATTTCTTAAAAGCAGCGGCGAGAAGCTGGACTCGGAAATCGCAGCAGGAACCGGGCTCTCCCTCGCAAACGTAAGGGCGCGCATGCTGGAATTGTCGGCCAAGGGCGAAGTGATCATGTGCCACTCCATCCGCTACGACAACGGCAAAAAAGTCGAAGGCATGCTGTGCCGCGTCGCCGGCTACATCCCGCCCGTCGGCCCCGGCCGTAAATCCAAGGCGCAGCCGGTCAATAACTGATCCCCGGCCGGTTCGAAAAAAGACAGGCCCCGCCTGTCTTTTTTTTTGCCCGCTTGTTCGCCTGCGGACACGCTGAAAATCCGCGACAATCGCCCCTGCCCGTGCCTTCCCTCCCGGACACCCCGGCAGCCGCCCCACCGCGCCACCCGCAACACATCCGAAAGTCATCGTTGACCGCCGCTTCCACGCAATCCTTCGCCGCCCTGCGACACCCGGGCTACCGCGCCTATTTCATCACCGGCGCGCTGGTCATGATGGCCGACAGCATCGAGCACGTGATCAGTTACTGGATCATTTTCGACAAATTCCGCTCGCCCGCGCTCGGTGGCTTCGCCATCCTCGCGCACTGGCTGCCGTTTTTGTTTTTCTCGGTCTGGTCGGGCGCGCTCGCCGACCGCTACGACCCGCGCCGCATCATCCAGTTCGGCATGGCCTGTTTCATGGCGGCCTCGCTCGGCTGGGGCTATTTTTTCCTCACCGATTCGCTGCAGATGTGGCACGCCGTGGTGCTGCTCATCCTGCACGGCTTCGCAGGCGTGTTCTGGCATCCCGCAGCCCAACTTCTGATACATGACATCGTCGGTCCGGCCCAGTTGCAAAGCGCGGTGCGACTGAACGCCACCGCACGCTACCTCGGACTGCTGTTCGGCCCGGCGGTGGGCGGCGTCATCCTGCTGGTCTTCGGTCCGGCATACGGCATCATCCTCAACGCGCTGATCTACCTGCCAATGATGCTATGGCTTTGGAAGGCACCCTACGGCCCGCACTTTCGCAAGGAAAAAGCCCCGCCGGTGCGCGCAGTGCGCGGCTTCGCCGATGTCGTCGCCACCATACGCGAAGTGGCCGGGCATCCGGTCCTGGTGCCGATGATGCTGCTTGCCGGCCTTGCATCGCTTTTTGTCGGCAACGGCTACCAGCCGCAAATGCCCGAGTTCGCCCACGACCTGGGGCACAAGGACGCGGATTTTTCCTACACCATGCTGCTTGCGGCCGACGCCGCAGGTGCGCTCAGCGCGGGCCTGATCCTAGAGAGCCGCGGCCTGCTGCCGGCCAAGGCGCGCACCGCATGCATCCTCGCCATGCTCTGGTGCTGCGCCATCGGCAGTTTCGCGCTGGCCAAAAGCTATCCGCTGGCGCTGGTGCTGCTGTTTGCCGTGGGCTTTCTTGAGCTGTCATTCAATTCGATGGCGCAGACCCTGGTGCAATTGCATGCCCCGGCGCACCTGCGCGGCCGCGTGATCGGCCTGTACATCCTGTCGGCGCTGGGCATGCGCGCGTTCAGCGGCGTCACCATAGGCATCGCCGGCGGCTTCATCGGCATCCACTGGTCGCTGGCACTGTCGGCGATGGTTTTGTTTACAATCATCGCGATACTGCTTTCATTCACGATCAAGAGGAACACGGCCCCCGGCTGACGGCGTTGCGCCCGGGGGACCTTCCCGGCCACAAAGAGGAGACACCATGCTCACCGGCGACATGCTGCGACGCTCGGCCGCCCGCTTTCCGGACAAGCCGGCAATCATCCGCGACGGCGTGCGCCTGAGTTACACCGAGCTCAACCGCGACGCCAACCGTTTTGCCCACGCACTGCTCGCCCTCGGATTACCCAAGGGGGCGAAGGTCGCGATGATTTCGCGCAACCTGCCCGAGTACGGCGTGGTATTTTTCGGCGCGGCGAAATCGGGGCTCGTGCTGGTCAACGTATCGGTGCTGTATGCCCCGGACGAACTCGAGTACGTGCTCAACAAATCCGACAGCGAAGCGCTTGTTTTCGACGCGGCCTTTGCCGATAAAGTCGCCGCCGTGCGGGGGCGCTGCGCCAAAATAAAAACACTGGTCGCCATTGGCGATGCCGCGGCCGTGCCCGGCGCGATCGCTTTCGACGCATTCCTGAAGGGCCGGCCCGCGGATGAGCCCGCGGTCGCGATGGAGGAAACCGACCCCTTCTGCATGACCTACACCGGCGGCACCACCGGCAGGCCCAAGGGGGTGCTGTGCAGCCATCGCGCGCGCACCCTCACCGCCCACACGGTTGCGCTCGAGGAAGCGCTGGATGAGCGCGACGTGGTGGCCATCGTCACGCCGCTCTTTCACGTCGCCGCGCTTAACATCATGTTCCAGCCGGCGGTGCTGGTCGGGGCAACCTGCACACTGGTCACACCGTGGTCGGCAGACAAGTTCTTGGAGACGGCGGCGCGCGACGGTGTCACCGCCGCCTTCATGGTACCGACCCAGGCCAACATGCTGGTCTCCAGCCCCAACTTTGACGCCGCCAAGCTCGCCATCTGGCACAAGCTCTCCTTCGCCGGTGCGCCCATGCCCGACTGGGTACAGGTCGAATTGAAAAAGCGCCTGCCGCAACTGCTGCTGACGCAGATCTACGGCCAGTCGGAAATGGGCGTGCTCACCTCGCTGCGCGACTGGCACCTTCCGGCCAAGCTCGGTTCGGTCGGCCGGCAGGCCTACAACGTTGAGGTGGCCTTGTTCACCCCTGATGGAAAGCGGGTCGGGCCAGGCGAACTCGGCGAGATCGGCAGCCGCGGCGACAACCTCATGCTCGAGTACTACGACGAACCGGAACAGACCGCAGCGTTTTTCAAGCACGGCAAGGGCTGGGGGCTCACCGGCGATGTGGGCATCATGGACACCGAAGGCTTCATCACCCTCGTCGACCGCGCCAAGGACATGCTCATTTCCGGTGGCGAAAACGTCTACCCGAAGGAAATCGAGGACGTGATTTTCCAGCTCGAAGCGGTATCCGAGTGCGCGGTGTTTGGGGTGCCCGACACCAAGTTCGGCGAACTGCCCGCCGCCTACATTTCACTCAAGGCCGGCGCCACCCTCACCGAAGCCGAGGTTGTGGAGCACTGCCGTACCCGGCTCGCCGAATTCAAGCGGCCGCGTACGGTGAAATTTGTCAGTGACTTCCCGAAGACGCCAATAGGGAAAATACAAAAAAACGTCCTCAAGGAGCCCTACTGGAAAGACCGGCAAAAACGCATCTGAACGCCGTTGAGAATCAAACATGGGGGATAAACAAGGGGGTATGCCCCCTTGTTTATCCCCGGATTAAAGAGCCCTACTGGAAAGACAGGACCAAACGCATATGAATCCCGCCCACTACGAAAAATATTCAAGCCTGCAACTCAAGCGCCATACCGACGGCATTCTTGAAATCATAATGGGCGGCCCGGGCAAGCTGTCCACCGCCGACCACGCCATGCACGGCGAACTCTCCACCATCTGGCGCGACATCGATACCGATCCCGAGGTGCGCGTCGCCATCATCCGCGGCGAGGGCAAGGGCTTTTCCGCGGGCGGCGACCTGCAACTTGTCGAGGACATGGCCAATGACTTTGCGGTGCGCTCGCGCGTCTGGCGCGAGGCGCGCGACCTGGTCTACAACGTCATCAACTGCTCCAAGCCCGTCGTATCGGCGATGCACGGCCCCGCGGTGGGTGCGGGCCTCGTTGCCGGACTGCTCGCCGACATCTCCATCGCCACCAAGACCGCGCGCATCATCGACGGCCACACGCGCCTGGGCGTGGCGGCGGGCGACCATGCCGCCATCGTCTGGCCGCTGCTGTGCGGCATGGCCAAGGCCAAGTACTACCTGCTGTTGTGCGAACAGGTCAGCGGCGAGGAGGCCGAGCGCATCGGCCTGGTGTCGCTCGCGGTCGATGACGCCGAACTGGTTCCCAAAGCCTTCGAAGTTGCGACCAAACTGGCCAAGGGCTCACAGTCCGCCATACGGTGGACCAAGTACAGCCTGAACAACTGGCTGCGCCTCGCCGGCCCGACCTTCGACACCTCGCTCGCGCTCGAATTCATGGGTTTCTCGGGTCCGGACGTCAAGGAGGGTGTCGCCTCGCTGCGCGAACGGCGCGCGCCCAACTTTGATCCGAACTGCCCGTTCTAGGAAAAGCCGGACGACAGCAATAACAGGGACCGATAACAAGACCCAATATCAAGGACAAGGGGGACACGACATGGATCTGGGCATCTCGGGACAAACCGCACTGGTACTGGGAGGAACGCAGGGACTGGGACTTGGCTGCGCCTGGTCACTCGCCGAAGCCGGCGTAAAACTGCTGGTCAACGGCCGCTCGGCATCCACGTGGGAGGCGGCACGCGGGCAACTGCCCGGCGCCACCTTTGTTCAGGGCGACCTTGGCAAGCCCGAGGATCGCGCCGCGATCATTGCCGCAGCGGAAAAGCACGGACCGGTCTCCATCCTCGTCACCAACGCCGGCGGACCGCCGACCGGCCAGTTCGAGGAACTCACCACGGAACAGTGGCGAAGCGCGTTCGAAACCAACTTCCTCGGCGTTCTGGAAATCACGCGCGCGCTGTTGCCCGGCATGCGCGCGCGCCGCTTCGGCCGCATCATCAACGTGACCTCCTTCGTGGTGAAGGAGTTGTACCCGAACATGTCGCTATCGAACTCTTTTCGCGTCGGCCTCACCGGCGCGATGGGATCGATCGCGCGCGAATGCGCCCGAGACGGCGTGACCATCAACGGCATCCTGCCCGGCCTGATGGACACACCGGCGCTGCAACGCGTGTTCCGCGACCGCGCCAAGCGCACCGGCGAAACAGAGGAACAAATCCGGCAAAGCATGGCGCAGAGCGTGCCTGCACAACGCCTGGGTACCGCCGCCGATTTCGGCCCGGCCTGCGCCTTCCTCGCATCGAGGCAGGCCGGCTACATCACAGGGCAAAACATCTGCATCGACGGCGGGCTCACCAAAAGCGTCATCTAAGCGCTGCGCTTGCGGTGGCGCACCCGCGCTTGGCACGCGGCGGATTGGGTTACCATCTCGAACGAAAACAAGCAGCCGCAGTAGGACGCAGTCGGACGCAATCAGACGAATACCCGACAGGGCGAATTCGCGAACATACCCATCCCGGAGGAATTCCATGTCATTCAAGCACGCAAGCGCATCCCTGCTCGCTCTCACAATCACGCTGGGCCTGCTGCCCGGCATCGCCGCCGCGCAAAGCGCGTACCCGAACAAACCCATTCGCATGATCGTGCCCCTCGCCGCCGCCAGCGCGGTCGATAACGCCGCGCGCATCGTGGCGCAAAAAATGTCCGACAGCATGGGACAAAACATCGTCATCGAGAACATTCCCGGCGCATCCGGCCTTATCGGCACCGAGCGCGTCGCCAAGGCCGCGCCCGACGGCTACACGATCGGCGGATTCAACGACAGCATCATGACCATGCTGCCCAACCTGAACGCCAAGCTGAACTGGGACATCCTCAAGGATTTCGAACCGGTGTCCCTGGTGGGCACCATCGAGTGGGGACTTGCCGTGAGCAACGACGCGCCTTACAAGAATGCCGCCGATCTCATCGCCGCGGCCAAGGCCAGCCCGGGCCGGATCAATTACGCCTCGGGCGGCAACGGCAGCCCGCAGCACATCGCCATGGCCCTCTTTGCCAGCACCGCCGGCATCAACATGACGCACATCCCCTACAAGGGCGCGACGCAGGCCGCGCTGGACGTGGCCGCCGGCCAGGTACCGGTGACCATGCAAGGGCTGGGCACCGTCGCCGCGCTCATTCGCGGCAACAAGCTGCGCCTGCTGGGCGTGGGCACCAAGACGCGGCTTGCCGCCTTCCCCGGCGCGCCGACCCTGTCCGAATCCGGATTGCCGGGCTTCGAGTTCAATTCCTTTTTTGCCATCACCGCGCCGGCCGGCACCCCCAGGGACATCGTCGCTCGCCTCAATGCCGAAGTGGTCAAGGCACTCGCCGACCCGGACGTGCGTGAGAAACTGACCTCGCTGGGCTTTACGATACGCGGCACCTCTCCCGAAGAACTCAGCAGCGTCACCCGCGCCCAGCTCGCCAAGTACGCGCGGCTGATCAAGGCGGCGCATATAACAAACGATTGACATACCCCAGAACAGGCACGGGAACCCATCATGATCATTGAAAAGCAACAAGACGTCACCGCGGCGGTACTTGCCGAAATGCACCGTACGCCCGATGCGCGCACCAAAGAAATTCTCGAATCGCTGGTGCGCCACCTGCACGGCTTTGTCCGCGAAATAAAAATGACCGAGCGCGAATTCGAGGCTGCGGTGGGCCTGATCAACGCCATCGGGCAAAAGACCTCGCCCAGCCACAACGAGGCGATGCTGATGGCGGGGGCACTGGGCGTCTCCAACCTGATCTGCCTGCTGAACAACGGTGCGAACGGCACGCGCGAAACCCAGGCCAACAACCTCGGCCCGTTCTGGCGCGAAAACTCGCCGCGCACCGAAAACGGCGGCACGCTGCTGCGTTCGCCCACGCCCGGCCCGGCGCTGTTTTTCAAGGGCTGGGTGCGCGATGCCGCGGGCAAGCCGCTCGCCGGCGTTGATATCGACGTGTGGCATTCGTCCACCGTGGGCCTGTACGAGAACCAGGACACGACCCAGGCCGAGATGAACCTGCGCGGCAAGTTCACCACCGATGCCAACGGCGAATTCAGTTTCAGGAGCGTCAAGCCCGCCGGTTATCCGGTGCCCATAACAGGTCCCGCAGGCGTGCTGCTCAATGCGCAAAAGCGCCACAACATGCGCCCCGCGCACCTGCACTTCCTGATCGACAAGGAGGGCTACAAGACCATCGCCTCGCAGGTCTACAGCAACGACGACCCCCACCTTGAAACCGACAGCCAGTTCGGCGTCACCAAGGCGCTGATCGGCCATTACAAGCTGCAGGAGGGAAAAGCGCCGGCCACCGACGTGAGCGGGCCGTGGTATTCACTCGAGCACACCTTCGTGCTCGAGCCGGGCGAGCGCCGCCTTCCGCGCGCGCCCATCAGCGCCAAGGCCACCGCGTAACCCCTTTCTTTTTCAGAGACAACGTCATGCCGCGCATTCCGCTATTCCCCAACGACCAGATGACCCCGGCGCAGCGCCTCGCCTACGACAAGGCCTCGGGCGGCCCCAACGGCCCGATACGCGGGCCGACGCGCGCCATCCTGCATAACCCGGACCTCGCCGACAAATGGCGCGCCATGGGCGACCTGTTGCGCAACGGCACCTCGCTGCCGCTGCGCCTCTCCGAGCTCGCGATCCTGGTCACCGCGCGCCATTGGACGGCGCAGTTTGTCTGGAACACCCATATCGCGCCCGCCATCAAGGGCGGCCTCGCGCAACCGCTCATCGACGCCATTCGCGACAACCGCATTCCGGAGTTTGCCAACGAGCAGGAGGCGGCTGTCTACACCTACTGCACCGAGTTGCACGAAAATCACACTGTCAGCGCGACGACCTACGCCAACGCCCTTGCACTGCTGGGTGCCGCGGGCATGGTCGAACTCACCGCCATCGCCGGCTATTACGCCATGGTGGCGATGACCGTGAACGCACACGACATCCTGCCCGAGGCGGCACCGCCGCTCGGTCCGCGCCAGCCCCGCACCTGAGCACGCAGGTGGCGTACTCCCGCGGCACCGCGGCGGATATCGAATCAGCCTACGCCTGGCGCCGCCTGGCGGTCGCGCTCACGCTGATGACGCTTGGCGGATCGGGCATGTACAGCGTGGTGGTCGTGCTGCCAGCGGTACAGGCCGAGTTCGCGGTTGCACGCGGCGACGCGTCGCTCCCCTACACGCTCACGCTCATCGGCTTTGGCATCGGCGGCGTGCTGATGGGCAGGCTCACCGACCGCTTCGGCATCATGGTCACCGTACTGGCGGGTGCGCTGGGTGTCGCCGCGGGATTTATCGCCGCCGGCCTCTCCACCTCGCTGCTGCAATTCAGCCTCGCCTCGGGCCTGCTGATCGGGCTTCTCGGCACATCGGCGACCTTCGCGCCGCTGGTGGCCGATACCTCGATGTGGTTCACGCGCCGCCGCGGCATCGCGGTGGCCATCTGCATCAGCGGCAACTATCTCGCCGGCACGCTGTGGCCGCCGCTGGTGCAGCACTTTGTGCAAAGCGTGGGATGGCGGCAGACCTATATCGGCGTGGGCATCGTTTCTGTCGCCGCGATGCTGCCGCTCGCGCTGCTGCTCGCAAGGCGCCCACCGCATGCCGAACCGGTGGCGTTGGCCGCCGACACCGTCTCGCCCACCGATCGTCCGCTGGGCATGTCGCCCAACACGCTGCTCGCGCTGCTGTCGGTCGCCGGCGTGGCCTGCTGCGTAGCCATGGCGATGCCGCAGGTGCATATCGTCGCGTATTGCGCCGACCTGGGGTTCGGTGCGGCGCGCGGCGCCGAAATGCTTTCGCTGATGCTCGCCTGCGGCATCGTCAGCCGCCTGGTGTCCGGCCTGATCTCGGACCATATCGGCGGCCTGCGCACCCTGCTGCTCGGTTCGGTGCTGCAGGGCATCGCGCTGCTGCTCTTCCTGCCCTTTGACGGACTCGTGTCGCTGTACCTGGTGTCAGCGCTGTTCGGCTTGTTCCAGGGCGGCATTATCCCGGCCTACACGCTGATCGTGCGCGAGTACTTCCCCCCGGCCCTCGCCGGATCGCGCGTCGGCACCGTGCTGATGGCGACGCTCTTTGGCATGGCGCTGGGCGGCTGGCTCTCCGGCGCGATTTTCGACTGGACCGGCTCTTACCACGCCGCGTTCTGGAACGGCCTCGCCTGGAATGCACTCAACGTGACC
This sequence comes from uncultured Pseudomonadota bacterium, assembly GCA_903895005.1. Next base: position 26,754 of record CAITSH010000510.1, read on the forward strand.
ATCGTCACGGTGCTGGTGCTGCGCGCAAGGAAACTCGCGGCCGCTGGGAAAGCGTGATCACCGCTGTTGAGGTTATAAGCTTGCGCGTTGTCTTCGTCCGGCCCGCAGCGCACGGCAGTTTGGGGGCGGAACTGCACGCCGCTATGATGGCGCCATGAGTTACCCCGTCTGCCCCAAGTGCGGCCACGCGCCGTTGCCCGCTGACCAGGCCGCGCCGGCGGCCTGCCCTGCCTGCGGACTGATCCTGGCGAAATTCAGCGCGGTGCCGCAAGCGGCTTCCAGACCGCGCAGCGCCGGTGCCATCGCCACAACAACCGAAACGGACGAACCCGCGCTGACCGAGCGCATCAGCGCCCTGCTGTTTTATGTACCCGAGGTGGTATCAAAAACAAACTGGATGGGCCGTATCGCCGCCCTCTCAGTGTTCACACTCTGGACGCTGTGGATCTGGCGCGGCACCGACATCCCCGACGGCGAGATCGGCAGCACCTTCCTGCACATGATCCTTCTTCCCTTTCACGAGGCCGGTCACTACGCCATATTCCGCTGGTTCGGCGAATTCATCATGATCCTCGGCGGCACGCTCGGGCAGCACCTGATGCCCATCGTGTTGTGCCTGTCGCTGCTGATCAAACGGCGCGACCCCTTCGGCGCCGCGCTATTTTTCTGGCTGCTCGGTTTTTCGGTGATCGACATGGGTGTCTACATGTACGACGCCTTTGATCCGAAACTGCAACTGCTCGGCGGCGGCACCGGCGCGGAAAAGGACGGGCACGACTGGCAGAATATTTTAGGCGACCTCAACCTGCTGAAAAAATCGCGCGGCATCGGCCTGTTTTTCGGATTTGTCGGCAAGGCCATGATGCTGGCCGCACTCGCCTGGGCGGCGTGGATTATCTGGCTGCAAAAAGCACGGCTCAGCGACTCGCCACTGGCCGAGGAAGATACGGTCGATCCGGGCTGAATCAAACGCCGGAACCGCCTTAATCAAAAACCAGAAACGACTGGAAACCCGCTTCAATAGGGCGTTTCCAGCCAATGGTCTTCACAGCTCAGCGCTCCAGACGCTCCAGCACACCCTGCAGCGCGCAGATCACCGACTGACGGCGCACGCTTTCGCGATCGCCACTGAAGTTGCGGGTGATGACCAGCGGTGCGCCGCCCTCACCCGCCCAGCCAAAGCACACCATACCCACGGGTTTTTCTGCGCTGCCACCACCGGGGCCGGCGACGCCGGTAATCGACAAGGCCAGTTGCGCGTGGCTGTGCACCAGCGCGCCTGTTGCCATTTCGCCGGCAGTCTGTTCGCTTACCGCGCCAAACGCCTCGAGTGTCGCGGCCGAGACACCGAGCATTTCCATTTTCGCCGCGTTCGAATAGGTCACGAAGCCGCGCTCGAACCACTCCGAGCTGCCGGCAATCGCGGTCACCGCCTCGGCGACCCAGCCGCCGGTGCACGACTCCGCGCTCGCCAGCAGCAGGCCGCGCTCCTTCAGTCGGGCGCCGACGATGGTGGCAAGCGTGCTTAGTGTGTCATGCGGCATAAAGGGAAAGCCCCTGTTTAACGACGGCCATCAACAGCAGCGTGTACCCCGCTGCGAGAATGTCATCGAACATTACGCCAAGTCCGCCTTTCATGCTGCGGTCAAAGTACCGGATCGGCGGCGGTTTCACCACGTCAAAAAAGCGAAAGGCGAAAAATGCGAACGCCTGCCAGGCCCAGCCCTGCGGCGTGAGCATCAGCACCAGCAAAAAGGCCACGACCTCGTCCCAGCACATGCCGTTGTGGTCGGACACGCCAAGATGCCGGCCGGTAACGTCGCAGGCCCATACGCCCAGAGCAAACAACGCGACAATCGCACCGAGCACCCACAGCGCCGGCAGTTGCGCATCCAGGACCCAGTAAATCGGAAAGCCAAGCAGCGTGCCGAAGGTGCCGGCCGCAGGCAGCACGCCGGCACCAAACCCGAGTGAAATGAAATGCGCCGGATGTGCGAGCACGAAGCGCGATGTGACGCGCACGGTGCCGCGGCCCTTCATCTCAATCATGCGGCGCAATCATTGGACTCAGGCATTCGTCGCAGTCGTTCGGCACGATGCGCGTGCGCGCTCATGCGAAGTGGTCAAAGCCGCGGCGTGCGACCTTGATCGGGTTGCCGGCGCCATCGCGCAGCGTCAGCCGGCCGGACTCCGCAGCAGTGCCTGCAACAACAACACCAATGCGCGTCAGGCGTAGATCAAGGTCGTAGCCTATGGATTCGATTTCGCTGCGGTGAAACGGCTGGGCGGTAAAGGCGAGCTCGTAATCGTCACCGCCGGCGAGCAGGCAGTCGGTGGCAAGGGCCGTGTCGGTGCAGGCGGCGATCGCGGCCGAACGCGGCAGCGCATCCATGCGCAATTCGGCACAGACACCGGACTCTTCGAGAATGTGTTCCAGATCGGCGAGCAGGCCGTCGGAAACATCAATGGCGCTGCGCGCAATGCCGCGCAGCCTTCCGCCCAGCTCCACACGCGGCTCGGGCGTGTGCAGACGCGCGAGGCAGGTTTCAAGCTGGTCGCCCGCGAGCGCGACGCGACCTTCAAGGTGTGCGAGCGCGAGCGCCGCATCGCCGGTTGATTCCGAGACCCAGATATCGTCCCCGGCGTGTGCGCCATCGCGCCGCAGCGCAAGGCCGGGCGGCAGCTCGCCCATGACGGTGACGCTGATGCACCGCGGGCCGCGCGTGGTGTCCCCGCCTATCAACTCGACGCCGTGGCGATCGGCCATCCCGAAAAAGCCGCGCGCAAACGCCTCGACCCAGGCTTCGTTGGCATCGGGCAGCGCAAGCGACAGCGTCGCCCAGCGCGGGTCGGCACCCATCGCTGCGAGGTCGGAAAGATTCACCGCGAGTGATTTCGCACCCAGATGTTCCGGATCGGCACCGACGAAAAAATGCCTGCCTTCGACCAGCATGTCGGTGGACACCGCGAGCAGCATGCCCGGGCGCGGCGGCAACAGCGCGCAATCATCGCCCACGCCCAGCACCGCAGAGGGTGCGGGCCGCTTGAAATAGCGGCGGATCAGGTCGAACTCAGATGCCATGATTTTCAGGGGCCAGATTCATTGCGCGCGGGCTCCAGCATTCACAATGGACACGATTGACGACGGTCAGGCTTTGGCGCTGCCCTTTTGCACTTCTTCGGCGCGCAGGGCGGGCGCCAGTTTGTCGAGCACGCCGTTGACGTACTTGTGGCCGTCGGTCCCGCCGAATGACTTGGCGAGTTCCACCGCCTCATTGATGATGACGCGATAAGGCACCGTCGGGCAATGCGTGAGTTCGTAGGCACCGAGCAGCAAAACGCTGCGCTCCACCGGTGAGAGCTCCACGAGCGGCCGGTCCAGCAGCGGCGTGAGCGCCAGCGTCAGGTTGTCCGCCTCGCCGATGGTGCCTAGCAGCAGCATCTTGAACATCTTGTCGTCGGCCTGCACGAAATCGCGCGCCTCCCTTAACTGCGTCACGATCGCAAGCGGATCGCTCTGGGCAAGCAGCCACTGGTAAAGCCCTTGCAGCGCGAATTCGCGCGCACGGTGACGGGGTGTTTTCATTTGCCCAGCCGTTCGATGCGACGCAGGAGGTTCGCCATCTCGACCGCAGCCTCGGCGCAGTCGCGACCCTTTTGCGTCGTGCGCGCCTGCGCCTGCTCGTCGTTTTCGGTGGTCAGGATGCCATTGGCAATGGGCAGGCCGGTATCGAGCTGCACCTGGGTGATGCCGGCCCCCGACTCGTTGGAGACGAGCTCAAAATGATAGGTTTCGCCGCGTATCACCGCGCCCAATGCGACCAGCGCATCAAAACGGCTGGTGGCGGCGAGGCCTTGCAGCGCGAGCGGCGCTTCGAGCGCACCGGGCACGGTGGCCACAGTAATGTCGGTCACGCCCAGTTCGGCGAGACGCCCTGTGCAGGCGGCGAGCAACGCGTCACCCACCGGTTCGTTAAAGCGGCAGCACACGATGCCGATGCGAAGGCCCGCGCCCGCGAGATTCACTTCCAGATTGGTCACACCGGAGCCGCTCACTTTGAACCCTTGGACGAATCTTTCGAAGCGGGCTGCTCATAACCGGCAACCTCCAGCGACCATCCGGCCATGCTGGGCATTTTGCGCGGGCTGGCGAGGAGCTTCATCTTGCCGACCTTGAGGTCGCGCAGGATTTGCGCCCCTATACCGTAGGTGAGCAAGTCCATTTTCAGCGGCACCGGCTTGCCCGGCGTGGACACGCGGTCAATAAGCTGGCCCGGCGTCTCGGAACAATTGAGCAGAACCATCACGCCGCAGCCCTCGGCGGCGATACGCGCCATCGAATCATTGACCGTCCAGGAGTGGTTGCCCGCGCCCACGTCGAGCAGGTCAACCAGCGACAGCGGTTCGTGCACGCGCACCAGCGTTTCAGCTTTGGGGTCGATCTCGCCGTGCACCAGCGCAAGATGCGGCGCGCCCGAGGCGGCGCCGGTGGCCGAATGCTTTTCAAGATAAGCCACAAGACGGAACGGGCCGTGCGCGCTCTGGATGGTGCGCTCGGTCACGCGCCGCACCAGGCTTTCGTGCTGGCTGCGGAAGTGAATCAGGTCGGCAATGGTGCCGATCTTGACGCCGTGTGTCTTGCCGAACTCGATCAGGTCGGGCAGGCGCGCCATGGTGCCGTCGTCCTTGAGCACTTCGCAAATCACGGCAGTGGGCGACAGTCCGGCAAGGCCGGCCAGATCGCAGCCCGCTTCGGTATGGCCGGCGCGCACCAGCACCCCGCCCGCCTGCGCCATCAGCGGAAAAATATGCCCCGGCTGCACGATGTCTTCGGGCTTGGCATCGGCGGCGACCGCCGCCTGGATGGTACGGGCGCGATCGGGCGCCGAAATACCGGTGGTGACACCGGTGGCCGCCTCGATCGACACGGTGAAGTTGGTATGCATGGCCGCGCGGTTGTCACGCACCATCAGCGGCAGGTTGAGCTGGCGGCAGCGCGCCTCGGTGAGGGTCAGGCAGATCAGCCCGCGCCCGAACTTGGCCATGAAATTGACCGCCTCGGGCGTGACAAAATCCGCCGCCATCAGCAGGTCGCCCTCGTTCTCGCGGTCTTCTTCATCAACAAGAATCACCATGCGGCCGGCCTTGAGCTCGGCAATGATGTCCTGGGTGGAACTGATGGTCATGATGTGGCCTGGCAACGCTTGGGGGAAGCCGCAATTTTACGGTGTTTCAGGGGCTTGCGCTGAGGGGACTGGGCGGCAAGCACTGTGGAATCAGCACGAAACCACGACCGTAACCCATGCCGTATGCGACCGAAAAATGCCCCAGATACAGACACCATCGCCCGGAAACCCGCGCCAGACGGGCATTTTCAGCTGATGACACGGTCAAAGCACGCAGACCGAAACCCTAGCCCTGTTGGCCTATCGGATACCCAAGCCTTGAGTACGACCGAAGCCGGGCGCAGAATAGCCCCAACCAAGTGCAATTTTGCGGCTAAAAATTGTCACCGATTTTGTTGCTTAAAATTTGTCACCTAATACTACTAAGCGGTTAAGAATATGCCTGAACCCAAAAGCACGATCGAAAAAATAAAAGCGCTACTAGACTCGCTCGAAGGCGAAGTCAAAAGCGCTGATGAAGCGACGTTTGCTCATAACTTTGATGCGCTGGAGGTTCCTTCAATCGTCTCAAGTGTCGTGGATTTTCTGCAGCCCCAACTACTTCCATATGAGGCCGCTATCTATTGGTACATATTTCGCTCATCTATACTTTCTAGCGGCCAGCAATACGCACGCGTAAGTGTTCGGGGTTTGCAGCAGGGCGTCGTTACATCGAGCAGCGGGCAAACGTCATCCCTTAGCTACAGTTCCGTTCAGGACGCACTTGCTGGCCTAGAAAAAAAAGGCGCAATCCAAAAGGCTGGCGAAACAAATCGAGAAGGCACGTTGTATAAAATTTTCCTACCAGAGGAAATTACTATTTGCCAAGAATTGAAGGCGAAGCTTTCGGCGGAGCAGGCTGAACCAACGCCGGTAGATATTCGTCGAGAACTCGACTATTACAACGTGAAGGAAAACCGACTCAAGGTTTTCGAGCGAGACACCTATAAGTGCCACTACTGCTGTAAGCAGCTCACACGGTTTACTGCAACGCTTGATCACATTCAGCCCGTCTCAGAGGGCGGTGACAATTCCTATGAAAATCTCGTTACGGCATGCCTTCATTGCAACTCTCGTCGCGGGAGTCGGCCGGTGATGGAAATGTACGAGACCAAGAATGATGGTAATCGCTAACAATTCGCTGAAGGCGCGACTGCACTGGTGGGCCGCAGCCTGAGCTCAGACGTTAGTCGGATAGGTTATCTACCAAGTACGTAACCCCTCGCCGACAAGTCTTCGCATTCACGTCGTTGTTGACCTTCCCTCCCGTAGGGGACGCCGAGAAGCGCAGTGCCGATGGGGGCAGTCCGGTCCCGTTGTCTGAGCCCCGCAGGGGCGAGTTTAGGGACCGGCCCATCGGCGCGAGCATCGCAGGGGAGCCTTCAACTGCGGCGATTTGACGAGACGCTGAAGTCTCATGAAGGCCGTCACCTTCGGGTCGCCTTCTTTGGGTTACCTTTCTTGGCGAAGCAAGAAAGGTAACTCGCCTGCCGGGGCGAGTCCCGGCATGCTCGCAAGCGCGATGCTTCACCCTCCCTTGGAGGGCGCGCTTCGCCCGGTAGGCCGAAGCCGCTCAACGGGCGCCGAGCGGGCTCGGCGAACCCCCCGTTTCGCCCCTAACCCTCTCCCGTCGAGGGAGAGGGGACAAAACATCCCGGGATTGAATGATGGAATCGCTGGAAATGCCCGCCTGGCGCGGCTTTCCAGCCATGGCGCTATCCCGCCATCGCTTGTTTCCGCACGAATCTCCGAAACGAATCTTGACCCGTCCCACCCCGCCCCATCCCGGTTAACCGTTCTGTCACATTCGCACGGTAGCCTGCGCGCACGCGGATGCGGGGCAACCCGCAACAGGAGGCGGATGGCTGCTTGCACGGAACAACACCCAATGCGTCCCATGCCCGATATTTCACTGGTGACGGCGAGTGCATTTGTGATGCTTGCCCTGTTGGCGACGGGCGGAAATGCGCATTGGGACGTGGCGGCCTATCTTGTCAGCTTCTGGCACTACTATCTTTACGCGCTGGCTTTTTACTTTGGCCTCGTTTCGATGACGGTGTTCAAGCGCGACGCAGTGGCAATGAAGTCCGTGGCGCTTGTTGCCATCGCTCTTGCGTATTTTTCGCAGCCGGTCGATTTCGCGTCGCTTTGCGTTGTCGGTGCCGGCTTCCTGCTGAACGTGGTCGCGGCAAAAGCCCTTGGGGCGGACCGCACTTACTACGGGCACGAAGTGGCGGGCCTGCCGCATTTGCGCATCACGCGATTCCCGTATGGCTGGATTGCGCATCCCATGATCACGGGAAATATCATCGCCTTCGGCGGCACCCTGCTCAACGACGACTTTCGCAGCCGCTGGTGGCCGCTTGCGCTCATGCACGTGGTAATGAATGTCGCGTTGCTGTTGATGGAGACCTCGGTCACGCCGCGACGCGGCGCCGCGGCAATGCGCGGTTTTTCATGGCCGACCGCATTGTTGTTCGTGCTTGCGGGCGGCGCATTGGGCTGGATCGCCGACCTTGTCGCAACCCCCGCCCCCGTGCGCGTGGCAGTGGCCGCCACCGGGGCCGCCTGCGCCTACGTCCTGTTTTGCTCTTACACATCGCCCGCCATTGGAGCCGGCGAAAAACACATCACGCCACAAGGAGGTCCGCATGAGTGAAGTTCTGCAGTTTGAAAAGCCGGCCAAGACCGCGCCGTCGCGGCGCTTTCCGGCGGTCATCGGACGCTTTGACAACCCGGCCGACCGCGCCACGATAGACGCGCTCGTGAAATGGATAGAAACGCGCTATCACGAGGACCTTCAGCGCCGGCCGTCAAAGCACGAATATGTCCGCCACCTGCCCGCAGACGTCATCGCGCAAATCGACACCCTGCGCGATAGCCCGGTCATCGGGCAGGCGATCCTGCGGCACTTTGACGCAAACCAGGTGATCACGCCGATGCCGCACACTGACGAGCTGTACCTGTCGCACTACAACAAGGATTTCGGCGGCGACCAGGGCCTTTACAGCAAGCACTACGACGGCAACCTGCGTTTTGTGCCGTTTGGCACCGTGGTGCGCGCACTCATCTACCTGCAGTCTGACGCCACTTACAAGGTGGTGTTCGGCGACAGCAAGGTCGAGCGGGCCTTTGTCACTTACGAATTCGGCGTGCTCGACTTTCACCGCGAACTGCACTGGGTAGAGGGGGAATACAACCCGGATGACAAACAGCGCATCCTGCTCAAGTGCAACTACCTGGTGGCGCCGCGCGGGTCGGGCCTGCCTGCACGGGCGGTGATGGGTGCCAATACGGCGGTGTTTTACGTGGTGAAGGCGGCGATGGAGTATTCCAAGAGCCCGAGCAACCCGCTGCAGCGTTTCGTCGGGTTTCTGTGCAACTTTTTTCGATTGCTCAACAACATTCATCCGCTGGTGCCGCTTGTCCTGATCGCAGCGCTGCTGTCTGCGGCCGTCTGGGGCGTGTTGCAACTGCCGGCCTGAATGCGAAAGCGCGGCCGGATTCACGCCGGCCGGTCACGACCGCAGATACCGACGACGACCGCCTAACCGCCCCCACCGCGAAAGCATCACCGCCTGGAAACCCGCACCAGGCAAGGGTTTCCAGCCAACGACATTCCTAGACCACCGGCGTCCGCTTCACCCGGAACCACGCCGCGTACAAAGCCGGCAGGAACAGCAGGGTCAGCGCGGTGGCGAATACCAGCCCGCCCATGATGGCCACGGCCATCGGGCCGAAGAAGGCGCTGCGTGTGAGCGGGATCATTGCAAGCACTGCTGCGGCGGCGGTCAGCACGATGGGGCGGAAACGCCGCACGGTTGAATCGACGATGGCAAGCCAGGGTGCGTGCCCCGCCGCGATGTCCTGCTCGATCTGGTCCACGAGAATGACAGAGTTGCGCATGATCATGCCCGAGAGCGCGATGGTGCCCAGCATGGCGACAAAACCGAACGGCACGTTGAACACCAGCAGCGCGATGGTGACCCCGATCAACCCGAGCGGCGCGGTCAGCACGACAAGCAGCACGCGCTGGAAGCTTTGCAACTGGATCATCAGCACCGTAAAGACCACGGCCAGAAACAGGGGAACGCCCGCGGCGACCGACTTGCTGCCCTTGGCGCTGTCCTCGACCGCGCCGCCGGTTTCAAGCAGGTAACCGGGTGGCAGCGCGGCGCGGATGGGCTCAAGCTTGGGCTCGACCTGCGAGGTCACCGCCGGCGCCTGTATCTTGCCGTAGACGTTGGCACGCACGGTGACGGTGGGCAGGCGGTTGCGCCGCCAGATGATGCCCTCCTCGAAGCCGTAGGTGATGGTGGCGATCTGCGACAGCGGCACCGCCTTGCCCGAGGGCGTGGGTACCGTGAGGTTTCCGAGCAGCGAAAGCCGCGCGCGCTCCTGCTCGGCGCCGCGCAACAACACCTCGACCAGTTTGTCGCGCTCGCGGAAATAAGTGACGCTGAATCCCTTGAGCGAGGTGTTGATGAAAGTCGACAACTCCTGCGCGGAAATGCCCAGCACGCGCGCCTTGTTCTGGTCGATGTGGAGCTTGATCACCTTGGACGGTTCGTCCCAGTCGTATTGCACGTTCTGCAGGTTCGGGTTGGCGCGCATCACCGCCGCCACCTGCGCGGCGTATTCGCGCACCGTGGGCACGTCTTCACCGGACACCCGGAACTGCACCGGGAAGCCAACGGGCGGGCCGTTCTCAAGGCGGTTGATGGCGGCACGCAGCGTCGGGAAGTCGTCCTCGAACAATTTGATGAGTTTGCTGCGCAGCGCTTCACGTTCGGCCTGGCCCTTGGTGAGGATCACGAACTGCGCAAAGTTGGTATTGGCCAGTTGCTGGTCAAGGGGCAGGTAAAAGCGCGGGCTGCCGGTGCCCACATAGCTGACGTAGTTTTCTATGCCCTCCTCCTTGGCGAGGATGCGTTCGACTTTTTTCACCTCGGCCTCGGTGGCGGCGTACGATGCGCCCTCGGGAAGGCGCAGGTCCACCAGCAGTTCGAGTCGGGTCGAATCGGGGAAGAACTGCTGCTGGACAAAACCGAATCCCACCACCGACAGAGCGAACAGCAATAGCGTTGTGGCGATGACGGTCTTGCGCCACTCCACGCACCAATCCACCAGCGCGCGAAAGCGCCGGAAAAACCGCGTGTCGTAGAGCGCGCGCTCTGCCTCGTCAGGGTCTGCGTACTCGCCTTTCTTGAAATCGGGCAGCAGCTTGTAACCGAGGTAGGGAATGAACACCACCGCCGCCACCCAGGAGATGAGCAACGCGATCACCGTCACCTGGAAAATCGAGCGTGTGTATTCACCGGTGGCCGATTGCGCCGTGGCGATGGGCAAAAAGCCCGCCGCGGTGACCAGCGTGCCGGTGAGCATGGGCATCGCCGTCGAGGTGTAGGCAAAGCTTGCCGCCTGCACGCGGTCCCAACCCTCTTCCATTTTTCGCGCCATCATTTCGACGGCAATGATGGCGTCATCAACCAGCAGGCCCAGCGCAAGGATCAGCGCGCCAAGCGAGATCTTGTGCAGGCCGACGTCAAACAGGTTCATGAACAGGAAAGTGATCGCCAGCACCAGCGGTATCGACAAGGCCACGACGATGCCGGTTCGAAGTCCCAGCGAGAGCAGGCTCACCGCCAGCACGATGATCACCGCCTCGGCGAGGGTACGCAGGAATTCGCGTATCGAACGCTTGACCGAATCGGGCTGGTTGGACACCTGGTGCAGTTCGACGCCAACCGGCAACTGAGATTGCAGGCGCGCCGTCGCAACTTCGAGGTGATCGCCGAGTTCGAGAATGTCGCCTCCCGCGGCCATGGAGACACCGATGCCGAAGGCTTCCTGCCCGCGAGAGCGCATTTTTGAAGCGGGCGGGTCGATGTAGCCGCGTGTAACCTTGGCGATGTCGCCAATGCGGATCAGCCTGCCGTTGGCGCGCAGCGAAATATTGCGGATTTCATCGAGCGAACCAAAATCACCCGATACGCGCAAGAACACGCGGTCGCTCGCCGTTTCGAAAACGCCCGAAGGTGCGAGGGCATTTTCTTTTTGCAGCGTTGTGAATATCGTCTGCGGATCGATGCCCAGGTTGGCGAGCTTGGAATTGGATATCTCGATGAATACCTTTTCCTCCTGCTCGCCGAAAAACTCCACCTTGGCCACACCGGGCACGCGCAGCAATTCGGATCGCACGTGGTCGGCGTATTTTTTCAGTTCCGCGTAATCAAAGCCGTCACCGGTGAGGGCATAGATATTGCCGAAGGTGTCGCCGAACTCGTCGTTGAAAAACGGACCCTGCACGCCGGCCGGCAGCGTTTGTGTAATGTCGCCGATTTTCTTGCGCACCTGGTACCAGATGTTCGGCACCTCCGATGGCGGCGTGGAATCCTTGGCGAGGAAAAACACCAGCGATTCGCCCGGCTTGGAA
>CAITSH010000511.1 GCA_903895005.1 uncultured Pseudomonadota bacterium
ATCTCATCGATATAGACAATACCGCGCTTGGCCTTATCTACGTCGTAGTCGCAGTTCTGCAGCAGTTTCTGGATGATGTTTTCAACGTCCTCGCCAACGTAACCGGCCTCGGTCAGTGTCGTCGCATCTGCGATCACGAACGGGACATTAAGCAGGCGCGCGAGCGTCTGTGCGAGCAGCGTTTTGCCTGACCCCGTCGGCCCCACGAGGAGGATGTTCGACTTCGCCAGCTCGACTTCCTCGTTTTTCGACAGGTGCTTGAGCCGCTTGTAATGGTTGTAGACCGCTACCGAAAGAATCCGTTTGGCGAGGTTCTGGCCGATGACGTATTCGTCCAGGATGGCGCAAATTTCCTTCGGAGTAGGCAAATCCGACTTGGCCGGCTTGCCACCCTTGTCGCTGGTGGTCTCTTCGCGAATGATATCGTTGCACAGCTCGATACACTCGTCACAGATGAAGACCGAGGGACCGGCGATGAGCTTCTTGACCTCATGCTGGCTCTTGCCGCAAAAGGAACAATAAAGAAGCTTTTCACCGCTGGCTTTTTCAGTCATCGCACTAAATCCTTTTTTCCTGAAGCATTAAGCGCGTTATGCCGCCGTCTTTTCGCGCGCGACCAGCACCTTGTCAACCAGACCATACGCCACCGACTCCTCCGCCGACAGGAAATTATCGCGATCGGTGTCCTTTACCAATTTCTCGACATCCTGCCCGGAATGCTTGGCCATGATCTTGTTGAGAACGTCCTTCAGGTAAAGGATTTCCCTGGCGTGGATTTCGATATCGGAGGCCTGCCCTTGAAAGCCCCCCATGGGCTGGTGGATCATGACGCGGGAGTTCGGCAGGCAAAAGCGCTTGCCCTTGGCGCCGGCGGTAAGAAGCAAGGCGCCCATGCTGGCCGCTTGTCCGATGCACAGTGTTGACACGTCAGGTTTAATGAACTGCATCGTGTCGTAGATCGCCATGCCTGCGGTAACCGAACCGCCGGGAGAATTGATATAAAAGGAAATATCCTTGTCCGGGTTCTCGGACTCGAGAAAAAGCAACTGCGCAACGATCAGGTTGGCCGTCACTTCGTTGACCGGCCCGACCAGAAAAACCACGCGCTCTTTAAGCAGGCGGGAATAGATGTCGTAGGCGCGCTCGCCGCGACCGGACTGTTCGATGACCATCGGAACCATGCCAAGCCCCTGCGGTTCCTGGAAACTGCCTGACGTTGTTTCGTAACGCTGATTCACTGTTTGCGCCTCGGAAAATTCATTTTGGACATACTGGATTATGCTATTGGACAGCGGACCGCACGATGCGTTCGATATTACCGGATACCCGCATGACGGTCCGCATAAAATCTCTCAAGCATTCGCCCCCATCAAATCGGCAAAGGCGATGGGCGCATCCGTCACCTTGGCGTTCCCAAGGGCCCATTGCACGACGTTTTCTTCGACCGCGAGTCCTTCAAATTCGGCCAGGCGCTGTGGCTGGGAGTAGAACCATTTTACCACCTCGCTCGGGTCCTCATAGCTCTGGGCGTGCTCGTCAACCAGCGCCCTCACCTGCTCGGGCTTCGCACCCAGCGAATGCAATTTGATCAGCTCGGAAAGGATCAAGCCAAGTGCCACGCGGCGCTTGGCCTGCTCCTGGAAAAGGTCCGGGCTGAACGGCAGATCCTCGACCTTCATGCCACGGCCGGCGAGGTCCTGGCGCGTCTGATCGATAAGGCGTTCCACTTCCATTTCGACCAGGGCTTTTGGCATTTCGAGCTGGCTTGAGTCGACCAGCGCCTGCATGACCTTTTGCTTCACGTTTGATTGCAGGCGTTTTTTCACCTCCCGCTCCACATTCGCCTTCACCTCACCGCGCATTTTCGTCAGATCGCCGTCTGCCACACCGAGGGTCTTGGCAAATTCCGCATCCACATCAGGCAGGTGGGGCTCTTCAACAGATTTCAACGTGATGGAAAAGCTCGCGGTTTTACCGGCAACGTCCTTGCCCTGATAATCTGCGGGGAAGTTCACCGCGACTGGCTTGGTCTCCCCCGCCTTCATGCCCGTCACTCCAGCTTCGAACTCGGGCAGCATGCGGCCTTCGCCGATGACAAAGGGCATTGCACCCGCCTTGCCACCAGGGAATTCGACTCCGTCGATCGTCCCGACAAAATCAACCGTAACCTTGTCGTCCTTTGCGGCTGCGCGATCCACCTCATGGTGGTGAACGCGCTGCTTGCGCAGGATCTCAATGGTGTGATCCACCTCTGCGTCGGTTACCGGCATGACCGGCCGCTCGATCGCGACTGCGCCGATATCACCAAGCTTCACCTCGGGGTACACCTCGAAGGTAGCGCTGAATTCGATCTTGTCAGCCGCCGTTTCACCCTGCTTGGGTTCGATACGCGGATAGCCTGCCACTCTGAGTTTCTGATCCTGAACCGCCTGGGAAAACTCTTTTTGCACGGCATCACCGAGCACTTCCGAGCGCACCTGCGGGCCGTACTGTTGCGCAACGATTTTCATCGGCACTTTACCCGGGCGAAAGCCCGGCATCTTCACCGTCCGGGTGAGATTCTTGAGGCGCTGCTCGACTTCGCGGTCGATGTCGGCGACCGGCACTGCCATGTTCAGGCGGCGCTCGAGTTGGCTCAGTGTTTCAATGTTTGCTTGTTGCATTGATCATTATCCTAATGCGGGAACGACAAGACAGGTGCTCTTGCGTGTTTCCCGGTTTGCCTAAAACCGTATGGTGCGAAGGAAGGGACTCGAACCCCCACGCCGTGAGGCGCTGGAACCTAAATCCAGTGCGTCTACCAATTCCGCCACCCTCGCCGCCACCCTCGCGTCCGGCTTTCAAGGCCCTCGGACGCGGCACGCATCATTTCGATGTGTTGCGGGTGCAATTCTACCCGAACAACCCCTATACTGTCAGCCCAAACCACTGAATATCCTTCAAAAACATAACGATGTCGGTTGGCCATTACGAGAATTTCCCAGTCGCATCGGTACTTCTGCCAGCCCGCCTGCGCCATCCGATAGGAGTGATCTATCGCTTTGCCAGGTCGGCCGATGACTTTGCCGACGAGGGCGACCTGCGACCCGGCGAACGTCTCGCCCTGCTTGAAGGATATCGGCAGGAATTGGCAAAAGTGGACTGCGGTTCGCCACTGACCGATCCCTTGTTCATACAACTGCGCGAGATCGCGTCAGAGCACGCCCTGCCGCTGCAATTATTCCATGACCTGCTCGACGCCTTTTCCCAGGATGTCGTCAAAACGCGCTACACCGATCTCGCCGAATTGCTCGATTATTCACGCCGCTCGGCCAATCCGGTGGGTCGTCTGCTGCTCCACCTATATTGCGAAACGTCCGCAGAAAACCTCGCCTGCTCAGACGCGATCTGCTCGGCCCTGCAACTGATCAATTTCTGGCAGGACGTGGCTATCGACTGGGAAAAAGACCGCGTCTACTTGCCACAGGACACGCTCGCCCGTTTTGGCGTAACAGAGTTGCAGATCGCGCGCGCGGACTGCGGTGGAAACTGGCCCGGCATGATGGCGTTCGAGGTGGAGCGGGCCCGCCAAATGATAAAATGCGGCGCACCGCTTGCGTTGCGATTGCCCGGGAGAATCGGCCTGGAACTAAGGATGGTTGTCCAAGGCGGACTGCGCATACTCGAAAAAATTGACGCGGTACGGGGCGATGTCTTCCGTCGCCGTCCCGTGCTCGGCGCCACCGACTGGCCACTTATGTTCTGCCGTGCACTACTGATGCGATGACCCCAGACCAATATTGCCAACAAAAAGCCGCAGGAAGCGGGTCGAGCTTCTACTACTCCTTTCTGTTCCTGCCGCCTGATCGGCGCCGTGCCATCACAGCCCTGTATGCGTTTTGCCGCGAAGTCGATGACGTGGTTGATGAATGCGCAGACCCTGCCCTCGCGCGAACCACCCTGGCCTGGTGGCGCACTGAACTGGGCAACCTGTATGCGGGCAAGCCGCAGCACCCGGTCACCCAGGCGCTGGCGCCTGCCCTTGCCCCGTTTAAGATAAGCGAGTCACACCTCCACGAAATCATCGACGGCATGGAAATGGACCTCAACCAGAGCCGTTACCTTGATTTCACGGGGCTTCGTCTCTACTGTCATCGTGTAGCGGGGGTTGTGGGCCTGCTGGCCGCCGGCATTTTCGGCTACCGTAATCCGCAAACCCTCGAATATGCCGAAAAGCTCGGGCTTGCGTTCCAACTGACCAACATCGTCCGGGACGTAGGCGAGGATGCGCGCAACAACCGTATTTACCTGCCCATGGATGAACTCAAGCGTTTCGAGGTTCCGGCCTCCGATCTCATTAACGGCCGTGAGAGCGAAAATTTTCTGCGCCTGATGCGATTCCAGATCGAACGCGCGCAAGCAAGCTATGACGACGCCTTCGCCTGCCTGCCCAAAGAGGACAGGCGTGACCAGCGTCCGGGCCTGGTCATGGCAGCGATCTACCGTACTCTGCTCGAAGAAATTCAATCCGATTGCTGCGCGGTGCTGCGCCAACGCACGTCCCTCACACCGATACGCAAGTTGTGGCTCGCCTGGAAGACCTGGGTAACGGCTTGATCAGGCGGGCGGAGGCACACACATGAAGGGGGGCGTCCCCCAAGCGGCAGTCATTGGTGCCGGCTGGGCAGGCATGGCTGCCGCGGTGGAACTGGCCGACCGCGGCCTTCGCGTCACCGTTTTCGAGGCCTCCCGCGCCCTTGGCGGGCGGGCGCGCCGCGTCGAAGCCGAGGGCACGGTGCTCGACAACGGCCAGCACATTCTCATTGGCGCCTACACCGAAACGCTAGCGCAAATGCGCCGCGTCGGAGCGGCCCCGGAAGAACTGCTTCTGCGCCTGCCGCTGCAGCTGCGCTATGCAAGCGGATTTTCGCTGGCTGCCCCGGATTGGCCGGCCCCGTTGCACCTCGGCGCGGCGCTGCTGGGCGCACGCGGCCTGCGCTTCTCAGAACGACTCTCCGCCATCCGCTTCATGCAGGCGCTCAAGCGTTGCGACTTTAAAGTCGAGCCGGACATCACGGTCGAGACCCTCCTGGAGAAGCATGGACAACGGGGTGCTCTGCGCGAGTTCCTGTGGGAGCCGCTGTGCGTTTCCGCACTGAACACGCCGGCAGAGAGTGCATCGGCGCGGGTATTCGCAAGCGTACTGCGCGACACGCTGACCGGTCGGCGAGAGAACAGCGAAATGCTGTTGCCGCGCGTCGACTTGAGCGCCCTTTTTCCCGAACCGGCGGCAGCCTTTATCGGCAAAAAGCACGGGCGCGTTCTTATGGGCGAAGCCGTTCGAGGCCTTCGCCTGGATGAAAGCAACGGCATGTGGCGCCTCGACGAGCGCCCGCAGCAGTTCAGCCATGTCATCGTCGCCACCGGCCCCCATCACGCCGGCGCAATCCTTGAAAATATCCCTGGCCTGGAGGCAACCCGCCGGGCGATCGATGTTTTCGACTACCAGCCCATTTACACCTGTTACCTGCAATACACGCCTGAAGTGCGACTGCCTTCGCCCATGCTCGGGTTCACCGGGGGATTCGTGCAGTGGGCCTTCGATCGGGGCGCGTTATCCGGCATCCCCGGACTCATCGCAGTCGTGGTCAGTGCGACCGGGGCACACCAAGGTCTGACACAGGATGCGTTCGGAGCCGCCGTCCACAGAGAACTGATCCAACACCTCGGATCTTTCCCGACGCCGCTATGGCAACGCGTCATCGCCGAAAAGCGCGCAACCTTCTCATGCCGGCCTTCGATGAACCGCCCTGGCAACCGCACAGCTCAACCCGGACTGCTTCTTGCCGGCGATTACACCGACAGCCCCTACCCTGCAACCCTGGAGTCAGCGGTTCGCAGCGGCATCGCCTGTGGCCGGATCATTGCAGGCGCGAGCTGAGTCCCGAAAACTCGACAATTCACCGCCAAACCGTAAAGGAAGCATCAAGATGAACCGCCAACCCCGCGTGACCCCATTTATTTTCGCGCTCGTCACGCTCGCATGCGCATCGCTCCTGCCGCCGCCGGCTATCGCACAAGGCGCTGCGAATTTTCCGAACAAAACGGTGCGATGGATCGTTCCGTACGCCTCCGGCGGCTCGGCAGACTTGCGCGCGCGGCAGATCGCATCGCGACTCTCAGAGATGTGGGGCCAGCCGGTGGTTGTTGAAGCCAAGCCCGGGGCGGGCGGCGTTCTGGGAACAGACCTTCTCGCAAAAGCACCCGCCGACGGTTACACCATCGGCATGGGCAACTTCGCGCCCCTGTCGGTCAATCCAAGCCTGATGAAAAGCCTGCCCTATAACGTGCAAAAGGACTTTGCGCCCGTGGTGTTGATCGAACGCGGCCCGCTGGTACTGATGGTTCATCCGGCGATGCCAGTGAAATCGGTCAAGGAGCTCATTGCCCTTGCCAAAACCAAACCCGGAATGGGCTTCGCATCATCAGGCACCGGAGGAT
Organism: uncultured Pseudomonadota bacterium; assembly: GCA_903895005.1. Next base: position 6,481 of record CAITSH010000511.1, read on the forward strand.
CACATCACCTGTCGGGTGAAATGTTCAAGGCCATGGCTGCAATCGACATTCAGCACGTGCCTTACAAAGGCGGCGCGCCGGCCGCAACGGATCTGATGGGCGGGCATGTCGACATGATGTTCGAGCTCACGTACGCGGCCATGCCGGCTATCAAGGGCGGCAAGCTGCGTCCACTAGCGGTGACGAGCTCCGAGCGGCTTTCGGTCCTGCCCGATGTGCCGACAATGATCGAGGCAGGCGTCGCAGGCTTCGAATCGAGCAACTGGCAGGGCGTGATCGTTCCGGCCGGCACTCCGCGCGATATCGTGCAAAAGCTGAATGCCTCGATAAACCGGGTTCTTATCATGCCCGAGGTGCGCGACATTCTTGTCGGGCAGGGCAACCAAGTTGGCGGCGGGACGCCCGACGAGTTTGCGGCGATGATCCGTTCCGAAACGGCTAAGTGGGCACGCGTGGTCAAAGAAGCAAAAATCCAGGCCGACTAAGTCGATCAGGCAAAGCGCAGCGTCGCAAGGGCGTACAGGGCCATCCCAACCAAGGCCATCCCGGACACGCGGTTAAGCCACACGACGAACACCGGCGTCAGCCGTGCCGCGCCGCGTTGCACCGCCGCGGTAAGGATCATCCACCAGCACATGGACCCGAGCCAGACACCTATGCTGAAGAGAGCAGATTCGGTCGCCGAGCCAAACGAGCCCACCGCCGCAAAAATACCGGCGAAAAAAAGTATCGTCGGCACATTTGTCAGGGTGAGGCCATATGCTGTGGAAAACGCCCTCGCGTTTCCCACCGGTACATGCTGCGAAGCGCCTTCCGAGGGAGGGGTCAGTGCGATCTTCACGCCCAAGTAGATCAGCAACAGCGAACCGCCGAGTTTGATCCATGAAACAGAGGCGAGTAACGCCGCTGTGACCGCAGTCACGCCAAAAGCGGCAATCGCGGCAAACGTGAAGTCGGCGAACGCGACACCGGCACCGAGCGCAAGCCCCGCCCAGCGGCCGCGCGCGAGCGTGCGCTGAATGCAAAGCAGCCCCATCGGGCCAACCGGAGCGGCGACCGCAAATCCTAAGAGCATCGACTTTGGCAACAACCACGCGTCCACCCTGCTATCCCCTCACCCCCTGAATCCGGCACTACCACCAGCTGGAAATGCCCGACTGGCGCGGCTTTCCAGGCATATCCCACCCCGGGCCAGGACCGCGTTTGGCCTCAATCGCGCAGCCTTGCGACCGCCTCGGACAGGCGGTCCACAGCAATGATCTCCATGCCCTCGATTGGCTGCCGGGGTTGGTTAGCCGTCGGAATGATCGCCTGGGTAAACCCGAGCTTTGCCGCCTCGCGCAAGCGCTCCTGCCCGCGCGGCGCGGGACGCACCTCTCCGGCCAGCCCCACTTCGCCGAACACCACCATCTTCTTTTTCAGCGGCCTGTCCGTGAGCGAAGAAACCACCGCCAGCAACACCGCAAGGTCTGCCGCAGGCTCGGTGATCCTGACACCGCCCACCGCGTTTACGAACACGTCCTGGTCATAGCATGCGATTCCGGCGTGCCGGTGCAATACCGCCAGCAGCATCGCCAGGCGGTTTTGTTCGAGGCCGACCGAGAGCCTGCGCGGATTGGGCGCGTGCGCGGTATCCACCAGGGCCTGCACCTCAACGAGCAATGGCCGTGTCCCTTCTTGCGTCACGAGTACGCAGGACCCGGCAACCGGCTCAGCGTGTTGCGACAAGAAAATCGCGGAGGGATTGGACACCCCCTTTAAGCCCTTTTCGGTCATCGCAAACACACCAAGCTCATTCACCGCGCCAAACCGATTCTTGATGGCGCGAATTAGCCGGAAACTTTGGTGCGTATCGCCCTCAAAATAAAGCACCGTATCAACGATGTGCTCGAGCACCCGCGGCCCCGCCAGCGCGCCCTCCTTGGTCACATGTCCCACCAAAATGATGGTGATTCCCATGCTCTTTGCA
>CAITSH010000512.1 GCA_903895005.1 uncultured Pseudomonadota bacterium
GCAACCATCGGCCGCAAATGGCGGCATCAACCTGTTCCTCTGGGTTGCCGCCCTGACCGGCACCGCGTCATTTATCTATGAGGTGGGCTGGATACGCATGCTTTCGGTCGTTCTGGGCAGTTCGACACATTCGTTCGAGCTCATGTTGTCCGCGTTCATTCTCGGGATTGCATCGGGCAGCCTGTGGGTGAAACGGCGTATCGACCGCATCGGCAACGTGCAGCGCTACCTGGGCATCGTGCAAGTCGTCATGGGATTGCTTGCTCTTGCCACCCTTCCGATCTACGGGCAGATGTTCGGTTTGATGGGGCAGGTCGTGAAAACACTCGGAAAAACCGACGCCGGATACAGCCTCTTTTTACTCGCCAGCGACGGCATCGCCCTTGCCGTGATGTTTCCCGCGGCGTTCTGCGCCGGCATGACCCTGCCGCTTATCAGCGCGGCCCTGCTCAAGACCGGGCACGGCGAAAAATCCATAGGCATGGTCTACGCCGCCAACACCGTCGGCTCCATCGTAGGCATTGTGCTAGCCGCCCATATCGCCATGCCATTGCTTGGCCTCAAGGGCATGATCACCGCCGGCGCCGCTCTGGACATGTGCCTGGGCATCGCCCTGCTCGCGAAAATCCGTGCAAAAAGGCCAGCCTGGATCGCCGCTGGTGCCGCGGTGCTGGGACTGTGCCTTTCCCTGACGCTGTTCACACTTGACGCCTACAAAATGGCATCCGGGGTGTTTCGTCGCGGAGATGTGTACGGCCCCGAAACGGCGCAACTGGTGTTCTACAAGGACGGAAAAACCACGTCGGTAAGCCTGATGCAATTCCAGGAAGGCCTGTCCCTGCGCACCAACGGCAAGTCCGACGGCGCGATCAACCTCAAAGACGGTGACCGCATATCCGACGAAATCACTATGGTCATGACAGGCGCCATTCCCCTCGCCTACAAGCCCGACGCAAAACGCGCTGCCGTCATCGGCGTGGGGACCGGGCTCACAAGCCACACCCTGCTGTCCAACCCGAACCTTGAGTCGCTCGATACCATCGAAATTGAGCCTGCGATGGCGGAGGCATCACGCTATTTTTCTGCGCGCAACGGTTCGGTCTGGGCCGACCCGCGCAGCAGGCTTATTTTTGATGACGCGAAAACGGCATTTTCGTTGCGCAACGCGCGCTACGACATTATCGTTTCAGAGCCCTCCAACCCCTGGGTGAGCGGCGTAGCCAGCTTGTTCACAACAGAGTTTTACCGTTTGTCAAAGCGCTACCTCAATGAGGGAGGCGTTCTCGTGCAGTGGCTGCAGATGTACGAGACCGACATCTCGCTGCTGGCCTCAGTCATGAAGGCGCTTGGCGAGAATTTTGAGGATTACGTGATTTACGCGGCCAACGACTCGGACCTGCTGATCGTCGCCGGCGCGAAATCGACGCTCGCCAGACCCATCGCCGACGTGACAAAAATACCCGGCCTGTCGCAGGAACTGGCACGAATCCATGTGCGCAATCTGGGCGACGTAGAACTGCGGCGCATTGGCGGACGCACCGTGCTGGAGCCTTTCTTTCAAAGCTTTGCATCGCCTGCGAACTCCGACTATTTCCCGTACCTTGACACGCATGCAGCCAAGTTCCGTTTCCTGCAGGCTGATGCCCGGCAGTTCGTGAATTTTGGCAATGGCGGTGTGCCCGCATTGCCGATGCTTGAAGGCAGGCCCGAACGGAGTACGCCTTCGTATGCCGGGGAAGAGTTCATGAACCGTATTGAGCTGTCGCGCCGCGCGAAGTACGCCCACGATTTTTACACCGGCTCAAAGCCCCCCGAGCCCGTCGGTTTGCCCCGCGTCCTGCAAAAGGACCTCGAACTGACGCGGCTGCGCGGCTTCGAATGCCACGATCCGCAAAGTTTCGACATCTGGTTCCACAGTCTTTACGAAATCGCCCGCCTGGTAAACCCGTGGCTTAACCGCACGCAGGCGCAGGACATCTGGCAAAAGTTGGAAACCACGCCCTGCTACGGCAGACTCCCCCCCGAATACCGCCGCTGGATCGCGCTTTTCTCCGCAATCGGCGCGCGCGACGCAAAACAAATGGCCGAATTGGGCGAATCGCTCCTCGGGCAGACATTTACGCTCCCGCGCGGGCATCGCCGATATCTCCTGACCAGCGCCATGACCGGGTACTTGTCCATGGGCGAAAAGTCCCGGGCCCTTGGTTTATGGCAACGCTACGGACAAAACATGCTGGACGAAGACGATTCCGACCCCACCTTGCGCTTGCTGCAGGCGCATGCCCAACAGGGCGCGGCAGCCACTAGGCAGTAGGTTTTTCGCCCGCACTGGCTGGAAACCCACGCCAGGCGGGCGTTTCCAGCCGGCGATCAATACCGTTTGATGTCGGCGTGCGTGACAATAAACATGTACACCAGCAGAAACGAAAACAGCGCCGCCGACCAAAGCGAGAAAAACGAGAACTGCACACGCAGGTCAAGCAGCGACACGACCGCAAAAAACAGGAACACGTCGATCAGCGTGACGTCCAGAACCAGCACCACGAGCTTTGCGGGCTTTGTATTGAACAGTGCGTTGACCGCCGACAAAGCCTGGCTCGACGGAAACTTCCCGACCAGAAATCGAGTCAGCCACCATATCGCCGAAAGCAGGAACTTCGCCAGCGCTGCGTTGACGATCGCCTCCTTGAAAGCGCTCGGCGTAAAACTCCACTGGCTCAGGATGAAGTTAAAAATGATAACGAGGTCAGATTTCATGGCCATCTCCGGCGCAAGCAATCGTTTTACGGCGGACGTGTTTGCGCCCGCCGGGCAGTTTTACTTCGCAGGTGAGGCAACCGGCTTGCCTTTTTCGACCACGTAAGTCGCCAACACCTTCGCCTTACCGCTCCCCGTATTTTTCCCGTCGTGCACCAGACCCGCCGGCACAAAGAAGGTCTCACCGGCCTTGATGATTTTCGGCGGCTGGCCGTCGATCAGCAATTCAAGCTGGCCCTCAAGCACATAGCCCAGTTCTTCGCCCGGATGGGTATGCCGACCCGCGGCAACGCCCGGATCAAATTCGGCACGTGCCTGAACGGCGACCTTGCCCGGAGTGCTGAGATCCTGCGTCTGCAAGCCGGTGCGCGTAAACCCCGCCTGTTGGGCCGTGACAAGGCCCGCAAGTCCGGTGATTGCCAAGGCTGCGAAACCCGCCGCAATAGTGGATCGCTTCATGTTTTCTCCCCCTTGTTTTATTTTGTGCCGCCAAATGACGGACCGGACTATTCTAATCCGGGCGCGGTTTTGTGGCGGTATGGCCACCCGCCGTGGCCATACCGCGGGCACTCACCCTGCGCTGCCGGGAATAGGCTTGGTCGGAGGCAGCACGTCGCCGCACTGCGCACGATGACGCAGCGCATGGTCCATCAACACGATCGCGAGCATCGCCTCGGCAATCGGCGTCGCACGTATGCCCACGCACGGATCATGGCGGCCGGTGGTTTCCACCATGGCCGCCTCACCCTGTTTGTTGATGGAACGACGCGGCAACCGGATGGACGAGGTCGGTTTCAGCGCCACATGCACCACCACATCCTGCCCCGTGGAAATGCCCCCCAAGACCCCTCCGGCGTGGTTGGAGAGGAAACCCGCCGGCGTCATTTCGTCACCGTGCTCGCTGCCACGCTGTACGATCGCAGAAAACCCAGCACCGATTTCGACGCCCTTCACCGCATTGATGCCCATCATCGCGTAGGCAAGATCGGCGTCGAGCCGATCGTAGACCGGCTCCCCCCAGCCAACCGGAACCCCCTCCGCAACGACCGTCACCTTGGCACCGCAGGAATCTCCCGCTCGCCTGAGCTCGTCCATGTAATCCTCGAGTTTGGGCACGATGTCAGGATCGGCGGAAAAAAACGGGTTTTGCCCGACCGCATCCCAGGACTTGAGGGCGAGTTCATGCGGCCCGATCTGCGACAAGCGCCCGCGTATCACCACCCCGTAGCGCTCGAACAACCACTTTTTCGCAATGGCTCCGGCGGCGACGCGAATCGTCGTTTCACGCGCGGACGAGCGACCGCCCCCACGGTAATCGCGCAGGCCATATTTTTGCCAATAGGTGTAGTCGGCATGCCCCGGACGGAAGGTCTCGGCGATGGCGCTGTAATCCTTCGATCGCTGGTCTTCGTTACGGATGATGAAGCCAATGGGGGTACCGGTCGTGCGTCCTTCGAAAATTCCTGACAACAGCTCGATTCGGTCTGATTCCTGGCGCTGCGTCACGTGGCGCGACGTCCCGGGCTTGCGCCTGTCCAATTCCTTCTGGATATCGGCTTCGGTCAACATCATCCCTGGCGGGCAACCGTCGACGACCCCCCCCAATGCCGGGCCGTGGGATTCGCCGAAGGAGGTCACGCAAAATAGTTTTCCAAGGGTATTGCCGGACATGATGGAGTCATCTTTATGTCGAAAATAAGTCTCAGAAGTGTAGCATAAGAGCCTGATTTCCCTCTGAAACACGTCTATCTCAGACAGTAGCCCGGACAAACTCAGGAGCCCGGGCGGACACCACCTCCGCCAGATTTAAGAGCAGGTCGGGCGCAGCATAGCCCGCGACCGCGAAGGACAGCCGGTGTCGCGCCGAAAGCGCTTTATGGGCTGTGATTGTGCGCTACGTCGTGGGTAAAAGCCCTAGCGTGGCTCCGCCTCAACGCGTCCCGGCAAGTCGTCCGCAGCAAGCAACCGCGCTACCTTCTGTTGCAGGTGTTCCGGCGTAGCCTCGGTAGCATCCAGCGGCGCACCAACGCGCAGCGTAACCCGTCTGAATGGTCGAAGCCTGCAAAGGTCGCGCATTGCCGCCCCACCCTGGCGTGAGAAAAAAGAATCCCACAATCCGCCCAGTGCCATAGGCACGACGGGCACGGGCGTTGTGTCGAGGATCCGCGTAATGCCGGGGCGGAATGGATAAAGCGCTCCGGTATCGGTTATGCGCCCCTCCGGGAAAATGCCCACCACCTCGCCATTGCGCAAGGCCGCGGCCACCTCCGCGAACGCACGCTCCATCATCGCGGCATCTTCTCTGGCCGGCGCGATGGGAATGGCGCGACTGGTGCGAAAGATGAAATTGATCAGAGGCAGCTTGAAAGTGCGGTGATCCATTACAAAGCGGATCGGCCGCGAACAAGCCCCGAGCAATACGACGGGATCGGCAAACGAAACATGGTTGCACACCACCACGCATGCGCCTTCCGCCGGAATATTCTCCAAGCCACTCTTGTCCAACCGGTAGACCGAATGGATCAGCAACCAGGATACAAAACGCATCAGGAACTCGGGCACCAACTTTAAAATGTAGGCTGCCAACAGTGCATTGAGCAGCGCCGTAACCAGGAACAATTGCGGCAGGGACAGCCCGGCAGCCAGCAGCCCGGCCGCCATCACCGAGGCGACCACCATGAACAGGGCGTTTAGGATATTGTTGGCCGCGATAATGCGGGCACGATGATGCGGTTCGCAGCGACTCTGTATCAGCGCATAAAGAGGCACGCTATAAAAACCGCCGAACATCGCCAACAGGAACAAGTCTGCGAGCATCCGCCAGTGATGCGGTTGCGCCAGCAACGCGGATAGGCCGATTAGCTCGGCCCCGGGAGTATCCCCTTGTGTGGCGAAATACAAATCCGCGGCGAACGCCGTCATGCCGATGGCACCAAAGGGCACCAGCCCGATTTCCACCATGCGTCCGGAGAGACGCTCGCACAACAGCGAACCGGTGCCGATACCAAGCGAAAATACCGCCAGCAGCATTGTCACCACGGTCTCGTCGCCACCGAGCACTGTCTTGGCGAGGCCACTGAACGAGGTCAGGAATATCGAGCCGAAAAACCACAACCACGAGATACCCAGCATGGACAAAAACACGGTGCGATCGACGCGCGCGAACCGCAGGTTGTCGCGTGTTTCGCGCAGCGGGTTCCAGTTGATGACCAAATACGGGTCCGGAGCCGCGGAGTGCGGCACAAAACCTGCTGCTACGCGCCCAAAAACCGCAAGCAGCAGCGACACCGCCGCAACGTAACTGGCGCCGGTTTCCGGGATCGCCACCAGCACGCCGCCCAGCATCGTACCGAGCAAAATGGCGACAAATGTACCGGTTTCAACGAGGCCGTTGCCGCCGGTCAGCTCTTCATTCCCCAGGTGCTGCGGCAAATAGGCATACTTTACCGGTCCGAACAGCGTCGAGTGCAGCCCCATCAGGAACACGCCGACGAACGGCAGCCAGACGACATGCAAGACAAACCCTGCGGCGACCGCCAGCATCACCACGATTTCGAAGTTCTTCACAAAGCGGATAAGCGCCGATTTTTCATACTTGTCGGCAAGCTGGCCGGCTGTGGCCGAAAACAGGACGAACGGCAGGATAAAAATGCCGCCGATGATCGCACCGGCCGAGTGCGGATCCAGCCCGCCCCATTCTGCGGCGTTGTAGGTGGCCAGCACCGTCAGTGCAAACTTGAATACGTTGTCGTTGCCGGCGCCGAAGAACTGGGTCAGAAAAAACGGCGCAAACCGCCGCTGGGCAAGCAAACCGAACTGACTACCTTGCAACATGTGCGCACTGCCTTGGCGGAATGAGGCCCCCACGCCGCGGCGGGGAGTCGAATGTTATTTTGCCAGCAAGCCCAGGCGTTCGATGAGCTTTCGCTCCTCGCGATAAGTCTCGGCCGCCCACTTGGCGTAGTCCTCCGATCCCATGTAGAAAATTTCCTGGTCGTACTTCTCGACGGCGCGCAGGTGGATCGGATCCTCAAGCCCCTTCCTGAAGGCATCGTGCAGAATTTTGACGACCTTGGGATCCATGCCACGGGGGCCGACCAAACCGTAAGGTGAGTTGGCCACGATGCCCAATCCCATTTCGTTGGCGGTTGGCACGGTGGGCCAGCGCTTGGTGCGGTTGGCGCCGAAGGTCACCAGCAACCGGAAGCGACCGGCATCGACATGCGGCCCCCAACCGGTGGCATCCGACATGCCCATGATGTGCCCCCCCATCAGCGATGCCGTGCCGTCGGCATTGCCCTTGAAAGGCACATGCGTCCATTCGATACCTTCCTTCACTCCGATCATTTCCATGATCAGATGGGGCGAGGTGCCGGTCCCAGTAGAACCATAATTGACCTTGCCCGGATTGGCCCTCGCGTAGTCAAGAAAATCCCGGAATGTTTTCCAGGGCGCATCGGCGCGCACGACAAAACCGAAGGTATAACCGGTGAGGTTGAGGATGTAGGAAAAGTCCTTCAAAGGATCGAAGGATACTTTTTGCATGTGTGGAATACGGTAAAGGCCCAGAGGCGCCTGCGCCAACGTGTAGCCGTCGGGACGAGCAGTCTGCGCCATGTTGCCCGGTCCGAGCGTCCCTCCTCCTCCGGGCTTGTTTTCCACAACGACGCTCTGGCCAAGATACTTTTGTGTCGCCTCCGCCAGTGCGCGCATGGCCAGGTCGGTTGAACCGCCCGCAGGCCAGGGGACAATGAGCGTCAGGGGTCTTGCGGGGAAATCCTGCGCCGCGGCAGACAGCGGAAGCGCCAGCACAAGGAACAGCGCCCGAAGGGCACCTCGGAATCGTGAGCCTGGCATGTCACCTCCTCGGTCTGGCCAGTGGACAGTTCGTGAAAGATCAGGCGCTCTCGGGTTCCGGCCAGTCCTTGATATACGCCTTGAGCATTTTATTTTCGAAATTCTTTTCCTCGAGAACGGCTTTCGCCACGTCGTGGAAGGAAATCACCCCGAGCAGCACCTCGCCCTCAAGAACCGGGACATAGCGCGCGTGATGTTTGAGCATGACACTGCGCAACTGGTCGACGTCCATCCCAGGATCGGTTGTAACCGGTGCGGTCTGCATTGCCTCGCTGACCTTGAACTCGGAGATCGGCGGCGTCGGCCCCACGCGCTTTTCCTTCTGCCGCTTCGCCAGCATCGCAATCACTTCGCGAAACGTCAGCATCCCGACCAGTTTGCCCTGATGCATCACCACCACCGAGCCGATGTCATGTTCGGACATGCTGATCACCGCATCCGACAGTTGCGTATCAGGCGTGACCGTATAGAGCGTATTGCCCTTGACCTTCAGAACTTCCTTGACGAGCATGGCCCCTCCTTTTTTCAGCTACGGGCAACAGTCAAAATCATACTCTCGGGGGCGGGGGTATGCCACATCGTCGCCCCCCTGCGGCAGCGCAGCATTGCGAGCGAAGCTGGAATGGGGAAATGTCAGGCAGCGGGCTTCCAGCCCAGGTCCTCGGTATACGGACGGGCCGGAAAATTGAAGCTGATCGGACCGTCCGGCAGCGCATGGAAAAACTGCTTCAGGAAGGGATCCTCGGAACTCATCATGTCCTCGGGCACGCCGTGCCCGACCGTCACGCCGCCGGAGATCACGTAAACGTAGTCGGCAAGTTTGAGCGAAGCGCTGATATCGTAACTGACAACGATCGAAGTCGTACCCAATGCGTCGTTCAGTTCGCGAATCAGCACCGCGACCTGGTTGAGCGAAATCGGATCAAGCCCCGCAAACGGTTCGTCGTACATCGCCAGCATCGGGTCCAATGCGATCGCCCTGGCCAGCGCGACACGCCGCTGCATGCCGCCAGAGAGTTCGCTGGGCATCAAATTGCGCGCGTTGCGCAAACCAACGGCCTCCAGCTTCATCAAAACCAGCGAGCGGATCATTCCCTCGGAAAGTCTGGTGTGCTCGCGCATCGGGAACGCGATGTTTTCATATACCGAGAGGTCGGAAAACAAGCCGCTGACCTGGAACATCACGCCCATTTTCCGGCGCAATGCATACAAGGCATCGTCATTGAGTTCACTCACCACCCTGCCGTCGACGGTGACCGTACCGCCCTCCGGTTCGATCTGACCGCCGATAAGCTGCAGCAGCGTGCTTTTGCCGCAACCGCTGGGGCCCAGAATCGCGGTCACCTTGCCGCGCGGAACCTTGAGCGACAGCCCACTCAGCACCTTATGCTCTCCAAAGGAGAAGCGCAGGCCTGCAACGTCAACCAGCGTGTCGGACGCCTTGGCTGTCGCAGGCATCTCCAAGCCCGTGAGCGTCAAGCTTTTCTCGACTGTCTTGATTGTTTCGCTTTTCTCGATCGTCACGAGTGAAGCACCTTGTAAGAAGTGGCGCAATTTTACCTCGAATCGCATCACAGCATGTGTTCGCCATTGTCGACTAGCACCACCGTTAGACTTAAAATTTGAACTATTCTGTCGCAGTATTTTCAATGCAGCGACAGGGCCTTTACGCAGGCTCTTTCGCCCGCGCACCCCTCAGGAGACTAAGCATGAAACTCTATTACTCACCAGGCGCCTGCTCATTGTCGCCCCACATTGCAATGCGCGAAGCGGGCATTCCGGTCGAATTGGTGCAGGCCAACCTTCAGAGCAAGGCGCTTGCCTCCGGGGGCAGCCTCAACGACATCAACCCCAAAGGCTATGTCCCCGCCCTCGTTCTCGACGACGGCCAGCTTCTGACCGAAGGCCCTGCGATCGTGCAATACATCGCAGATCAGAAGCCCGAGTCCGGACTCGCGCCCAAGGCGGGCACGATGGAACGCTACCGAC
>CAITSH010000513.1 GCA_903895005.1 uncultured Pseudomonadota bacterium
GCTTGGCGCCTTGCGTGCACAGGTCGTGCGCGCAGCCAATCGCACACGCGGCGTCGCCGGCGCAATCCGCGTCGTTGCAGTCCACGTAGCCGTCCTTGTCGTTGTCAACCTTGTCGGCTTCACGGTCGGCGATGTCGTTAAACACATAGACCGCGCTCGAAGCAAGGCAAAACGACGCGAACACCAATGCCACGCTGCGCAGCGTCGCTGCATCCCCCCAGGCGTGGCCGAACACCAGACCGACGAGAACAAAGCTGTTCTTGACCCACTGGTAGGGGCGCGCGAGCCGGATCAGTTGGCCGACCATGGCGATCATGGCCACCTCAGCGAACCGGACAATACCGCCGCGAAAGGTAACGCTCGCAAAAATCGCAGCGCCCTTGCGGCAGGTAGGCCGGAATCCGGTAGTAACGCGCCGCCAGCGGTACGAGCACGCGTTCGCGATACGCGACGAAGTCAAAACCACGCCCCAGGACCAGGTGATACGTGACGCCGCGCACAGTCACGCGCCGCTCATCGACCGACTGAAAGTAGGGTGCGTACTCGCCCGACTGCGGCGCCGTCTTTCGCAGCACCAGGATGTTGCGCCCGGCGAGCGGCCGGAAATCAGTCAGGATGTCATCGTGGCGCGCGTGCGACGAGGCGGTGCCAAACACCATGAAATAATTGCGACGCCACGCTGCCGTGTCATCACCGCGCTGCAGCGGCGCACCCTTGAGACCGGCAATCGCCGCGTGGTACGAAATGGTCACCGCGGGCGAATAACCGTCGGCGGCCATTTCATAGTCGGCTGCGAAAGGCCGCAATGCCTCCACCAGTTGCGCCGTTTCGACGGTATAGACGATGCCCTCGTACATGCGGGTGTTTTTCCAAGTCTCGAGCGGCAGGTTGGCGACAACCAGCACCGCACTGACATGAAGCAGGCTGAAGCAACCAAGGAACACCACCGAGCGCAGCAGCTGCGCGCGCGACAGCATGACACCGAAGAACACGAACATCACCGGCACGAACGACAGCACCCAGTGCAGGCCGATCTGTTTGACCAGCGAGAGCAGCGCAAATCCGGCGAGCGGAAAAGCCGCGCAGACAAACACGAATCGAAGCACCTTGTCGCCGGCGGGCAGCACCGGCCTTCCCTCACCGCGAAGAAGCTGCAGCATGGCCACCGGCGAGAGCACATACACCGCCGTAACGAGGTAGAGCAGCGGCGTCTGCCACGACCACCCCGCGCCGTCGTGGCGGTTGTACAGGTTGAACATCAGGTTCGCCCAGCAGTTCTCGTAGTTCCACCAGAAATTAAAACCCAGAAACGGCAGCGCCAGCGCCCAAGCCACCAGCACGCCGCGCCACGGCTTGTCGCGCCTTGGCGAAAGCAGCGCATACACGCCGTAGGCGATGGCCAGCAGGCCGGCGAAATACTTTGACAACAACGCGAGGCCGAGAAACACACCCGCGAGCGCGAACCATGCAAACGCACGCCCGGCACACGCGCCATCCTGGGCGCGCAGCGCAACAACGAACGCGGCCACAGAAAGGAAGGACCACAACGCGAGGGGTGTGTCCGTCGTGATGAATCCGTTCCAGACTTCGATCGGCACCAAGACGAACGCCGTTGCAGCGAGCAAGGCGCGTGCCTCATCGACGGGGCGAAGCAGCGCGAAAACGACAAGCGACAACACCGGCGCGAGCAGGACCGCGGGCAGGCGCAGCGCCCACTCAGCCGCGGAAAATTTGAGCAACAGGGTCAGGAGCCAGCCGACCATGGGGGGGTGGTCGTAAAACCCCGTTTCCGGGAAAGCCCCCCAGTACATGAAGTAGGCTTCATCCCCGGTGAGGGGAAACACCGCAGCCAGCCAAAAGCGAAAGGCCAGCGTGACCAGCAGCGCGGCGGCGAAGCCGCGCCGCAGGCCGGTCAGCGTCCCGGAGGCGCAGACTTCACGGGACACCGGCGGCCTTCACGTCAATGCCCAATACGGCGCAAACGGGCGGGAATAAGCACTCACGCCGGCTTGAGCTTGCGCCGCGCCTTGACCGCCGTAGCCAGATCATCGAGGAGTTTTTTGCTCTCCTCCCAGCCCAGGCACCCGTCGGTGATGCTCTGACCGTAGGTGAGCGGCTTGCCCGGGACAAGGTCCTGGCGGCCGGCCACCAGATGCGATTCGATCATCACGCCGATGATGCGGCGCTCGCCGCCCGAAATTTGCCGGCCGATGTCGGCGGCCACCTCGGACTGGCGGCGGTAATCCTTGGAGCTGTTGGCATGGCTGCAGTCGATCATGAGCATTTCCTCAAGACCCGCCTTGGCGAGATCCTTGCCCGCCGCAGCGACGCTGGCCGCGTCGAAGTTGGGCGCCTTGCCGCCGCGCAGGATAATGTGGCAATCGTTGTTGCCGCGCGTCTCGACAATCGCCACCTGCCCGCTTTTGTGCACCGACAGGAAATGGTGCTTTTGTCGAGCGGCGAGAATCGCGTCGACCGCGATCTTGACGTTGCCATCGGTACCATTCTTGAAGCCCACGGCGGCCGACAGGCCGGAGGCGAGTTCGCGATGCACCTGCGACTCGGTCGTGCGCGCGCCGATGGCGCCCCAGCTCACCAGGTCGCCTATGTACTGCGGTGAAATCACATCGAGAAACTCGCACCCGGCGGGCACGCCCATCTGGTTGATGCGCACCAGCAGGTCGCGCGCAACGCGCAAGCCCTCATTGATGCGGAAACTGCCGTTGAGGTAGGGATCGTTGATCAGGCCCTTCCAGCC
>CAITSH010000514.1 GCA_903895005.1 uncultured Pseudomonadota bacterium
TTCCCCTGCGCTCCTCGGCGGCGTCGCAGGGGCCCCGAGGTCAAAGACAAAGCGACAGCATTCGGTGGTCGCTTGCTTGCGCTTCTCTGCTGACCAAGTAACGGTTTTGTTTTTTGTTTTTGACTTTCAGTCCTGTAGGGGACGCCGAGAAGCGCAGCGTCCTCGGGAGAAGTCCGGTCCCGTTGTCTGAGCGACCGCAGGTAGCGAGTTTAGGAACCGGCCCGAGGATGCGAGCATCGCAGGGCAGCCCCCGCCTGACCAATCTGGTTCAAGACGCAAGTCACACCCGGGGGCCGTCACCTCCGGGTCGCCTTCTTTGGGTTACTTCCGACCGAAGGAAGTCCCCGGAGGGGATTGGCGAAGCAAGAAAAGTGACTCGCTCCCCGCAGGGGAGTGAAACCACACAACTAAAGAAGAACGACTAACTAGGCGCAGCGAAAAATTAACCCCATCGATTCCCGCTTCCGCGGGAATGACGGCAATTTACGCACCAAGGCATATGACTGGAAACCCGCGCCAGTCGTGGCTTTCCAGCCACCACCGCAATGAGCGAATCGCTCAGCCAGCCTTGATCGACGGCATCTCCGGCGCCCGCGGATAAGCCCGCGCGCCAAATCCACCATCGATCGAAACCACGGTGCCGCTAACTGAGCTTGCGCGATCGGAGGCGAGAAAGCACACCACGTCGGCAATCTCTTCGGGCCGGATCAATCGTCCCGCCGGCCAGCCGACCAGGAAATCGCGCCAGCGTTCCGGGTCGCCGCAGGCTTCCTCGCTGCGCCGCCTGAGCGATGCAATGGCCTTGTCGGTCTCGACCCAGCCCGGATTGACGCCCAGTACACGCACGCCGTGATCAAGACTCATGCTGCCAACAGTCCGCGTAAAGGCAACCAGCGCGGCATTCCCGGTGGAGCCCGCTGCATAGGCGTACTCGAGCTTTTCCGCGCCCAGACCGATGATGTTGATGATGACTCCGCTGCCGCGCGCCGCCATCTGGCGGTAACAGGCGCGTGTGGCGTTGATATAGCCGAAGACCTTGAGCTCCCAGCCTGCACGCCATTGGTCCTCTTCGACCTGCAGCAAGTCGCCGCGCGGCGTGGCGCCGGCGTTATTGATCAGCACGTCGACCCCGGGGAAATGTCCGGTCAGCCGTTCGGGTGCCCCCTTCTCGGACAAGTCGATGGCGAGCGTCTCTACATCGGTGCCAAAACGCGCCACGAGGTCAGCCTTGAGCACAGCCAGTCCGTCCGCGCTTCGCGCAGCCAGCCTCAGGCGACAGCCCTCTGCGGCGAACGATATGGCGATCGCGCGACCGATACCACGCGAGGCACCGGTGACAAGGACCGTCCTGCCCTTGAGTCCGAGATCCATGGCGCGTCCTACCCGCTCAGGCCTGCGGCGGCCGCAGCTCGATGAGGTCCGGGCAGCAGGTGTCAGAGGTGCATACCGCATACACCACCGACTCGGCCACGTCCTGCGGCGTCAACGGCGCATAACTGCGCGTCTTGAACGATGCGAGCACCTCCGGATGCGTGATGCCGCTGCGAATGTCGGTTTCGACCATGCCGGGTGCGATTTCGGTGATCTTGATGCCAAAAGGCTTGAGCTCGATGCGCATGCCCTTGGTGATGCCGGCAATCGCGTGCTTGGTCGAGGCATACACCACCGCCAGACGGTTGACGTTGCGCGCGGAAAGCGAGGTCATCATCACGATATGGCCGCGCTTTTTCGCCGCCATCGCGGCGCCCATGACCTGGCACACCTGGATGCTGGCCAGCACGTTGACGCGGTACATCGACTCAATGTCGGCCGCGGACAATTCGAGAAAGGGCGCGTAAGTGAGCGAGCCCGCATTGTTGATGAGGATGTCCGCCTCGGCGGCAAACACGCCGAGCTTCGCGATAAAGGCGGCGTCAGTCAGGTCACCTGCAATCTGGCGCACGTCTCCGCCGAAAGCAGCGCATTCGTCCTGCAGGGCCGCAAGCTCCGCCTCGCGCCGGCCGGTGGCGATGATGGCCGCACCCTCGCGCGCCAGTGCGATCGCGGTCGCGCGGCCGATCCCGGCGCTCGCACCGGTGACAAGGGCCAGCCTTCCGGCCAGCCGCGCCCCCCCCGCCCGTCCTGGGCCGCTCATGCCTTGGGATTGCCGCCGGGCGGCTCGTTGGCGTCGACCGTCTCGTAACCGCCGGGGATGATGATCTCCAGCACCTCGAGGTCGTCCGAATATTCAAGTACGGTGTGCTTGATGCCCGCCGGCTGCACCCAGCAGCTGCCCGCTTTCATAAGGTGCTCGCCGTGTCCGTCAAATTCCGCGCGCATCCAGCCCTTGAGCACGTACACCATCTGGAATTTCACGAGGTGGGAATGGCGCTTGCTCACCGCACCCGCATCAAAGGGCCGGCCGCGCGCATTAATGTGCGCCTCGACCAGGCCGCCGGTCGCCTCCAGCGTGCCAAGGTCGCGGTACACGACGTAGGGTCGCAGGCCGTTGCCCTCGAACTTCGCATCGGCCAGGTGTGAAACGTGGAACTTCTGCACCGGCCATTCTCCCAGTGCCTGCATTGCATTCGCAGCGTTCACCTCGCGCGGCTTTTGGTTATCGTCCTGCATGGCTTTCTCCTGTACTGTTCCTGTGCTGTGTTCGTTGCGGCCGGAATCACTCGGCCTTGATACTGGCGCTTTTGGCGACGGCCACCCAGCGTTCGCGGTCTTCTTTCGCCAGGATCGCGAACTTGTCCGGATTGCTGGCACCGTCGATCTCCAGTGCGTGCGGCGCCATCGCGGCAATAACCTCGGGCATCGCCAGCACCTTGTTCACAGCGGCAGTGATCTTGTCCAGAATGGGACGTGGGGTGCCGCGCGGCGCAAAAAACGCCTCGAACTGGCTCGCCTGCACGCCTGGGAATCCCGCTTCGGCATTGGTCGGGATGTTCGGCGCTACGGCAAGACGCTTGTTCGCGGTGACAAACAACGCGGATACGCGGTCGGCCTTGATCTGCGGCAGCGCCGTGGCCGAGTTAACAAAGTGAAAGTCAAAACGCCCCGCGATCTGGTCCGTCAGCGCCTGCGGCGACCCCTTGTAGGGAATGTGCGTGCCCTTGAATCCGGCCTTTTCGCGGAACAACTCCACCGTGAGGTGTGACGGCGAGCCCGAACCCGAGGACCCATATGTGGTCTTGCCGCCGCTTGCAATGGCGCGCGCCACCAGTTCCTTCGCATCACGATAGTTCGACGATGGCGTTGCGACCAGGATCATCGGCGCCCAAGCCACATTCATTACCGGCACCAGGTCCCGATCCAGGTCGTAGGGCATGGCTCGCCCGATGGCGATGTTCATGTTGACGGCAGGCGAGGTGAACAGCAGCGTGTAGCCGTCCGGCGCGGACTTCGCGACGATGTCATCGCCGATGACGCCACCGGCGCCAGGGCGATTGTCGATGATGATGGTCTGGCCCAGTTCGGCGCGCAGGCGCGGCTCGATTACGCGCAACACGATGTCGGCGACACCGCCCACCGGCCAGGGCACGACAACGCGGATGGGCTTGTTCGGGTAATCAGACTGTGCAAAGGCGCTGCCAGTCGCCGTCGCAAACAGCGTAAGAGCGCCGAGCAGGACGTTATGAATTCGGGACATTGGATTTTCCTCCGGGGGAAATGACTAGGATTATTTTTGTGCCGCGATTCTACACGTTTCCCCTCCCGCTTCATTCGGGCAAGGATGCCGTGGCAGGTACCTGCGCCGTGCGAAAATACTCCGCCATGACCATGCAACAACTCATCAACCACCTTCCGGAAATAGCCCTCGCCGCGGCGCTCGCCTGGGGGAGCGGCCTGCGCCTTTACCTGGTGTTGTTCCTCGCCGGCGCCGCAGGCTACGCCGGCTGGATAGAATTGCCGGCACACCTCGCCATGCTGGCCAGCCCGGTGGTGCTGGGCGCCAGCGCGCTGATGGCCTTGGTGGAGTTCGGCGCAGACAAACTGCCGTGGCTGGACACCGCGTGGGACGCGGTGCATACCTTCATCCGCATTCCCGCCGGCGCCGCCCTTGCCGCGGCGGTGTTTGGATCCGGCGATGCAAGCATCGGGGCGGCCGCGGCCATACTCGGCGGTGGCATCGCCGCGGGGACGCACTTCACCAAAGCGGGCGGGCGCGCTCTGATCAACACCTCGCCCGAGCCTTTCAGCAACGGTCTGGCTTCACTGTCAGAGGACATGCTGGTGCCCTCGGGCCTGTGGCTGGCGCTCGTCCATCCCGCGGTATTTCTGGTCCTGCTCGCGGCCTTCGCAGTGGTGGCCGCGCTGCTGTTGCGCGCCATTGCCCGTGGGATCGCCCTGCTGCTCACACGCCTTCGCACCCGCGCCGCCGGCTAGGGCTGCGGTAGTGTCTCGCCCATTCCGCTGGCGAGCCTTTGCACCGCCTCGCAAAATTCGTCGACCGAGGTTGCCTTGAAAATCAGTTCGCGCACGCCCGCCCCGCCGGCGTTCGCGCGCAAGGTCTCGTCGATAAAACCCGAAGCCACTGCCACCGGCAGATCGGCGCGAATGCCGCGAACCTCGCGCGCCACATCCAGTCCGGACATCCCAGGCATGTTGTAGTCGCTCAACACCAGGTCAAACCCGGCCGGATTGGCGCGCAATTCCGCCATTGCGTCGCCCTGATTTGAATAACCGCTGACGCGATAGCCGCGACGTTCGAGCAATCGTTTTACGAGAAACACCAGCGATTCATCGTCGTCAATATAGAGCAGCCGGATATCGCTGGCGGCGGCAACGGGTGCGGGCGGCGGAACAGGCGCGGCGACAACCGGCGTTGCATCGAACGCGGGCGTTACGACCGCAGCGACGGGGAAAAAAACGAAGAAGGTCGCGCCCTTGCCGGGCTGGCTTTCCACCACGATGGCCCCCTCGTGTCCCTGCACAATGCCGTGCACCACCGACAATCCGAGGCCGGTGCCCTCGTCGACCGGCTTGGTGGTGAAAAAAGGCTCGAAAATACGCTTCATCGTCGGCGCGTCCATGCCTGTGCCCGTGTCGCGCATGGACAGTCGAACCGTACAACCAGGATGCCTTGTAAAAAGCGCCTGCAAGGCGGGGTTGGTGCGCACGAGGGTGGCATTGAGCACGACCGTATCGAGCCGTATCTGGATGGCGCCGGGCGCGCCGCGCGTTGCCTGCATCGCGTTGGCCGCGAGGTTGATCAACACCTGCTGAATTTGTGTCGCATCAGCGAGCACGGGGGGCACCCCGTCCTCGCAGTGCACGTGGAGTACAAGACGCGCCGGCAGGGTTGCCCGCAGCAGACGCGCCGCCTCCTCAACCACCGGCGCGAGCGCAAGTGGCTTGCGCTCGGTGGCCTGCCTGCGGCTGAAGGACAGGATCTGCTTTACGAGGTCGCGCGCCCTTGCCCCGGCCTTGAGGATTTCCTCGAGGCTTTGCATTGCGAGCGGATTGGCCCTGGCGTCGTCTCGCGCGAGCTCGGCGTTGCCCAGTATGTTGGCGATGATGTTGTTGAAGTCGTGTGCGATGCCCCCGGCAAGGGTGCCCACCGCCTCCATTTTTTGCGATTCGCGCAACTGCATTTCGAGCGAGTTGCGCTCGCGTTCGGCTTCCTTGCGTGCGCTGATGTTGGTTGTAAAGCCGTGCCACAACACGCTGCCATCCTCCTCCCGCTCGCACACTGCGCTGCTGTTCAGCCAGGATTCGGTTCCGTCCTCGAACCGGAGGCGATACTCGGCCTGCCACGGCGTCAGGTTTTGGCGCGACGCGTCGATTGAGGCGCGCACACGCTCGCGGTCTTCCGGGTGCAGCGCGGCATACATGGGTGAGGCGTCCTCCAGGACGTCTTCGGGTGCGACGCGATAAATCTGCCCGATGGCTTCGCTGGCGTACGGGAAACAGGCGGAACCATCGGGGCGGACGCGGAACTGGTAGACCATCCCTGGCACGCGCGAGGCGATTTTTTGCAGCGCGTTCAGCGCCTGCTGCCGCGCTGTATCGCTGCGCTTTCTCTCGCTGATGTCCTCGCCGGCGCTAAGGATGCCGGTGATGCGCCCCTGATCGTCACGCATGATGGCATTGTGCCATGCGACCTCGCGCAAAGCGCCGCTGCTGGTGAGCACGGGGTTCTCTTGGTACTCGGTTCCTTCCAACTCGCCGGCCATCAGCCTGACGAAAAACGGGTAAACGGTTTGCATGCCTTCGGGCTGCGGCAGGCAGGTCTCAAACCATTGCCGGCCGAGGAGTTCCTCCTCCTTATAGCCTAGCAATTCGCAGCCCTTGCGGTTGATGGTCGCGATGCGCCCCGTCGCATCCAGCGCCACAACGATTGTTTCTATCACGTCGAGGTACGTCTGACTGCGCTCACGCTCCTTGCGTAAAACCGACTGCGCATGCACCTGCGCCGTGACATCGGTGTTGGTACCGCTCATGCGCAGCGGTTGCCCCGAGGCGTCGCGCTCAACAACGCGTCCGCGGCTTTGCATCCACTTCCATTCGCCGTCGACCGCAAGGATGCGAAGATCCACGGTGTAGCGCGAATTGTCGTCCTTCATCGCCGAAACGGCGGCAGCGCTTACGCTCTCCCGGTCATCCGGATGAACCCGGGAGAGCAACTGGACGAAGGTCGTGCACGTTTCTACCGGCGTTTCGCCCAGCATGCGGGCCCACCGCGAATCCAACCACAATTCATTGGTGACCAGATTGATTTCCCAAACGCTGATCTGCGACGACTCAAGCGCAATCTCCAGCCTTTGCGTCGCACTTTTTACCGCCGCCTCCGCCGCTTTTCGCTCGGTGATGTCGATATGGCTTCCGAGCATGCGCACCGGCTCGCCTGCGTCGTTACGCACAAAGTCAGCCTGGGCAAAAATCCAGCGCCAGGATCCGTCGCGATGACGCAGGCGAAACTCGGCGCCATATTCGGCCCGGCGGCCTTCCCGAAAATCCGTAACCGTCTTCAACACACGATCCAGGTCGTCGGGGTGCACACGCGATCCCCATTCTTCCAATCGATTGGGAATCTCTTCGTCGGCGTAGCCAAGATGGCGTTTCCATTCGGCCGAAAAATACACCTCATCGTTGACAAAGTTCCACTCCCACAGGCCGGTATCCGAAGCCTTGAGCAACAGGCGAGTGCGCAGTTCGCCCTCGCGGAGTTCGCGCTCGCCCGCCTCGGTCGCTTCAAGCATGCCGTTGAACTGGCGCGCCACGGCGGCAATTTCCTTCGGACCGGACAAATCGGCGCGCGCAGCCTTGTCTCCGGCGGCAACGCGCGCCGCCGTGGACGCGAGACCTGTCATGGGCCGGAGAATCGACAAAGCAATGCGCCAGGCGAGCGCGATCGCCAGAAAGAGCACGCCAAGGCCTGCGGCCAGGCTGCGCCACAGCGTGGCATAGTAATCGGTGAAAATTTCGTTTTCGGGCAGCCCTGCGACGATGCGCCACTCGACACCGGGAAGACGCTTGAAAAAATACAGCATCGGCACGCCATCGACACCCGGCAGGGACAAATACCCTTCGCTGCGACCCTCCACGGCTTTCTCGGCTTGGGGGTGGGACGGTTTGCCAATGAACTGCTCCGCCGCCTTGGAGCGCAGCAGCGTCACGCCCTCACGGTCAATGACCGTCGCCACGGCGTTGTCCGGAACACCCTGAAAAATACGCTCTGAAAGACGCTGCAAATCGACCGGCGTGAAGATAAGGCCTGACAACAGGCCGGCATCATTACGGATCGGGTAAGTCAGTACTGAGACCCAACGCCCCGACTGTCGCCCGGGAAAAGCGTTGCCGGCGGCAAAGGCCCCGTTGCGCAACCCCTCGCGGAACCACGGAAATTCGCGCATTTGTTCCGCAGGGGGCGGGTTGGGCAGGAAGGTGTAAACAGCGCGGGCATTGCGGTCTCGCACACCGAGGTTGTTGAGTTCCGGATGCAAGCGGACTATTTCACCGACAAGCGGGTCGAAATCGCGCGCGTCAAGCGCCCTGACACCGGGACGCTCGGCCATCCGGCGCAGCATTTCCCGGTAATCGCCGAGCGTCAGCACAAGCCGCATGGCGCTGGTATCGGCCAGCAAGCGGACCTTGTCCTGCGCGGCCTCGCGTGCGTGACGCACCTCCGCACCCAGGAACCAGGCGAGCATCGCCGCCACAGGAAACAGGATCGCCAGGACCAGCAGAAATATCTGCGTGCGTATGGACAATCGCTTGAGCCAGGAAAACATCCGCAACACCCTCAGTTATGCGAAACCGACATTGAATCCTGCCTGTTTCTTTTGAGCCGGCGGCGCATGGAGGTACGGCGCCAGGTCGAAATGTCCGGGATCCACGAATGCCCGCTTCATTGTCAGACCCGCGCATGGGCTTGGCAATGCGAGCACCCGTCGCCCCGCCGGAACCGCGGCCGGCGGCGACCTGTACACGAGCAGTATCCGCACCCCAGGCACTTTCCATCGGGTGAATTGCGGGGGATTACAGTGTTTAATCCGCAGAAAAACCGCACGGTGGCGGTGATCATCCCGGCTGGAGCGGCACGTCGACAGGGCCTGCGATGCTTCGCGCGCCATCGCACGATTTGCGGAGGCCCTCGCCGCGGGCACCTCGCCGGACGAATATGCCGCCGATTATCTTCGTGAAACCGGCCCCAATACATCCGACCACCTCAGAATAGACTGCGCTCCCGATACGCAACCGAAGCCGCGACACCGGGCTGAGCAGCGGCGCCGACATCATGCCCGTCAGGGGCGCACCTGCTGAAAACCCGCGCGCGATGCGGGCTTACAGCCGGTTCAGGGTTTCATTCCGGTAATCGAGTCAACCATGGCGCGCGGGTCGCGCTGCGGCCAGCGCCCGCTTGCCGCATGCGCGAGAAAGCCGTCGAGGATGGCGTTGAACTCGGCCGGACATTCGATGTTCATGGTGTGGCCGCAATTGGGAATGACCGCCAGCGCCGCCGCCGGAATCACCTGCTTTAGCATCAGTCCGGGAACGAGGCAGGGCCAGTCCTCGTCGCCATTGACGATGATGGTCGGCACCGTCAGTTTTTTCAGCGCGTCGGTGAGCGTGTAAAGCGAGGGACGCTCGCGCTGCACGCCAAGCTGGGTATTGGCCGCACCCAGCGCCGAATGTTCGATGAACTGCGCCTTGAACTCGGCAAATCCGCGCGGATCTGAATTCATGAACGGAATGCGCGTCGGCCCCTCGGCATATTTGGCGACGAAGGCAGCCATGCCCTGCTCGAGCAGAATCTTCGCCGCCGTGGCGGCCTCTTCGCGAAAACGCTCCCGTGTGGCCAGTTCCGCGCCATAACCGCAACCGGCGACGCAAAGCGACAGCGCCCGCGCCGGGAACTGCAAACCGAAATGCAGCGTCGCAAACCCGCCCATGGAAAGGCCGGTGATGTGCGCCTTGTCTATGCCGGCGTGGTCCATCACGGCAAGAATGTCGGCGGCGGCGCGGTTTTGCGAGTACGAGGACGCATCGTGCGGAACCGCCGAGGGCGGGTAGCCGCGGGCGTTAAAGGTCACCACGCGATAGCGGCGGCTGAAGTGGCGAACCTGCGACTCCCAGCTGCGCATGTCCCCGGCAAATTCGTGCACCAGCACGAGCGGGACGCCCGTTCCGGTGGATTCGTAATACAGGTCGACGCCGTCGTCGGTGCGGGCTATGGGCATGGCTGGTCTCCTGAATGATTCATTGAACTCGGTGATGGATTATTTTACCCACTACACCCGACGGCCAGGCCGAAAATGCGCGGTGTCGTCGTAGTAGTCGTGTGCCTCATTGTGCGGCGTCCAGCCCGGTATACCCAGCACCGGCAAAGGAGCGAGGTCGCGGGTTGTCCGCAGCGCGGCGACGGCCGCGGCGGCCTGCATGTCCAGCACCTCTCGCGGCATGGCACTCGGACAGGCGAGGATAAGCGCGTGCGCGGTGATGCCCTTGTAGGGCGAGAGCAGCTTTTCGGTGAGGGCATGACCGAAGACGGCAAAGTGCATGCGCGCCTTTACCTCATCACGCCGCTCCCAGAACAGGGTTTTCCAGTTGAAGCCGCGCAGCAATCCGACAAGCTCATCCTGGTCGCAGGCGACGATGAGGCCGGACTCATCGAACAGCGTCAGTGCGTCACGAACCGGGCTGCGCACGCTGCCCGCCTGCATCGCGATCTGCTCGCAGTGCAGCGCGTTGAGCGCCGCCTTGGCGCGGGGAAAATCGAGCCAGGCCTGCGCGTTGAGCAGGTCGTGGGTATTGCCCGGGCGCGTGGCCACCAGGCCCCGGTCGCGAATGCGCACTTCGTAATTGAGTCCATCGTCAGGGGGCGCGGCAAAACGCAGCGGCGCGCCGCCGCCTGAAACAAGGCCGCGCGCGGCGGCCTCGGCATTGAGGTTCTCGACTGTCGGCAGGGATTCGGCGTTGTATCGGGCCGGCATGTTAGCTTTCAGTGGCGCGGGTGCGCAGATTCACCCTCTCCCTGACCCTCTTCCTTCAAGGGAGAGGGAACTTCATCGTAATGCCTGCAGCGCCGCACTATTCCGGCTGGGGCACCAGGCGCCAGGAAATCTGTTCACCCGCGCGCAACGGCACCAGTTCTTCGTCTTCGCCGAAAGGCAGGGTCGCGGCGACCTTCCAGGGGTCTTTTTTCAGCGTGATCTTGCCCTCGTTGCGCGGCAGGCGGTAAAAATCCGGGCCGTTGAAGCTGGCAAAGGCTTCGAGCTTGTCCAGCGCCCCGGCCTCGTCAAAGGCCTCGGCATAAAGTTCGATGGCGGCGTGCGCGGTGTAGCAACCGGCGTGGCCGCACATCGACTCCTTGTTACCCTTGGAATGTGGCGCGCTGTCGGTGCCGAGAAAGAATTTCGCGCTGCCGCCGGTGGCCGCCTTGAGCAGCGCCTGGCGGTGCTCTTCGCGCTTGAGAATGGGCAGGCAGTAATAATGCGGGCGGATGCCGCCGACAAACAGCGAGTTACGGTTAAAGAGCAGGTGGTGGGCGGTGATGGTCGCGCCCACATTGGCCGGCGCCTGGGCAATGTATTCGGCCGCCTCACGGGTGGTGATGTGCTCGAGCACGACACGCAGGTCTGGAAAACGCTCAATTATCTGCGGTGCGAGCACCGTCTCGATGAATTCCTTTTCGCGGTCGAACACATCGACATGCGGGTCGGTGACTTCGCCGTGGATCAGGAGCGGCAGGTCGTAATCCTGCATTGCCTCGAGCACCGGGAACACGCGCGACAGGCGCGTCACCCCCGAATCGGAGTTGGTGGTGGCACCAGCCGGGTAGTACTTCACCGCGTGCACGATGCCCGACTGCTTGGCGCGGGCGATTTCCTCGGGCGTGGTCTGGTCGGTGAAGTACAGCGTCATCAACGGTTCGAATTTGCTTTTGGACGGAAGGGCATCAAGGATGCGCATCCTGTATCCCATGGCATCATCGGTGGTGACCACCGGCGGCTTGAGGTTGGGCATGACGATGGCGCGGGCGAACTGGCGCGCAGTGTCAGGCAGCACGGCGGCAAGCACCTCGCCGTCACGCAGGTGCAGATGCCAGTCGTCGGGTCGGGTCAGGGTCAGGGTTTGCATGGTTGGATGAGGTTGCGCGAATCGCGTCGCGTCGTGAACAGTGCGACGCTGATTCTAACCGCAGCGCGCATTGCCGGCCCGCCATCGCCGCAGGGCACGGTTGGAAAGGTTGTGTGCCACCTGGAAACCTTTACCTGGCGCGGCTTTCCAGCCATCGTGCTCCAGGGCGCCCAATACACCCACCACCCCAACCGCACTCAATCCTTGCCGCCCCGTTGCTTCGCCAGCGCGTGCGCGTACAACACGTCGCGCGGCACGCCGGTGATGGCGGCGGCAAGCTTGGCCGCCTTGGCCGGCGGCAATTCCGCCGCGACCAGCGCCAGCACGCGCTCGGCCTCGGCATCAAGCGCCGCCTCGGTCGCCACAGCACCGGAAACAATCAGCACGAATTCGCCGCGACGGTTGTTGTCATCGGCAGCAAGCCAGGCCTGCGCCTCGTCAAGCCGGCAGCGGTGAATATTCTCGAACACCTTGGTCAGTTCTCGCGCCAGCACCACGGTGCGGGCGGGTTCAAAACTTGCCGCAAGATCGTCGATGCAATCGGCGATGCGGTGCGGCGCCTCATAAAACACCAGCGCATGCGGCAGGGCGCGCAGCGCCTCAAGTACCTTGCGCCTGGCACCCGCCTTGGCCGGCAAAAAACCGTAGAACAAGAACGCCGTCTCCGCCATGCCCGCCGCCGATAGCGCGGTGATGGCGGCATTGGCCCCGGGGATGGGGGTGACGCGATAGCCGGCCTCGAGCACGCGCGCCACCGCGAGCGCACCCGGGTCGGAAATCGCGGGGGTGCCGGCGTCGCTCACCAACGCCACCGATTGACCCGCGGCGAGCGCCTCGATCAGCTTTTCCGCGGCACGGCCCTCGTTATGCTCGTGCAGCGCGAGCAGTTTCGCCTTGATGCCGTGGTGCGCGAGCAGGTGGCCGGTGGTACGGGTGTCTTCGGCGGCGACGAGGTCCGCGCGGCGCAGGATATCAAGGGCGCGCAAGGTGATATCGCCCAGATTTCCAAGCGGCGTCGCGACCACATATAATTGCCCCCCTGATTGCCCTCCCAACAAGGGTGCCTGCTCATGCGGCTCGGTCATCTTTTTTCGCTGCCTCGGTTCATGTCGGCCCCGCCGTCGTTGCCGCGGTCGTTGCTGCGCTCGCTGCTGCTGCCTATGCTGCCCGCGCTGGCGATAATCGCACTGGCGCCGGCATTGTGCGCGGCGCAGGATAAAGCGGCAAGTACCGCGAACACGCCCGCCGCCCCCGCACCAGCGCCAACACCGGCGGCGCCGGTGGGCGAGATCGCCCTGCTGCTGCCGCTCAAATCTCCGGACTTCCAGGCCGCGGCAGAAGCCCTTCGCCTCGGATTCATGACCGCGCGCGAGCGCGACGGCAGCAAGGTCTCGGTCACCATACGCGCCACCGACGCCTCGGGCGATCAGATACTGCTCGAGTACGATGCAGCGGTGCGCGCCGGCGCCAAGGTGATTGTCGGGCCGCTGACACGCTCCGGCGTGGCCGCGGTCGCCGCCAGCGGCCGCGTGAATGTACCCACACTCGCGCTCAACTATCCGGAGGCGCAGGCAAAAATGCCGGAAAAGCTCTACGGCTTCGGCTTATCAATCGAGCTCGAGGCGCGCCAGGTGGCGCGCCAGGCCTGGCTCGACGGCATCAAGGAGGTGCTCGCCGTCAGTGCTGCCTCGCCGCTGGCGCGCCGTGCCAGCCAGGCCTTTGGCGAGAGCTTTCGCGCATTCGGCGGGCGCATCACCAACACGCTCGAATTCACCCCCGCCTCCGACCTCGCGCAACTCAAGCAGCTGGTCGCCAAGGGCGAGCCTGACGGGATTTTCCTCGCCGCGGATGTCGAACAGGCGCGCGAGGTAAGGCCCTTCCTCTCGGGAGCGGTCCCGACCTACGCCACCTCGCTCGTTTATTCGGGTCGCAACGATGCGCTTGCCAACCTCGATCTCAACGGCATCAGGTTTGTGGAAATGCCCTGGCTGGTCCAGCCGGATCACCCCGCCGTCATGGGCTATCCGCGCCTCGACAGTCTTGCCCCCGAATTGCAACGCTTTTACGCCCTCGGCATCGACGCGTTCCGACTCGCCTCCGAACTGGTGCGCAACCAGACACGGATCAGCCTTGACGGGGTCACCGGCAAGCTCGAACTCACGCGGGGTACGGTTGAGCGCGAAGCGGTGGCTGCGCAGTTTCGCGACGGAGCGGCGGTGTCGCTTGGGCCCTCCCGTTAATCAGGTTGGCCTGGTCTATACGGCTAATCATTCCGGCCTGATGCGGTGAAGCCGGACTCGGGCAGGGCCGCCGAAGACCTCGCCGCTGCCTGGCTGCAAAAAAAGGGCCTGCGCCTGATCGAGCGCAATTTCCGCTGCAAGGCCGGCGAGATCGACCTGATCCTGCGCGACGGTACGACCCTGGTGTTCGCCGAAGTGCGCTACCGCGCGAGCAATGCCTTCGGCGGTGCCGCCGCAAGCATTGATGCAAAAAAGCGTCATCGGATTCTTACCGCCGCGCGTTATTACCTCATGGATAAACCCGACCAGGCCTGCCGTTTCGACGTGATCGCCCTCGATCGCGTTGACCCTGCTGCGATTGATTGGTTGCGCGATGCCTTCGGTGAATAAGCGCCGCCGGCTTTCACTGCTGTTCTGGCTGCCGGTAATGCTTTGCACGGCACTTGGCGCGGCTCCGGCAACAGCGCAGCAGGTGCGCATGCTGGTGCAAAGCTCGCCCCTCGCCGGCTTCGGCTACCACGAGGGCCGTACGGTCTGGCCGGACATGGCGCGCGGCGATGCACTCGTGCTGGTGCGCGAGACGGACAATCGCCACGACGCCAACGCCATTGCGGTGTTCTGGCGCAGCCACAAACTGGGTTATGTGCCGCGCACCCAAAACACCGCGCTCGCCTGGGCCATGGACCACGGAGAGGCCGTCAGCGCACGCGTCAGTGCCCTGCGCGCGGAACGTAATCCGCGCAAGCGTGTCGAATTCGAGGTATTTGTGGAATAAGTCCTGTCCCAGCAACAAGGGCCGGGAGGACCACCCCGGCGAAGGCGGGGCGTGGTGTAAACTAGGCGCTCTCCATCACAACACACGCCGGCGGCTTGAATGGCGGCAGAAAACCAAAGGCATGGATCTCACAGCCCGCATCATCCAGCACTTCCAGGACAGCGCAAACACCAAGCTCGATGCGGTCGGCGCCCTCGCCGACCCGATCGCCCGCGCCACCGAACTGATGGCCGGGGCACTGAAAGCCGATGCCAAGGTGCTAGCCTGCGGCAACGGCGGCTCGGCCGCCGATGCGCAGCACTTTGCCGCGGAACTGCTCGGACGCTTTGAGCGCGAACGCGGTGAGCTTGCCGCGATGGCGCTCACCACCGACACCTCCGCGATCACCGCCATCGCCAACGACTACGACTATAAGCAGATTTTCGCCAAGCAACTTCGCGGCCTCGGGCGCAAGGGCGACGTGCTGCTCGCCATCTCGACCAGCGGCAATTCGGCCAATGTGCTTGAGGCGATCAGCGCCGCGCACGCACGCGGCATCCGCGTGGTGGCCATGACAGGCAAGGACGGCGGCAAGATCGGCGCCGCGCTCATGACCGACGACGTACACCTATGTGTTCCCAGCAGCCGCACCGCACGCATACAGGAAGTGCACCTCCTGATGCTCCACTGCCTGTGCGACGGCATCGACCAACTTTTGTTCGGAGAAGCCAAATGAACAAGCTTCGCATCGCAACGCTTGCCATCGCCATCGCACTGCCGCCTCTGCTTCAAGGTTGCCTCCCTGTGGTCGCCGCCGGCGCCGGGGCCGGCGTGCTGGTTGCCACCGACCGGCGCACCTCGGGCACTTATCTCGAGGACGAGGGCATCGAACTCAAGGCCGGCAGCCGCATCAGCGACAAATACAAGGACCGCGTGCACGTCAACATCACAAGCTATAACCGCACGATCCTTCTGACCGGGGAAGTACCGACCGCGGAAATCAAGTCGGACGTTGAAAAGCTCGCCGGCGAGGTGCCCAACGTCAAGAGCGTCGCCAACGAAATCCAGGTCGCGGGCATCAGCTCGCTTACGGCGCGCGGCAATGACAGCTACATCACCTCCAAGGTGAAGGCGCGCTTCGTCGATGCCAACAAGTTCTCGGCCAACCACGTCAAAGTGGTGACCGAAGCCAGTGCCGTCTACCTGATGGGCATGGTGACGCGTCAGGAAGCCGACGATGCGGTCGAAGTGGCGAGGACCACAGGAGGCGTGCTGAAGGTGGTGAAGTTGTTCGAATACCTGGCAGCGGCGCCGAAGTAATAGCAGACAGGACCCACCACAGGCTGGAAAGCCGCGCCAGCCGGGCGTTTCCAGTCATTGCCGCGGGGTTGAAGCCGACCTACCTGGACGTCATCCGCGAAGTCGCAATCGCGATCTTTGTCCACAGGGCGTCGATCGCATCGAGCACCTGCTCTGCGTCGGCGAAGCGCTCCGACAGTTTTTTCGCCATCATGTGGTCAAGCAGTTCCTGGTAGCCGGCGAGTTCGTCGGGCAGCCGGGGCACCGGCGCGTTGATGTGCGAATTGAGGATGTCCATCATGTTCTCCTCCACATAGGGCCGCTTTTGCGTGAGCATCTCGTAGAAAATGATGCCCAGGCTGTAGATATCGGAGGCCTCCACCGCGGACACGCCGTTGGCCTGCTCCGGCGAAAGGTAGTAGGGCGTGCCAAAGATGATGCCGTGCTGGGTCATCTCCAGGTTTTTCGCGTCGGTCTGCCTTGCCACGCCGAAGTCCACGAGGGCGATGGTGCCGTCGGCACGCACCATCATGTTTGCCGGCTTGATGTCGCGATGGATGATCCCGCGGCGGTGAATTTCGCGCAGCGCCCCCGCCGCCTGAGCCAGCAATGACATGGTCTGGCGCGGCGACAAGCCGCTGCGGATGAGTTCCGAGAGCGTGCCACCGGTGAAGTATTCCATGGCGATGTAGGCGTATTCCTTGCCAAAGCCCTGGTCGAAAATCTTCACCACGTTCGGGTGGTCGATCGACGAGAGTATCTGCGCCTCCCGCATGAACCGGTCGATCATCTCCTTGTTGTCCGCGGCACTGACGATCTTGAGCACCACCTCGGCGTTGTCACTTTCGCGCCTGACCAGAAACACGCTGGACATGCCGCCCTCGCCGATTTTTTCGACGATACGATAGCCGGCGATGCTCATCGGCTTGGCCGGCGCGCCGCTGATCTGCGAGGTGATGAGGTGCAGGGCCTCGTTGAGCGCCCCCTTGGCCGCCTCGGCGGTGTTGGTGGCGTTGGCGCGCAGCGCATCGCGCACGCTCTGGGGCAGCACGAAATTCCCGCCCGTGGCCTGTCCGTCCTGCCCCATGCCGATGACTTCGACCACCTCGATGGGCTCGGAGCGCCCACGCAGACTGAGTTTGGCATCGGCACCCTGCGACACACCGGCGCCCGCCGCCTCGACGGTGGCGCGACTGGCCACGACCACCCAGCCCAGTTCCTTGGTCTGGCCCTCGAGCCTTGAGGCAACATTGACCGAGTCGCCGATTACCGTCCACTCCTGGCTGCCTGGCGCGCCGACACGGCACATGATGACTTCACCGGTATGCAGCCCCGATCCGACGCTGAACTCAGGCAGTGTACCGCCGTGCTTTTCGTGCACCCAGTCGCGAAACCGGTGGGCGACGACGGCCATGCCCAGCGCCGCACGCAGCGCACGCCTGGCGTGGTTGGGATCGGCATCGGTGGGTTCGAACAGCACCATCACGCCATCGCCGAGCAGCTTGGTAATGCGCCCGCCCTGCGCCAGGATGGGCTGGCACGCACGCTCGAAATAAGTGTTCAGGAGAAGCGCCGTATCCGCCGCGGTCAGCCGCTCCGAGTAGGTGGTGAAATTGCGGATGTCGGAGAACAACACCGTGGCATTGATCATGCGGCCCGTCATGGCACGCGGATCCACGTCCTCGACGATCTCCGGTGCGCTCTCCCCCGCCAGTTTGCCGGCGTACTGTTGCTGCAACTCATCAACCTTGAGGGTCAGGCGCCCCTCGAACACGTTCTCGATGTCGGCCTGGCGCTTGAGCCGGCTGCCCACCGCCTCGATGAGGTCGTCGCGGGTAAAGGGCTTGGTGAGGTAGTCGTCGGCACCGAGGTTCATGCCGCGGCGCATGCTGGCGCGGTCATCCAGCGCGGTGAGGAACACAAAGGGCACGTCGGCGAAGCGCTTGTCGGCACGCAGTGCATCCAGCACGCCAA
>CAITSH010000515.1 GCA_903895005.1 uncultured Pseudomonadota bacterium
CCGAGGCGATGCGCCGGCGCTGCCTGTGCGTGCGCATGGAGGAGGGCGGCCTCACGGTGGTTATCGCCGATCCGTTTGATCGCAGCCTGCGCGAATGGGCGCGTTTCGCACTGCCCGCGCACACGCCCTTCAGCCTGGTGCATGGCGCCGACCTCGATGCCTGCCTTGCGCGCCAGGAAGAGGCAATGAGCGCGATGACCGGCCTGGTTGGTGCGGAGGCCGGCGACGGCGAGAGCACCGCGGGCGTCGAGGAACTGTCGCTCGCAGGCATCAGCGAGGATTCGAGCCCGGTCGTGCGCCTGGTCAATTCGACGCTTTACGATGCGTTCAAATCGGGTGCCAGCGATATTCACCTGGAGAGCGAACCGGCCGGACTGATGATCCGCTACCGTATCGACGGCGTGCTCAGCTCGGTCGGCCGGGTCGCCGGCCAGGCGCTGGCACAGGAGGTGATCTCGCGCATCAAGGTGATGTCGGACCTGGATATCTCCGAGACCCGCGTGCCGCAGGACGGGCGTTTCAAGGTCTCGGTGCGCAACCGCCCGGTGGACCTGCGCGTGTCGGTCATGCCCAGCATGTTCGGCGAGGACGCGGTGCTGCGTATCCTGGACAAGCGCACGCTCGCCGAGGGCGCCGGCGCCTTGCGGCTTGAGGTGCTCGGGCTGGATCCGGATTCGATTCGCCGCATTCGCAAGCTGGCGAGCGAGCCTTACGGCATGGTGCTGGTCACCGGCCCCACCGGCAGCGGCAAGACCACCACGCTTTATGCGGCCCTGACCGAAATCAACACCGGCTCGGACAAGATTGTCACCATCGAAGACCCGGTCGAGTACCAGCTGCCCGGCGTGCTGCAGATTCCGGTCAACGAGCGCAAGGGCCTCACCTTCGCGCGCGGCCTGCGTTCGATCTTGCGCCACGACCCGGACAAGATACTGGTCGGTGAGATCCGCGACTCGGAAACGGCGCAGATCGCCATCCAGTCGGCGCTGACCGGCCACCTGGTGTTCACCTCGGTGCACGCCAACAGCGCCTTCGATGTCATCGGCCGCTTCAAGCACATGGGTGTCGACCCTTACAGCTTTGTCTCGGCACTGAACGGCATCGTGGCGCAGCGCCTGGTGCGCATCAACTGCCCCGATTGCCGCCATCCGGCGCACCCCGCCGATCATGTCATTGCCGAATCGGGCCTTGGCGACGATGTGTCGGGCTACCATTTCATGGCCGGCTCCGGTTGCGGCACCTGCCGCGGCACCGGGTTCAAGGGCCGCAAGGCGATCGCCGAGTTTCTGGTCCTGGATGACGAGTTGCGCGAAATGATTGTCGCCAATGCGCCCATCCGCCAGATCAAGGAAGTGGCCCGCAAGGGGGGCACGCGCTTTTTGCGCGAGGCGGCGCTGGCGTTGGTGCGCAGCGGCGACACCACGCTCGAGGAAATCAACCGTGTCACCTTTGTTTAAAGACACGGTGCATATCGGGCTGCACGCAGATCGCGTGCTGCTCGTTCGCATTGGCGGCGGGTTTTCCCGGCGGCAGTTGTTCCGCCACGAGCAGCCTGTGACATCTTCATCGGAGGGCGCCGCCACGACGGCGATTCTTGCCGCGCTCGAGGTCGTTTTGCAGGACAAGCGCTGGCACGACGCCAAGGCGAGCGTGCTGCTGTCCAATACGCTGGTGCGCTATGCCGTAATCCCGGCGAGCGAGCATGTTTTCACCGTCGCGGACGAGACTGCATTGGCCCAGTTGCGCTTCCAGCAGGTGCATGGCGGCGCCGACGAATGGGAGGTGCGACTTGGCAACATGCTCTCGGGCAGGGGCCAGGTCGCGGCGGCGATGGAACGGGGGTTTTTGCAAAGCCTGGGGCAGATCCTTGAGTCGGCGCGCCTTCGCTCGTCGCTGATCGAGCCCTTCCTGATGCGCGGGGTCAACCGCGCGCGGCGTCATATCGCCGAGCGCGATTTCTGGTTTGCGCAGGCCGAACCCGGCCTGCTCATGCTGGCGCATGTGCAGGCCGGGAACTGGATCAGCCTGGTCGCGGTTCCGCTCGACGCACCCCTGTCGCGGGTGTTGCCGGCGCAGATGCGCGAGGCAAAATTGCTCGCCGGGGACGGCGGCCTTGCGCGTCGTTTGTATTTGTACGCGCCGGGCATGGATTGCTCCGGATGCGCTTCTGGCGCCGATTTCGAGCTTGTCGACCTTGCCGGCCTGAAGGCGATGCGCGCCGAAGCGGCCGACCAGGTGCTGTGCACGACGGGAGCCGCGGCATGAATCGCGCCGAACGGGTCGCCCGTTTGAAAGGCGCTGCCGCGCTGACCCTGGCGCGGTTGCGAAATACCGCCGCGCATCCGGCCGTGCGGCGCGTGATGTCGTCGCTGTTGCGCACGCCGCCCCTCGCGCTGGACTTTGCCCGGCCGCAATCGCGCTCGCACAGCGCCGGCCTGGCCGCGGTCGCCGTCGGCGCGCTGTTGCTGACGCTGGCGCTGTGGCAGTCCGATCTTGCGCGCGAGCGCGTCGCCACGCTCGACGCCGAACTGGTGAGCCTCGGGGTGGACCGCGAAGCCGAACGCAAGCGCGCCAGCCAGCCTGTTGCGCGCGGCGGTGACACCGACGAGCGCGTGCGCAAGGCAAACCGCGTCATCCGCCAGTTGAGCACGCCATGGGACGATGTGTTCAGCGCCATTTCCGCGGCCAACGGCGAGCACATCGCGCTGCTCAGCCTGGAGTCCGATCCGGTCACGGCGCAGGTGCGCGCCGGCGCCGAGGCGAGGAACGCGCAGGGCATGCTCGATTACCTCGAGCGGCTTCGCGACGACGGACGTCTCGCCCCCGCCATCCTGCAGTCGCACCAGGTCATGCTTGAAGATCCCAGCCGCCCCGTTCGTTTCACTTTCTCCGCATCATGGACATCAGCCAAATCCGCGCCGAACTGAGCCTGCGGCTGCGCCGCATCAGCGTCCGTCTTGGCCTGTTCGGCCTGGTCGCCGCGGTCCTGGCCGCGCTCGCCGTCACCGAACTGTTCAGCGTCACGCTGCCGGCCGGGTCAGATGCGTCCGAGCTCGAGGAGCAGGTGCGCCGCCTGCGCGAGTCGCCGCGCAGCGGACGCGAGATCAAGCGCGGCGAGGACAACAATCCGACCATGCAGATCGCGGCGTTTGAGCGCTATTTCCCGCCGGCGACACAGATCAACACGGTGTTGCGCGACATTCACGCCGCAGCGGAAAAAGAAACGCTGGTGCTCGAGCGCGGTGAGTACCGGCTGATCGAGGAAGCCGGTCTTGATTTGTTGCGTTATCAGATCACGCTGCCGGTGAAGGGGTCCTACGCCAGCATCAACGCCTTTGTGCGCCGCGTGTTGCGCGATGTCCCCTCGCTCGCCCTTGACGGCATTTCGTTGCAGCGCCAGAGCGCCGGTGACGCGGCGATTGAGGCGCAAGTGCGCGTCAGCGTGTTTTACCGGGGTGCGAAATGAACCGCAAACGCGTGCTGTTCGGGGCGGCGGGCATTGCCGCGGTTTTGCTCGGCATCGAGATGACGCGTGATGAATCCGCGGGGCCGGGCACGACTGCCAAGGACGGCATAGCGCTGCGCATCGAGTTCAGCCTGGTGGAGCGCGCGCATGCCGCACCGCCCCAGGCCGGTCCGGGCGCCCAGGCGGTGCCGGCGTTGGCCGCAGACACGGCCGCCGGCGCGCTGCGCCTTCGTTCCGACCAGGCAATCCACACGCCCCCGGAGGCAGACCCGCAGGCGGTCGCCGGCTCCAGCGAAGGCAAGCCTGCCGCCGCTGCGGACGCGCCGGTCGCCAAGCCCTTGCCGCCCGGTTCGGTGCGTCTTGATCTGTTGGCCAAGGGTCGCGACATTGCAGAGATCGGCGAGGCGGGCGACCCCTTTGGCCCTAAAAGCTGGGTCATTGTGCCGCCGCCGCCACCGCCGCCGCCGCCTGCTCCGGTCGAGGCGCCGCGTGCGCCGCCGCTGCCCTTCAGGTTCATGGGGCAGCTCGATGACGGGCGCGGCAACCGGACCTTCTTCCTGGCGCGCGGCACCGCGATGCTGTCGGTGTCGCTGGGCGAAACCATAGACAGCACCTATTTACTGGAACGCGTCGACGGTGGCGCGCTGCATTTCACTTATCTTCCGCTGCGTGAGCGGCAAAGTCTTCAAATCGGGGCCGGACCATGAAAACCAAACGCATATTTACACGCGCCACAACATTGCTTGCGACTGCGGTGCTGCTGTCGCTGGTCGGCTGTGCCGCAGAGCGCATGTCGCGCGACGGGCGTGATCTGCTGCGTCAGGGCAACGTGGAGGGCGGCCTGGATCGCATGAACGAGGCGGTGCGCATGGATCCGCGGGATTTTGCGCTGCGCACCGGGCTTATCGAACAGCGTGAAAAAGCCATATTCCAGCTGCTCACCGCCGCGGATGGCGATCTTGCCGCCGGGCGTGAGGATGTCGCCGACGAGGCCTACCAGCGCGTGCTCGCCCTGAGCGCGCGCAACCCGCGGGCCCTGGCCGGCGCCGAGGCGGTGGCGCGTTCGCGTCGTCATCGCGCCGAGGTGCAGCGCGCCATAGCGGCCGAGGCCAAGGGGCAGGTGGAGATGGCGCTTGATCTGCTTAACAAGGTGCTCATTGAAAACCCCGAGCAGCGCGAGGCGCGCGAGGCGCGCCGTGAAATCCAGTCGCGGCGTTTTCGCCAGGTGATTTCGACGCCGCAAATCAAGTCGCGCTACACGGTGCCGATCAGCCTGGAGTTCCGCGATGTCGGCCTGCGCCAGGTGTTTGACGCGCTGTCCAAGGGCAGCGGCCTGAATTTTATTTTTGACAAGGAGGTGCGCCCGGATATCCGCGTGAGCATTTCGGTCAAGGATGTGCTCATCGAGAACGCGATCGCCCTGCTGCTTGACCCCAACCAGCTCGCCGGCAAGGTGCTGAACGAGAACACCATGCTGGTGTATCCGGCCACCGCCACCAAGGTGCGCGAATACCAGGACCTGGTCATCCGCAGCTTTTACCTCGAGAACGCCGATGTGAAGCAGACGCAGAACATGATCAAGACCATGCTCAAGACCAAGGACACCTTCATCGACGAGAAGCTCAACCTGCTGGTCATCCGTGACACGCCGGATGTGATCCGGCTGGCCGAGAACCTCATCTCGGTGCAGGACCACGCCGAACCGGAGGTCGTGCTCGAGATCGAGGTGCTGGAGATCCTGCGCTCACGCCTGAAGGAGCTGGGGGTAACCTTTCCGACGCAGTTCCAGCTCAACAGCAAGGGCATTTCCGCTCCCGGCGGTCCGGGGCAGCTCAACCTCAAGAGCGAGGCGGGTGAGAGCAACCTGTTGTCCAATCCCCGCGTGCGGGTGCGCAACCGCGAGAAGGCGAAGATCCTGATCGGCAACCGCATCCCGGTGATTTCCTCGGTGGTCACACCCAGCGCCACGACGCCGGTTGTCACCGACACCATCCAGTACCTCGATGTCGGCCTCAAGCTCGAGGTCGAGCCCAACATCCATATGGATGGCGGCGTGATGATCAAGATGAACCTGGAGGTGAGCACGCTTGGCGACCAGGTGACCAGCAAGAACGGCACCATCGCCTACCGAGTGGGCACGCGCAATGCAAACACCGTGCTGCAGTTGAAGGACGGCGAAACGCAGACCTTGATGGGCCTGATCCAGGATGACGAGATCGAGAAGGCGCAGCGCCTGCCGGGCCTGGGCGACATTCCCATCCTGGGCCGGCTGTTTTCGTCGACCCGCACCGACGGCAGCAAGAACGAGATTGCGCTGTCGATCACGCCGCGCATCGTGCGCAATATTCCGCGCCCGAGCATCGAGTCGGCCGCGATCTGGTCGGGTACCGAGGCGATGTTCCGTGTCACGCCGCCAATGCTCAACCCGCCCGCGGAGACGGTCAAGCTTGCCGCGGCGGCCGGTGGCGTGAATGCGGGCGTGGTGAGTTCGCGTGTCGCGGGCGGCGTTCCTGCCGTCGTGGCGGCCCCGGCCGCCGTCGCCTCCGCCGCGGCGGCGAGCCCCGCGGTCTCGACGACGCAGACGCTCGACCTCGCCTGGCAGGGGCCCGCCACAGTCAAGGCCGGTGATGAGTTTACGGTGACGGTGGATGCGAGCACCACTATCGGGCTCTCGGGTGCCGAGCTGCAGCTGTTGTTT
This sequence comes from uncultured Pseudomonadota bacterium, assembly GCA_903895005.1. The sequence continues at coordinate 6,165 of CAITSH010000515.1, forward strand.
GATCCGTCCGTACTGACCGTGGTGAGCGTGACCGAGGGTGAGTTGATGCGCAGCGAGAACGCGCAAACCGTGTTCACCGAGCGCTCCGACGCCACCGCCGGTCGTATCTATGTGGGGGTGCGGCGCAGCGCGCCTGCCGGGGCGCTGGGCACCGGCTCATTGATGACGGTGAAATTCCGCGCCACCGGCAAGGAAGGCGCGACGCAGGTGCATATCGCCACGGCGGTGCCGACGGTGGCCGGCGGCGGGACCATGCCGGTCAAGGGCGCCGGACCGCTGCAGCTGCGTGTGGCGGCGAAGTAATCATGTCCCGCGCGCGCGGCTTCACGCTGATCGAGTTGATGATCACGGTCGCCATCATCGGCATCCTGGCGTCGATGGCGGTGCCGCTGAAGGAACTCGTGGTCAAGCGCGCGCAAGAGCGTGAATTGCGCACCGCCCTGCGCGAGATTCGCACCGCCCTTGATAGTTACAAACGGGCGGTGGACGAGGGCAAGGTAAAGGCCAGCGCCGGGGACAGCGGTTATCCGAAAACGCTGGATGAGCTCGCCAGCGGGGCGGATAACACCGCATCGGCCGAGCGGCAGAAGATTTATTTCTTGCGCAAGCTGCCGCGTGACCCGATGTATCCGGATGAGACCACGCCGGCGGCGCAGACCTGGGGCAAGCGCAGTTACGCCAGCGCGCCCGATTCGCCGCAAGAGGGTACCGACGTGTTCGATGTCTACTCCCTGTCCAAGGGACGCGGCATGAACGGGGTGGTTTATCGTGATTGGTAGGCCGGCACGGAACGCGCGGTCGGGGCGTCGCGGCGGCACGCTGCTGGCGCGCGCCGGTTTCACGCTGATCGAGTTGCTGGTGGTGATGGCCATCATCGCCACATTGGCCTCGATCGCTGCGCCGCGCTATTTTGGCAGTCTGGAAAAATCGCGCGAGGTTGCTTTGCGCGCCAATCTGAAATCGATGCGCGAGGCGATAGACCAGTTTTACCAGGACACCGGCAAGTGGCCGGCGGAACTCGATGACCTGGTCAAAAACCGCTACTTGCGTGAAATTCCGGTCGACCCGGTCACCAACGAGTCCAACACCTGGACGCCGGTCAGGCAGAACGGCGGGCAGGAGGCCGGTATCAGGGACGTTCGCAGCGGCGCGCCGGGCGCGCCTCGCAGCGGCACGCGCTATGAAGACTGGTAGGCGCGGGCCGCAGGCCGGATACACTTATTTCGGCTTGATGCTGGCCATACTGGCGGCTTCGCTGGCCGTTTCAGCCGGGGCGACCCGGCTGACCAATGACATGCGCCGCGACAAGGAGGCGGAGCTGTTGTTTGCCGGCGACGAAATCCGCCGCGCCCTCGAGCTCTACCACAGCAAGAACACGGCGGGCATGCAGCCTTTCCCGCGCACGCTCGATGCGCTGTTACGCGACCCGAACCAGCTTTCGGTGCAGCGCTACCTGCGCAAGATTTATCGCGATCCGATGCATGATCCGGATGTGCCCGGCGCTTCGGCTGAGAACGGTTTCTGGGTGCTGATTCGCGATGGCAACGGACAAATTGTCGGGGTGCGTTCCAATTCGATGCGCGAGCCGCTGCGCACCTCCGGGTTTCCCAAGCAATACGAGGGCTTTCGTCAGGCCAAACGCTATGCCGACTGGCAGTTTCTTGCGGCTGGCGGCGTGCCGGTCGATCCCAAAGCAGGGAATGTCGCAGAGCCGAGAGCCTTTATTCCGACACCGGTCGTGCCTGCGGTACCGGTAGCACCGCAGCAGCCGTTGGCACCGCCACCGCCACCGCCGCCGCCGCCGCCGCCGCCACCACCACCACCACCGCAGGAGCTGGTGGTACCGGCGGCGCCCGTGACAGCCCCGGTCCCGCCACCGGCGCCCGCCCCGCCGGCCCCTGCGGTCGCGCCGCCTGCCTCGCCCAACGCGGCCGATGCAGCTGCGCCCGCCGCCCCTGCCGCGCCCGCTGCCAGCGCGCCGGCGGCGCCTGCCCCGGCCGCCCCGGCGGAACCGGCGCAGCCGTCCTCGAGCCCGCAGCCTTTTGTCATTCGCGCGCCGGCCGGTTTCTGATCCGACCGGCAGCGGACGATTGTTGTTACGTAACGTTACGCAAGACCGACGAGCCCGGCACAGACCGGGCGGGTGCGCCTGCATAGACTCTCTTCCACGAACCGGTCGCCACGAGCGAACGGCCCTGTGGCAAAGCGATTTTTTTTATGTGCTTGGAGATTGTCATGCATCGGACCCGTTTCCCGTTTATGAGCAAGCTGGCTTTGAGTATTCTGGCCGGGGTATCGCTCACTGTCGCAGGCGGCATGGAAACGGCTTTGGCGCAGACGCGAACCTTTACAGCGCCGGTGATCGCACCGGTGCCGCCGGTGCCGCCGGGCTTCGACATCACCGGCTTTATCCAGGATGCCACGCTCGATACCACCGGTGCGATTTGCAATCCGACCCATGCGCGCCTTGCAGGTGGAACCGTCACCCTGAACGGCCAGAAAGTCATCGTGCCGTGCAACACGATTTTGCAACTGCCCGCAGCGACGATGACCTGGGCTGATTTGTTCAAGACCGCCACCGGCCTCGCCCCGGCGGATATTGCGCCGGCCGGCCAGACCGGCCTTGCCCTTGCCGACATGGTCGGTTCGACCACCGGCGCGACCGTCGCCCTCGCCACGCCGGGCCTGCTTAGCATGAAGACACGCTCGGACACGTCGGCGACTTTGCAGACGCGTTACAGCGCATCGCTGCCCTCGTATGAAATCCGCGTCGTAGGCAACGTTGTCAGCGGTCGCTATATCGCCGGGCTGGTGTTCGTGTCGCAGCAGTCGCTCAATGCCGCGCAGGGCGTGATCAGCTGCATCGACTACGCCAGCGGCGAGATGCAGGTCGGCG
>CAITSH010000516.1 GCA_903895005.1 uncultured Pseudomonadota bacterium
AAGCCGAGGTGGCCGACACGGGCAAGCCGCACAGCCTCGCCAAACACATCGATATTCCGCGCGGCGCCGCCAATTTCAAGATTTTTGCCGATGTGGTCAAGAACGTTCCGACAGAGTCATTCCAGATGTCCACGCCCGACGGCAAGGGCGCGCTCAACTACGCCATCCGCGTTCCCAAGGGCGTGATCGCGGTGATTTCACCCTGGAATCTGCCATTGCTGCTGATGACCTGGAAGGTCGGTCCGGCGCTAGCCTGTGGCAACACCGTTGTCGTAAAGCCTTCCGAGGAGACGCCCAGCACTGCGGCCCTGCTCGGCGAGGTGATGAACAAGGTCGGGGTTCCCAAGGGCGTCTATAACGTCATTCACGGTTTTGGTCCGGGCTCGGCAGGAGAAATGCTGACCCAGCATCCGGGCATCGATGCAGTCACCTTCACCGGCGAAACGCGGACCGGCGCCGCCATAATGAAAACCGTTGCCGACAAGGTGCGGCCGGTGTCCTTTGAGATGGGCGGAAAGAACGCCGGTATCGTGTTTGCCGACTGCGATTTTGACGCGGCGATCGAAGGCATAGGCCGTGCGGTGTTCGCCAATTGCGGCCAGGTCTGCCTGGGTACGGAACGGCTCTACGTTGAGCGCGCCATCTTTGACAAATTTGTTGCGGCTCTGAAGATCAAGGCCGAGAGCCTCAAACCCGGCCGTCCGGAGGACAAGGCGACGGGCATCGGCCCGCTGATCAGCCAGGAGCATCGCAACAAGGTCTTGTCGTATTATAAAAAGGCGAAGGACGAGGGGGCGACCATCGTCACCGGTGGTGGCATCCCGAAGCTGGATGACGAGCTGTCGGGCGGTTCCTGGGTCGAGCCGACAATCTGGACGGGCCTCCCCGAGACCTCGGCGGTGGTGCGCGAGGAAATATTCGGACCGTGCTGCCATATCCGGCCATTTGACACGGAGGACGAGGCTGTCGCGCTTGCCAACGATACCGAGTACGGCCTCGCCACAACGATCTGGACCACCAATCTTTCGCGTGCGCATCGCGTCTCGGCGAAGATTGATGTCGGCATCTGCTGGGTCAACTGCTGGTTCCTGCGTGACCTGCGCACGCCGTTCGGCGGTTCCAAACAATCGGGCATTGGCCGCGAGGGCGGCGTGCATTCGCTCGAGTTTTACACCGAGTTGCGCAACGTCTGTATCAAGCTTTAATCGGGGAGGCGGCATGATCAACCTTCGGGATATCCGCTATATCCGCCTCGGCACCCAGGACCTTGAGGCTTGCTCAAGCTATGCGACAAAAATCCTCGGCCTGGAGCCGGTCGGACGCGACGGCGATGCCTTGTATTTTCGTGGTGACAGTCGCGACCACACCATCGTCTACTTCAAGGGGGATGCTCACGATCATACGGCGGCTTTCGAGGTTGACGACAAGTCCGAGCTTGACGCCGCCGGTACGGCGCTGGACGCGCTGGGACACACGGTTACCTGGGGAACCCCCGACGGTTGCACGCAGCGGCGTGTGGCTGCGTACATCACATTCAAGGATCCGAGCGGCAACAAGATCGATCTTGTGACCAAGGCACACGTCAGCGGCCGGCGCTATTTTGGCAGCCGCGATGCGGGCATCACCAGTTTCTCGCACATCGGCCTGAAGACCACCAACGCACCGCGTGACGAAAAATTCTGGACCGAGGTGTGCAGCGCCAAGGTCAGCGACTGGATCGGTGACGCGCCGCTGCTGCGCATTGACGAGGTCCATCACAAGATCGCGTTGTTCCCGTCGAAGGTGCATGGCGTGCAGCATATCAACCACCAGGTCGAGAGCATCGACGACATCATGCGGTCCTACTATTTTCTGAAAGAGCGGGGCGTACGCATCGTGTTTGGTCCGGGACGTCATCCGACCTCCGGCGCGATGTTCCTGTATTTCGAGGGACCGGATGCGATGGTGTACGAATACTCGACAGGCGTGCGGAACATTACCCGGGCGCAGGAGATCGACTACCGGCCGCGCCAGTTTCCCTTTAATTTCGAATCGTTCTGCATGTGGGGTTCGCGGCCTGATATTCCGGAGTTTCGTAAATGACGGCGCTGCCCGGGCTTGGCAATGCGCAGTTGCTGGTCCGGCGCGCGGCGCGCGCTCTGGGGCGTTCCGGACTGGCGCACGCTTACGGCCATTGCAGCAGCCGGCTGGATGCTGAGCATTTCCTGGTCTGCGCGGCGCGCCCCATGGGCTTGATCGCGCCGGGTGAGGATGGGGTGGTCGTACCGGTGAACGGGCCCTTGCCCGAAGGCGTACTTGGCGAAGTGCGAATTCACCAGGAAATCTACCGCCGCCGGCCCGATGTGGGCGGCGTGGCGCGCAGCATGCCGGCCAAGGCGATGTCGCTGTCGACACTGCGCCTCACGCCCAAGGCCCGCCACGGCACCGGAAGTTATTTTTCGCCTTGTGCGCCTCTGTGGGACGACCCGCAACTCATCCGCACAGAAGCGCAGGCGGCCGGCGTAGCCGCGACCCTCGGGGACGCGCGCGCCGTGGTGATGCGCGGTAATGGTGTCGTGACCACGGGGGCCACCCTCGCAGAGGCCGTGGTGTTCACCTGGTACCTGGAGGATGCAGCCCGCGTTGAGCTGGATGTTCTCGCGACCGGTGGGGCGGGTTTAGAAGCGGTGTTTTCGGCCGAAGAGGCCAAACAGCGCGCAGTGGGCACCGGTCGTATTTACGAGCGCATGTGGGAATATCTCACCTACGGCGATCCCGAACCCGCGCCCGAAGGCGCCGCAGTCTAGGCGTTCTGATTTGCGGCTGATTTTGCTTGCCGCAGCCCCTCGGTTCGCCCGGTGCGCTGTTATAATCAATACGGTTTTTCGGTTCACCACCCCCTGAAAGAGGTTGCCGCACGGCGGCGCCTGCATGCGCATCCTGTTAAGCAACGATGATGGATATTTTTCCCCCGGCCTGGCCGCGCTGGCAAAGGCCCTGTCCCCGCTGGGAGAGGTGACGGTGGTGGCACCCGAGCGGGACCGCAGCGGTGCTTCCAATTCGCTAACTCTAGACCGTCCCCTCAGTGTCAGGACCGCCGCCAGCGGCTTTTATTTTGTCAACGGCACGCCGACCGACTGTGTGCACCTTGCGGTCACCGGCTTGCTCGATCAATTGCCTGACATCGTCGTGTCCGGGATCAACCACGGCGCCAACATGGGCGATGACACCATATATTCAGGTACTGTCGCGGCTGCAACCGAAGGCTATCTATTGGGCATTCCGTCCATCGCGATCTCGCTCAACAGCCGGGATTCAGCGAATGTCGATACGGCGGGGCGTGTTGCCGCCGAACTGGTTGCGCGCTTTATGCGAAAGCCGGTGTCGCAACCGGTGCTGATCAACGTCAATGTCCCCGATGTCGTGTACGCATCGCTGGAAGGCACGGAAGTTACGCGCCTTGGCAAGCGTCACAAGGCCGAGGCCGTTATCAAGGCGACCAACCCGCGCGGGCAGACCGTGTACTGGGTCGGCGCTGCGGGTGGCGCGCAGGATGCGGGCCCGGGCACGGATTTTCACGCGGTCGCCGCCAACAAGGTGTCGATCACGCCCCTGCAGATCGACTTGACGCACACACAGCAGATTCCCGCCATTTCGGACTGGCTCGCAGCATGACCGTCAAAGTACGCGGCATAGGCATGACTTCGCAGCGCACGCGCGATCGCATGGTCGAGCGTCTTCGCGAACAGGGCATCGGAGACGAGCGCGTGCTTGCGGCGATGGGCTTTGTACCGCGCCATCTTTTCGTCGATGAGGCGCTGGCGACACGCGCCTATGAGGACACCGCGCTGCCGATCGGATTCGAGCAGACCATCTCGCAACCCTATGTTGTGGCGCGCATGATTGAAACGCTGCAGGCTGGGCGCGACCTCGGGCGTCTACTTGAAGTGGGCACCGGGTGCGGTTACCAGGCGGCGGTGCTGGCGCAGGTTTGCAAGGACGTGTTTTCAATCGAACGCATCGCAGGTTTGCTTGAGCGCGCGCGCTCGAACCTCAGGCCACTGCGCCTGTCCAACCTTCGCCTCACCCACGGCGACGGCTACCTTGGACTGCCGGAGGCCGCGCCATTCGACTCGATCATCGTCGCGGCCGCTGCGCCCAAGCTGCCCCTCGCGCTGATCGAACAACTGTCACCCGGTGGGCGAATGATCCTGCCCATCGGCCTCGTGGAACAGTCGCTTTGCCTGATCGACCGCACGGCCGCCGGCTATACTGAAACGTGGCTGGATCCGGTGCGGTTTGTCCCATTGAGGGCTGGCAAGCAATGAGACCGTTGGTGTATCGTTTTTCTATCATTGTATTGATGCTGGCAATGCTGGCCGGTTGCGCTTCGCGTAATTCCGCGCCGGTCATCGACCGCGCCTCGACGCCGCAGCCGCGTGCGCCTGCGGCGAACGTAGCGCAGCCGCGCGTTGTGGAAACCCGGCCTGACACCTACGTCGTGAAACGTGGCGACACGCTTTTCAACATCGCGCTGGACCAGGGACTCGATTACCGGGAACTCGCGCAGTGGAACAACCTTTCAGACCCGAACCGTATCCAGGTCGGGCAGGAATTGCGCCTGCGTGCTCCGGATGCCGTTGCGCAGTCCAGTCCGATCCGCGCGCCCGGTATTGCCGAATCCAGACCGCTCGGCGCCCAATCCGGTGGCGATGCGCCCAAGACCGAACCCCGTGCAGGCAAGCAGCCTTACTCGGAAGAAAATCTTGCCCTGATGCAAAAGGGCGGTGAGGCCCGTCCACAACCCGCACCCAAACCGGCCCCGGTCACGCAGTCGGCACCGTCTGCAGATGAAGATGACAAGGTCGACTGGGGCTGGCCTGTCTCGGGCAAACTGATTGCGGGCTTCTCCGAGGCCACCAACAAGGGTATCGATATTGCCGGCAAGCTGGGTGATCCGGTGTTTGCCTCAGCGGGCGGACGCGTCGTGTACAGCGGACAGGGGCTGCGCGGTTACGGCAAGCTGATCATTATCAAGCACAACAACACGTTCCTGTCCGCCTATGCCCACAACAAGGAAATTCTTGTGAAAGAGGGGCAGAACGTGGTGAAGGGGCAGAAGATTGCTGAAGTCGGCAACACCGACGCCGACCAGGCCAAACTGCATTTTGAAATTCGCCGTCTTGGCAAACCGGTTGATCCGGCGAAATTCCTTCCGGAACGACCCGCCTGACGGCGGGTATCCGGGCTGTATGGCCGCGATACTCAGGTTTCGGTAATTTCCGTTTCTGCGCTGAGTGTTTCGGGCGGGGTGCGGCGCAACACCGATGTGTCCTTTTCTTCGCCGACCATTTGTGCAAACTTGATGTTCTTGTCTATTTCTTCCTGATACAGCTGGTGGCCGCCGAAGTGCTTGCCGGCATAGCTGTGCAGGCCTTGCAGGTCGGTATTAAGGCGGCGGCTTGCCCCTGCGTAAAAGCCCGGTGTCTTCATTACGAGGTCATCGCCTGATGCGAAAATGACTTGCGAGTCGCCGTTGGGCAGCTTGGTTTTGGCGATTCCCCCGGCGACAAACTCGGGGTAGAGGCGATCCCGGCATTTTTCCAGGTAACAGCGGTCTGCCATTTGGGCGATGATATCTGCCGACCCGAGCAGGTAACCGATGAGGCGCATGCTCAGGTTTGGCATATTGATGGTTGCGACCGGTCGTTCGTAACCGGTGAAGTGCACCAGGTCCGCCGCCGCGGAAGCATATTCGCGCATACCCAGGGTGGAGACGTAGTCACGGAGGAATTCCGCGCCGCGCGTGACGTGCGTGCGGGTGAATTCAGCGCCATTGCGCTCCGCCTCGGATTCGTGACGCAGGTAGCCGCAATCGTGAAAGAGGGCGGTGACAACTCCCAACTGGAACAAGTCTTTGCCGATGGGATCCGATCCCACACGGCTGCGTTCGTAGCCGTCGAGCAGTCGCGCCATGGCCAGGGTGACATCAAGCACGTGCTGGATGTCGTGATAGGCGGTATCGCAAATGAGGAAGCCCGGGAATTCGCCGCGATACAGCTTGTCGATGTCGGTGAAAGCGCGGTCAAGCGGGGCAGTCGAGGCACTGGGATACAGCTCGAGGAAAATCCTGTCGATTTCCTGCTGCACGCTCGCCGGATCGGTGGTTTTGATCTTCTGGCTGACGTCGTAATCGTTGCTGAATTTGTCCAATCCGACCCCCAATGTAGCCGAAGTTCACGAAGGAGCAACAGCGGTCGGATTTTATTCTCCTTACCTGTTTTACGCAAATTATGATGACGTCAATAATTATGACATTGTCAATTTAATCATGGCTTTAGGCTGAATGGACTAAAGTCGGTCTTGCGATCGTAATAGTCTTCATGTTCAGCCCGTTTCAACGCGTTTACAACCAGATAGGTGACCGGAGTAAAGACCACTTCGACGCCGACCTTGACCACAAATTGCGCCAGCATGACCAGTGGCAGCTTGTCGTCCGGGATGATGCCGGTGCCGTAAAACGCGAGGGGATAAAACAAGGCGGAATCGACCGCCTCACCGAAAATCGTTGAACCGATGGTCCGCGACCATAGGTGCCTGCCTTCAGTCCAGATTTTCATCTTGGCAAGGATGAATGAATTGACGAACTCGCCGCAAAAATAGGCAAACATCGACGCCAGCGCGATGCGCCATGTTGTGCCGAAGGCGATTTCGTAGGCGGCTTGGTTTTGCCAGAATGGAGCCGGGGGTAGCGCGACGACGACGGTGGCCATGACAGACGCGAAGGCGAGCCCGGCAAAACCTGCCCAGATGACGCGGCGCGCCCTGGCATACCCATAGACCTCGGTGAGGACATCACCGAATACGTAGGAAATCGGGAAGAACAGGACGCCAGCGCCAAAGGTGAGCAGGCCGACGACCGGAAGGTCAATCTGGCAGATCTTGGCGGGACCGATCAGGTTGGAGCAGATCAGGATGGTGACAAAAGCGACCATCACGAATTCGTAATGACGGTACTGCTTTTGCGGCTGGATACGCGGTTCATTCATGGTGAAACCTTTTTAGTATGCGGGTAAGGGAACCGCATTGAAAATGCGCTTCGCGACTAGATCGCTGACGCTTGATGTGAAGATTACGAATGCCGCTGGAGCGTTTGCTGGTGCTGGTGCTGGTGCTGCGGGAATTTTATCGGGGTACGCAATGATAGTGCAAAGCGGTCTGCGGCTCGACTGCGGCTGAACACAGCGAGGGGCACTAGCGAGCGGTGATGTCCTGCGCTGCCTTGAGGGCCGCCGCGAGTTCAATTACCGAGGCGGCATAAAAGCTCGACCGGTTGTAGCGGGTGATCACCCAGAAATTGTGCAGGCCGGCGAGGAATTCCGCCGGCTTCGCCGGCGTTTCCAGCTCAATCAATGCGCACAACGTGTCGGGTTCAAGCGGTATCGATGTCGTGATGCCCATTGCCGCGAGCTCGGCGGCGCGGGTACTCGGTTTCAGGCCGGCATCAAGGAGCGCTCTGAAACCCTGTCCGCTGACGTTGACCTGCGCGGTGGTGGCACCGCCGGCCTGCCATCCGTGTGACTTGAGAAAATTCCCGACACTGCCGATGGCGTCCACAGGACTGCCGGCAAGGTCGGCGTCTCCGGATGCATCAAAGTCGACCGCAAAGCGCCGGTAACTGCCGGGCATGAACTGCGGGATGCCGATGGCTCCGGCATAAGAGCCCTTGAGACCGAAAACGTCGCGTCCTGAGTCGCGGGTCAGCAGCAGAAATTGCTCGAGTTCTTCGCGGAAAAATTCAGCGCGCTTGGGGTAATCGAAGGCGAGCGTGACCAGCGCGTCTATGACGCGAAAACTCCCCATGTTGCGTCCGTACACCGTTTCCACGCCGATGATCGCCGCGATGATCTCGGCGGGAACGCCAAAGTCCCGCTCGGCGCGGGCAAGGGCGTCCTGGTGTCTCGTCCAAAACGCAGTGCCTGCCTGAATGCGCGCGGGGTTGACGAACCGGGCTCGGTAGGCCTGCCAGGATCGCACGCCGGGTGCGCCCGGAACGATGGCTTTCATGACTGCGCTTTGATGCTTTACCTTGCCGAACAGTTGTTCGAGTTCGCTTCTCACAAAGCCGTGCTTTTGGGCCATCTCATCGATGAACGCCCTGACGTCTGTGCGTTTAATGTAGGACGGGGTGGCCGCGATCGCGCCAGTGCAGATCGCGATCATCCAGCAACACACCAACATGCTGAGGATGGCGTGCTTCAAGGCGTATCCTAGGCGTGCTGTCAAGATCATGGCCTGAACTGGGCGACCATGCGGCGCAACCGGCGCACATCATCGCGCTCCCGGTGCGCGCCATAGCGCAAATCGATATACAACCGCGCGATGCGCTCGACCGTTTCGGCGCGTTGCGGAAAACGCTGCGCCGCGCGTCGGCCAAAATCAAGCGGCCCCTCACTCGGTGATCGCGCCAGGCCGGCGCGCTGCAATTTGTCGCAAAAGCGTTTCCAGTGGCGATGCACCGGGTCATCAAGGCGAAGGCGGCGCAGCAGCCACAGGGCGAGGACGCCGATGATGCCGGCAATGCCCCAGAACAAGGCCATCGCCAGCGTCTGCCAGGAAGCCTCGTTCATTCCGATAAAGGACAGCATCTGACGCTGTCGTTCGGGGTTGTAGCCGAGCACCCAGATATTCCAGCGGTGCGCCATAGCCTCGATCTGGTAGCGCATTTGCAGCAGCCATAGGCTGTCGGTACGCACCATGAAGGGCACCGGTTGTCCCGCGGGTACGGCCTTCGCGATGCCCGATTCGACCCGCACAGGAACGACCACAGCGGTCGGATCAACACGCTTCCAGCCGATATCGTCCTGCCAGACCTCTACCCAGGCGTGGGCGTCGGATTGGCGCACGATGAGTTGTTCGTCCACCGGATTGATATCGCCGCCCTGGTAGCCGGTGACAATGCGCGCCGGCACGCCGGCTGAACGCATCAAGATGGCAAACGCGCCGGAAAAATGCTCGCAAAAACCCAGCTTGCTGTCAAAAATGAATTCATCGACGGTGTTCGGTGAGCTCAGCAGCGGCGGCTCGAGTGTGTAATTGAAACCGCCGTTCCGGAACAGGTTGAGGCCGCGCTCGACGATCGCATCGGTCTGGTTGCGCAGGCCCTCTGTTTCCTTTTCCCAGCGCCGGCCCAGTTCCAGCGTGCGCGGGTTGATTCCTTCGGGCAGCGCGAGGGCGGCGTCGAGGTCGTCCTCGTTGTCCGCTTCGAGCGCCTTGTAGTTGGTGTACGAGCGCATCTCGTAGCGCATGCGGCTGCGCACCGGCGGGCCTGACAAGATCTGATAGTCATGCGTGACACGCGCCCGCGGCGGAATGGTCGCCGCCAGTTCCAGGGCGAACAGCCAGTTGCGGTTGTGTGGTTCAAGCGTGACGGCGTAATCGTAATGCGGTTCGAAGCCCTCGAACTTGTACGTGCCCCCGCGAAGACGCGCGTCGCCTGGGCGCCAGGTGCGTCCGTCATAGTTCCAGAACACCGGGCCGCGCCAGTACAACTGGCGCCGCGGCGGCATCGGGCCGTCGAATTTGGCGCGAAACGCAACGGCATCCGATTGCGAGAGCTGGCTTATGTTGCCCGGTGTCATGGAGTCCGAAAGCCCGGTGATGCCGCTGTAGGCATCTTGGGGCAGGCCCCATAGTGGTCCCTGCACGCGCGGAAACAGGAAAAACAGCAGCAACATCAGCGGCGCCGCCTGCGCGAGCAGCATGGCGCCGGACTTGAGGTTGTCGACGTGCCGGCGCGACGGGGCCTGGAAGCTGACCAGGCTGGCGGTGATCATGAGCACGGTCAGCATCATCAGGCTGGCGGTGGGAATGCTCTGTGAGTAGAAAAAATTCGTCAGTGCGATGAAGTAGGCGAGGAACATCACCACATAGACGTCTCGATAGGATTTCATTTCCATCAGCTTGAGGCCGAGGAACACGATCAGGAGCGCAACCCCGGCGTCGCGTCCGAAGATGGTGTTGAAGCTGATGTACACCGCCAGCAGGCAGGCCCCGACAAACGGGATGAGCAGCCATTTACGCGGCAGGGGTTCACCCTTCCAGGCAAGCCAGGCGCGCCAGCCCAACATCGTAAGCGTGATACCGCTAATCCACGGAGGGAGGCGCTCGGCGTGAGGCGCGGCGGCGAGCGCCAGCCCACCCAGCAGCCAGGCTAGGTTGTTGAAACGCAGCGGCGAGGCGGCGGCGTTCATCGCGGCGACGCATCCGCGTTCGTCGTGGCTGCGGAATCATGCAGGGCGAGCGCCTTGAGGCAGGCAAGACAATGCGCCTCTCCGATCCCCACCGGTATTTCCAGCCCGGGCAGGCGCAGTCCACAGGCGATGCCCCGGGTGTTGGCGAGCAATACCCAGCGGGTGAGTCGCGACAGACGGCCCTCGGCAGCCATATTCCGAGGCAGGTCGTTCCAATCGAACCACATCTGCACCGCGGCGCGACCGCTGAACTGCTTGGTCAGCAGGGGACCTTCGCGCATTGAGGCCTTCCAGGCGATATGCCTTGGCGAATCGCTGGGCTGGTAGGGGCGCAGTCCGAAAAAATCATCGGTTCCCGTGCCCAGCGCGACGGTGTCGCCGCTGTCGGCCTGGGGTTGTGGGGGCGGCAGGCGCGCGCTGTCCGGTCGCGGGTAAACGAGGCAGTGCAGGTCGGGTGACACGTAGCTCCATGCACGCAACAAGCCGAGCGGGTAGCGAGTGTCCAGGGTGACGCGGCCCAGCGTCATCAAGCCGCGCTTTTCGGCGAGGATGGTCAGGGTGATGCCCACCGTAGTGCCGGCGGGGATGTCACAGCGCGCGGTGGCACCCGCGCGGTCAAATGCAACGGCAAAGCGCGCATGGCCGCTGCGGTTTTCAATGTGCAACTGAAAGTGCGCGTCGCTGCCGGCGAACACCGGCTCGACACGCCCCGGACTGATGTAGAGGTGGGCGAGGTTGCGAAACGTATGCAGGATCGAGACGATGCCCACGCCGGTCAGCAAAAAGGTGAGCAGGTAGCCCAGCGACAGGTTGTAGTTGATCGAGCCGAGCAGCATCACCAGCAGCGCGAGGCTGAATGTCAGCCCCTGGCGCGTGGGCAGGATATAGACGCGACGTTGAGACAGAAAGACCACGCCGGGCTCGGGTTCCTTGCGCGGCATCAGCAGGTTGTAAAGCTGCGAATAGCGCAGGACGCGGTCGAGGTTCACGCTGCGCTGCCCGCACGCCATGCCGCATGTACGCAGCGGCGCGATACGTGATCGGCTGGAAATGCTCGCCAGATAAGGGTTTCCAGCATTTCGCCCTGCGATTTTATTGCGCTGCTGCGGACCATGTTCAGGGGATGGGCACCGCGTCGATGAGGCTGCGCGCGATGTCGGCGCTGCTCTGGCTGACGCCATCGTGGGCGGGGCGCAAACGGTGCCCGGCAACGCCCGGCAGTATCGCCTGCACATCTTCGGGCAGAACCTTGTCGCGTCCCTCAATCAGCGCCCAGGCGCGCGCTCCGTGCAGCAGCGCCAGGGCGGCGCGCGGCGAAAGGCCGGATGCATAGGCGGGCGAACGGCGGGTGTGTTCGATCAGCGCTTGGATGTAGTCGATGAGTGCGGGCGAGGCGTGCACGTTGGTGACCGCGGCCTGCATTTCGACCAGTTCACCGGG
>CAITSH010000517.1 GCA_903895005.1 uncultured Pseudomonadota bacterium
GAAATGGAAATCAAGATTGAAAAGGGCCGTGGTTACAACCCCGGTAACCAGCGCGAGGTATCTGAAGAGTCCAAGGGTATTGGCAGGATCATCCTTGATGCATCGTTTTCTCCCGTCAAGCGCGTTTCTTATGCGGTTGAGTCCGCGCGGGTCGAGCAACGTACCGACCTTGACAAACTGATCTTGGATATCGAAACCAACGGTGCCATCGAACCTGAAGAGGCGGTCCGTTATGCTGCATCTATCCTTGTCGACCAGTTGTCGGTTTTCGCATCTCTCGAGGGTACGCCGGCGGCCGTTGAAGCACCGCCCAAAATTACGGTTGATCCGATCCTTTTGCGTCCGGTCGACGATTTGGAACTTACCGTGCGTTCGGCCAACTGCCTCAAGGCCGAGAATATCTATTACATCGGTGATCTGATTCAGCGCACTGAAACAGAATTGCTCAAGACTCCCAACCTCGGACGCAAGTCGTTGAACGAGATCAAGGAGGTGCTGGCCTCACGCGGACTCACCCTCGGCATGAAGCTGGAAAATTGGCCGCCGGCCGGCCTGGAAGCCGTACGCAACTAAGACGGGCGGCTAACGCCGCCTGTAACAAGGACACACGATCATGCGCCACCGCCTGGGACTCAGAAAACTAAACCGCACCTCAAGCCACCGGCTTGCGATGCTTCGCAACATGACCAATTCGCTGCTCAAGCATGAGGTCATCAAGACCACGTTGCCCAAGGCAAAGGAGCTGCGCCGCGTCGTAGAACCGATGATCACGCTCGGCAAGAAGCCTTCTTTGTCGAACCGTCGTCTGGCTTTCGACCGGCTTCGTGACCGTGAGATGGTTACCAAGCTGTTCAATGAGCTGGGTCCTCGTTATGCCAAGCGGCCTGGGGGCTACCTCCGCATCCTTAAGTTTGGTTTCCGTCAGGGCGATAACGCGCCCATGGCGTTGGTTGAGTTGATGGATCGGCCTGAAGTGGCCGATGAGGCATCCTCGGAGACGGTGAAAGTCTGATACCGGTGCGCCTAGAAAAAGCTGGCCTGAGGCCGGCTTTTTTTTTGAAGTCCGCGCTCGCAGGGCGTCGCTTGTTAATTCACGGCACGCGTCGACGTCTAACCTGTCGGGCTGCGTGAACAAGAAAATAATCGGATCCGGCTAAGCGCTGCGATCTGTATCCTTTGTTCATCCAGGGGTTGGTGACGACCCAATATGCGCGCCGAATTTGAGGGGCAGACTCCGAGGACGAGGGGGCGGCCTTTCCTTTCTTTTCGCGGGATTAAAGGGTCTATCGCGACAGGACAACCGTGCCGTCTTTTGGGCCAGCTAATAAGAAGATGTCCCAGAGACAAAACTGTGGATGGATAGGGCTTAAGCCCCTAAAGGATTTATCCGATCAGCAGAACAGCTACCCCCATCACCGAGAGTATCGCTCCGAAAATCAAGCGAAGCGTAAGTGGCTCGGTGCGCAGCAGGACGGCGCCAAATGCAAGCGCAAACAGCGGAAACGTCGCCGCGATTGTCGAGACGATTGCGACGCTTCCGTGCGAAAGTCCCTGGTACATGGAGAGCATCGCCGCGCCGTTGAACAGCCCGACCGCCATGAACCAAGGCACCATGTTGCGCGGTACATCGATTGCCCGTCGTCCCCTGACGAGGCCAACCACTGTGATGAGCACCGCCGAGGCGGTATAAGCAATGAGGACGGCCGCGAAAGGATTGTTCCAGAATCCAAAGCCCGCCTTCGTAAAGTTTTGTGCGACCGCGCGTACCGCCGCCGTACCGAGAGGGAAGATGAGTGCGATTAGCGGCCAGGGGCGCGGTGCGGCGCGACCTCCCATTGAGAGCAATGCGCCACCGGCCACCACGACCAGCGTGCCGGTTACGACAGCCGTTGTGATGTGTTCCCCAAGAAAGACGATAGCCCCGGCTATGGCAAACACTGGCGTCGTGCCCGAGAGGGCGCCCGCCGTGCCAGGCCCCATGCGGCGATTCGCTTCAAACCCCAATAGGGTAGCCGCGGCGGGAAAAAAAAGACCGGTGACGGCGAAAATCAAGGCCGCGTGCCGATCCCAGCCCGACACATCAAGCATCACCGGCGAAAGCAGCCAAAGGATCGCGCAGGTTGTGGGAAGACTGATTGTTGCGCCGGCGAGTGGATCGACCATCGCGAGACCTCGCTTGCTCAGCACGAGGCCGGCCCCGAAACAGGCCGCCGCAAGCAAGGCCCAGCCGACGGACACGGGAATGACCGTCACTGCGTTAGGACAGCAAGATTACGCGGTAGTCATTGACGTTGGTACGGGTCGGACCGCTGACTACAAGTTGCTCCAATCGCTCGAAAAAGCCGTAGCCGTCGTTATTCGCCAGCAACTTTTTCGCATCCAGGCCGAGCTTTTCGGCGCGCGAAAGGGAGTCGGGAGAAAGTAACGCGCCGGCGTTGTCCTCTGAACCGTCAATGCCATCCGTGTCGGCTGCAAGCGCCCAGGTGTCCGCCAATCCATCGAGTTCTATCGCCAGTGATAACAGGAACTCAGAGCACCGCCCGCCGCGGCCCTTGCCGCGAAGCGTTACAGTGCACTCGCCACCGGAAATCAGCGCGATGGGCGACTTGAATGGCGTGCCGTGTGATTTGATCTGGCGCGTGAGCGCGGCATAAACCTTGGCAA
The DNA here is from genome assembly GCA_903895005.1 of uncultured Pseudomonadota bacterium. The sequence continues at coordinate 2,665 of CAITSH010000517.1, forward strand.
CCTCGGCGGCCTCGCCGGTTACGCTGTCGCCTAGGATGACTGCGGGAATCTTTTGCCGCTCGAAAAAAATCGCTGCCGCCTGCAAGGAATGCTGCGCCGTGGCGATCACTTTTGTTTCTACCCGCTCAAAAATGTTATTGCCGGGCTTTGGCGTCTCTTGGACTTCGCCGCGAACGCCACATTCAAGGTGAGCGGTCACTGCGGCTGGTGCGTTCACACCGAATCGCGAGAATATATCAAGTGCGTCCCGGTAGGTCGTCGGATCGGGCGAGCAGGGTCCTGAGCCGATATGCGTCGGGTCGTCCCCGGTCACATCGGAAATTACCAGCGCCAACACCTGTGCCTTGGTCGCGGCGGCGAGCCTTCCACCCTGAATGCGTGACAGGTGCTTGCGCACCGTGTTCATGTCCTGGATTGGAGCGCCGCAACGTAGCAGTTCGCGTGTCGCTGCCTTGAGGTCTTCCATACTGATTGATTCGACCGGCAAAGAAAGGAGCGAGGATCCGCCCCCGGAAACGAGCACCAGCAGCAAGTCGTCCTTGCCCAGAGATTTTGCCAGACGGAGAATTTCCCGGGCAGCCGACTCACCCGACTCGTCGGGGACCGGGTGGCCGGCTTCAATTACCTTGATGCGGTTCGTCAAAAGTCCATGCTGGTAACGCGTGATAACGAGACCGGATAGCGGTGCTTCCGCAGGCCAGTGATGCTCGACCGCGAGGGCCATAGACGCAGCGGCCTTCCCGGCACCGACCACGACGGTCCTGCCTTTCGGAGGCTTGGGCAGGCTGGCCGGTAATATCTTGAGTGGGTCGGCCGCGGCTACCGCGGCATAAAAACTTTCGGCAAGCAATTTTTTTGTATCCATGCCGCGAAGCTACCAGCTTTTGTGATCGGTCGTCACGTGATGCGTTAAACTTACAGCTTTGGTATACCAGTCGACATACAAGCTGCGATACCAGCTCGGTGAAAAACCGCAAAGCAACGACAAATCCAAAAGATGCGGGGGGGGAATCCAGGTGGAGAATTTCAAGTCGGGCGCTGACGCCCTGTTCATACTACTTGGGGCTGTCATGGTGCTCGCCATGCACTCCGGATTCGCCTTTCTTGAACTGGGTACGGTGCGTGTAAAGAACCAGGTCAATGCACTGGTAAAGATTCTCACGGATTTTTCCATTTCGACTCTGGCCTATTTTTTTGTCGGCTACGCCGTGGCTTACGGCATCGGATTCATGGTCGGTGCGGATGCACTCGCGCAGAAAAATGGCTACGAGCTGGTGAAGTTTTTCTTTCTCCTCACCTTTGCGGCGGCGATTCCCGCCATCGTTTCCGGGGGGATCGCGGAGCGCGCGCGATTCTGGCCGCAACTGGTCGCGTCATTTGTTATCGTCGCGCTGGTTTATCCGCTGTTTGAAGGCATGGTCTGGAACCAGCATTGGGGCGTGCAGGCGTGGATGAAGGCGAGTTTTGGCGAAGAGTTGCACGACTTCGCCGGCTCTATTGTTGTGCATACTGTCGGTGGCTGGATCGGTCTCGCCGCGGTGCTGCTGCTGGGTGCGCGCAGCGGGCGCTATGGCAAAGACGGGCGCATATCGGTCGCGCACCCGCCGTCCTCGATTCCGTTTCTCGCGCTCGGCGCCTGGATACTCGCGGTGGGTTGGTTTGGTTTCAACGTCATGTCGGCGCAGACGCTGGACAAGATCAGC
>CAITSH010000518.1 GCA_903895005.1 uncultured Pseudomonadota bacterium
AGCGACTCACTGAAGACAAACTCCAATCGATTGAAGACCGGCTAAACCATCGGCCGCGCAAGTGTCTTGGCTATCTCACCCCGCACGAGGTACTCTTCAACCTCAAGCCCATACCCATTGCACTTCGAACTTAAATTCGCATACCATCCGGAAAGCCGCGCCGGGCGCGGCTTTCCAGCCATCCACATAAGAATAAATGCATCCAAGGAGATCACCGTGACCCCATTCTTCCTGCGTCGCTTCGCGCCCCTCGCACTCTGCGCCCTCGGCATGCTCGGCGCGGCAAATGCGCTGGCACAGGCCTTCCCCAGTCGCAACATCGAATTGGTGGTGGCCTATGCGCCGGGCGGCACCGGTGATGTAGTGGCGCGCCTGCTGGCGGTAAAACTCTCGGCGGCGCTCGGCCAGTCCGTGCTGGTGGAAAACCGCTCCGGCGCGAGCGGCGCGATCGGCGCACAAAGCGTGGTCAAGGCCAAACCTGACGGTCACACGCTGCTCGCCGGACAGACGGCCGAGATCGCCATCAACCAGAGCCTGGTAAAAGGCCTCGCCTATGACCCGGACAAGGACTTGATGCCGGTGGCACTCGCCGCGGTGGTGCCACTCGCGCTGGTTGTGCCGGGCAACGCGCCCTACTCGACGGTAAAGGAAATGATCCAGTTCGCGCGCAGCCGCCCGCAAGGCCTGTCCTTCGCCTCCGCCGGAACCGGCACACCCGGCCACTTCGCCGGTGAACTGCTCAAGCGCCGCACGCAAAGCAATTTGATCCATGTTTCCTACAAGGGCGCCGGCCCCGCGCTTAATGACATCCTCGGCGGCCATATCGACTTTTATTTTTCCGGATACCCTGCGGCGGCACCGCACATCAAGTCGGGCAAGTTGAAGGTGCTGGCCCTGTCTTCGGCCAAACGCTCGTCGGCCGCGCCGGGCGTACCCCCGGTTGCCGAAGCCGCCGACATCAAGGGTTTTGATTTCACGCTTTGGGTCGGCATATTCGCGCCGCGCGGTACGCCGCGCGATGTCGTGCTCAGGCTCAACAGTGAAATCAACAAGGCTCTGTCGCAACCGGAATTGCGCGATCGCCTCGCCGGCGAAGGCGCCGAGGTGGCGACACTCAGCGTCGAGCAGGTCACCGAATTCGTCAACACCGAGAGCGATAAGTACCGCCAGATCATCAAGGAAACCGGCATCAAGTCAGAGTAACGATGCCGGTAGCAGGACGGCGTGCGCTTCGGCTAGCTGCGCTGCTCCCAGAATCCCTGGTGCGGCTTGGCCGCCTCGTCCTCCAGGAAGGGCCCGACCACCTCCACGCGACGCTGGCCGCGCGCAAAAATTTCGCGGCAGGGCATGGCCAGCACCGGGTTCCACGGATGCTGCTCGATTTGCGAGCGCAGGCTCGCCTCGCTGTAGCCAAACACCACGCGGCCGACGCCAACCCAGTAAGTCCCGCCGGCGCACATCGCACAGGGCTCGGTACTCGCATAGAGGGTGGCGCGCGCCAGCACCGAAGGCGGGTGCTTTGCAGACGCCGCCTTGAGCGCCTGCATTTCCGAGTGATTGGTGCCGTCGCGGTCCTTGACCTTGAGGCTGTGTGCTTCGCCGAGGATTTCACCATCGAGGACCACCAGCGCGCCAAAGGGATGAGGCCCCTTGTCACGCGCGGTCTGCGCCATTGCAATGGCGCGCCTCAGGTACACCGCATCCGTTTCGGTGGCCGTTCCCTCGACGACCGGATTCATTTTCGCCTGCATGCCCGTCTCCCAAATTTTTAGAAATTGAAAATCAAGTCCAGCGCAACACGGCTTTTTCCGCGCTGGAGGTGACGGCGAACACCGACAGCGCCACCGCCATGGTCACAATCACCGCCGCCCACAGCGTTTCGACTTCGCGCAGGTCGCCCGTTTCGAGTATCAACAGGCCGAGCCCCGGCGAGCCGGTGATCCATTCGGCGAGCAAGGCACCCAGTATCGCGTTCGCCCCGGCAATGCGCAGGCCGGTAAAAAGAAAAGGCAATGACGCCGGCGCCTGCACGTAACGAACCTGCTGCCAGCGCGTGGCGCCGCAAACATGCATCAACTCCATTGCCAGCGGATCGGCGCCGCGCAACCCGCGCATCAGGTTCACCATGATCGGAAAAAATGAAACGATAACCACCACGACCACGCTGGTGCCCATGCCGCGACCGGCGATCAGCATGATGATGGGCGCGATGGCCGCCACAGGCGCGGAACGCAATACCACGATCAGCGGCATCGATGCCTGACCCAGCGATTTGTAGAGAACGAAGATCACCGACAGCACGATCGCAAAGGTGCAACTCACCGCGAGTCCCAGCCCCGAGGACAACAGCGTCAGCCCGGCGTGCTCGGCGATGGTCATGCGCTTTTCGACAAACGCGGCCCACACCGCCGCAGGCCCGGGAATCAGGTAAGCCGGAATCCCAAACAAGGTGATCACCGCCTGCCAGGCGAGCACGAGGCCCACCAGTGCGGCGGCTAGCGTGAGCGTTCGAACAAGAATCAAGCGAATCATCGGCATCAAACCCGTCTAGGTCTGCAGCGTGACGTCGGCGCCCCAGCGTCCGACAATCCGTTCACAGAAGGCCCCGACGCCGTATCCGGCGCCGGCAAGAAGGCAGGACGAGAGCACGGTCAGCCACACCATCGCCGTGTCATAGGTGAACAGCGCACCGAGAAGGATCGCACCGATTCCGCTCTCGGCCCCGGCCCACTCTGCGGTAAGCGCCCCCAGGACGGCGACCGGCGCCGCGAGCTTGAAGCCGGCAAACAGGTAAGGCAGTGAACTGGGCAGCACGAGATAACGCAAGATCTGCCAGCGCGAGGCGTTATAGACGTGGAACAGTTCCATCGAAGCGGCTTCGTAGGCGCGAAACCCCTGCATCGCCCCCACCAGCATCGGAAAATAACAGGCGAGTCCGGCGATGACCGTCTGCGCGACCGACCCTGTGCCCAGCCACAGCGCAAGCAGCGGCACGGTGGCGATCAATGGCACGCTGTAGAGGCCGACCCCGAAGTTATAGACCGGGCCGCGCAAAGGCGGCAGCAGCGTTGCAACCGAGGCCGCAAACAGAGCGACGAGCATGGCCACGCCGTAACCGAGCAGCGCCTTGCCGCCTGTGTCGAGCACGGCGCGCACGATGATCACCGGGTTGCCCATGAACTTGGCCCAAACCTGCGAAGGCGCGGGCACCGAGCGGGGCAGCACGCCGGCACCGTTGAGCCACTCAAACAGCAGCAGTCCGGCCGCGGCCATTGCAATCGGAACCAGGACGGCGATCGCAAAATTCTTCCATGCCGGCGCTACCCCCGTCCCCCCGTTCAAGGCGGCGGCGCTCAATCGGTCAGTGCCGGCGTGGGCTCGTCGGACATCGTGCCCTCCCGGCCGAACAAGGCGTCGCGAACCGCATTGACGGTCGTGAAAAACGCCGGCTCCTTCATCTGGCCCAATGCGCGCGGCCGTGGCAGCGGCACGTCTATCGCGGCGGCGATGCGGCCGGGGCGTGGTGACATCACGAACACGGTATCGGACATGAACACCGCCTCGGAAATCGAATGCGTGACCAGCAGCGCGGTGGTGCCGGTCTCGCCCCAGATACGAAGCAGTTCGAGGTTCATGCGCTGGCGTGTGATTTCATCGAGCGCACCGAAGGGTTCATCCATCAGCAACAAGTCGGGCGCCAGTACCAGCGCGCGCGCGATGGCCGCGCGCTGCTGCATGCCACCGGAAAGCTGTCGCGGCAGCGCGTTCTCGAACCCCTTCAGTCCCACCAGTTCGATGAGTTCGTCAGGACTCAGCTTGGAGACCCGTTGCGAGCCGCGCCCTACAACATCCAGTGGCAGCGCGATGTTCTCACGCACAGTACGCCAGGGCAGCAACGTGGCCGACTGGAAAACAAAACCGATGGCGTGGCGGCGGCGCGCCGATGACGGCGGTTCTTCACCGATACGAATGGAACCGGAAGAAGGCGGCATGATGTCGGCCACCATCCTGAGCAGCGTCGACTTGCCGCAGCCGCTGGGGCCTATGATGGAACCGAAGCTGCCGGGGGGCAGGGTTATTGAGACACGGTCGAGCGCGTCGACGCGCTCCCCCTGCGCAAAAAACCACTTGCTGACTTCCTGTACTTCAAGCTGCTTGGACATGGCTTGTACCGGGTTTGTAGTAAAGCCGCGCCCGGCTGCCGCACCGCGGCAGCCGGGCGTGCCGGCAGGCGCGTCAGGCGCGGCGGTGCGCCTCAATGATGTACTGCGGGTCACACAAATCGCTGGCTTTCATGTTGCTCTTGATCAACTCGGCCTTGCGATAGGTGTCCAGAATCGTGTCAAAGAGCGACATATCAAGCGAGAGAAGCCCCTGCTTTTGCGCGATGCCGGCCTGGATGAACGGGGCGGTTGCCTTGATTTCCATGAGCTGGGCCCTCGGATCGAGGCCGGGCACGCCGTATTTCTCCACCAGCAGCTTGACCGTCTCGTCCTGGTTGTCGAGCGCCCAGCGCCAGGACTTGATGCCGGCCCGCAGAAAGCGCACCACGACGTCCTTGTTGGCGGCAAGAAAATCCTCGCGCGCGTAAATCGTGCCGCCCGTCTCGGGAAGGATGTCGTGCAGGTTCAGCACATGCGTGGCAACACCGCGCGCGGTAAGGATGACACCCTGATTGGTTTCATATCCGCAATAGGCGTCGATCTGACCATTCACAAGCGTCGCTGCGTCGACTGTCGCCGGCAAAAGTTTTACCGACTTGATGTCGACGCCTGCGTCACGCAAGGCGCTGATGATAAGGGGCCGCGCCGACAGGCTCACTTCGATGCTTTTGCCCGCCAGTTCCTTGATGGAGCGAACCGGTTTGTTGGCGAGGCTGATGACGGCAAAGGGGTTTTTCTGGAAGACGGTGCCGATCACCTTGATCGGGATGCCTTTTTCGCGCGCCACCACCAGCGGCCCGCTCGGCCGGTCGCCGATCTGCGAACGCCCGGCAGCAACGTTGGCAACAGGGTCGACATTCGGCCCGCCGGTATTGAATGTGGCATCAAAACCCGCTTCCTTGAAAAAGCCTTTTTCCAC
>CAITSH010000519.1 GCA_903895005.1 uncultured Pseudomonadota bacterium
GAGAAGAGGGCGATGATTTCCTCGTCATTTGCGACGTCGCAGGCAAACGTGAGCTCACTGCCCAGTTCTTTCGCCATTTCGGCAACGCGGTCCTTGAAGCGTTCATTCTGGTAGGTGAACGCGAGGATCGCGCCCTCGCGCTGGCACGCCTTGGCGATGCCCCAGGAAATCGAGCGGTTGGACAGCAGCCCGGTGATCAATATGCGTTTGCCCGCGAGAAAGCCCATGTAGTTTGGTTCCTTTAGTACGTGCTTGGAGACTCCGCGATTATAGCCCAGCGACCACGCGCACTTTGTCCGCTGCGACGGTAAAATCCGCTACACTTTGGGCATGCGGGCCGTAATTTTTTTCTCCCTTTTTTCAGTGCTTTTGCTGTGCGGATGCAGCGACGCCTGGAACGACCCCTATCCGTCCGATGAACGCGGCCGCAACATCCTCTACAGTTCGTTCGCCGATCGTCCGAAGCACCTTGACCCGGCCCAGTCTTATACGTCTGACGAATGGGACCTCATTTCGCAGATTCTCGAACCGCCGTTTCAATACCATTACCTGAAGCGTCCGTACGAACTGATACCGGCCACCGCGGAGGCATTGCCCAAGCCGCGTTATTTTGATGCGGCGGACCGTGAGGTTCCGGCAGGGGGAGACGCCGCGCGCATTGCGTACAGTGTCTACGATATCCGCATCAAGGCCGGGGTGCGTTATCAGCCGCACCCGGCATTTGTGCCTGAGAACCTGGGGCTAACTCCCGGCGAAGTCCGCGGAAAATTTACCATCGGTGATTTTGCGAAGACCGGTACCCGAGAACTCACCGCAGAGGACTACGTTTACCAGATCAAGCGACTTGGCCACCCGCGTGTGAACTCGCCGATTTTCGGGCACATGACGGACTACATCATCGGCCTGAAGGAGTTCGGTGAGACGCTCAAAGCCGCGGACGCCAAGCTGGTGGCTTCCGAGGGCAGGGGGGCTTGGCTGGACCTTGGCAAGTTCAACATCAGTGGCGTCAGCGTCGTTGACAGGCACACCTACCGAATTCGCATCAAGGGCAAGTACCCTCAGTTTCTTTATTGGCTCGCCCTGCCTTTTTTCGCTCCCGTTCCGGCCGAAGCCGATCGGTTTTACTCACAATCCGGATTTCCAGAAAAGAACCTGACACTCGACTGGTGGCCGGTGGGCACCGGCCCCTATATGCTCTCAGAGATGAACCCGAATGCGCGCATGGTGTTGACGCGCAACCCTAACTTTCGCGGTGAACTCTTTCCTTCAGAAGGGGAAAGCAGTGATCGGGAGGCCGGCCTTCTCGCCGATGCGGGAAAGCGTGCGCCGTTTATCGACCAAATCGTATTCAGCCGGGAAAAGGAGGGTATCCCGTACTGGAATAAATTTATTCAGGGTTACTACGATCAATCCGGTATCAGTTCGGACACGTTCGACCAGGCTGTGAAAATGGGGGTCGAAGGCGAGGCCGGCCTGACACCGGAAATGGAGGATCGGGGCATAAAGTTGAAGACCTCGCTCGCGACCAGCGTGTTTTACCTCGCGTTTAACTGGAACGATGCGGTGGTCGGAGGGGCCGGCAAGGCGGGTGAATCGGCAGCGGCCGCGCGCAAATTGCGCCAGGCCATCAGTATTGCGCTCGATTACGAGGAATTCATTTCGATCTTCGCCAATGGTCGAGGTTTGCCGGCTCAAGGTCCAATTGCTCCGGGGATATTCGGCTATCGCGATGGCAAGGCGGGACTCAATGCTGTTGTCTATGACTGGGTGGATGGCAAGCCCCAGCGCAAATCACTGGACCTTGCCAAGAAGTTGCTCGCCGAGGCGGGTTACCCGAACGGTCGCGAGGTGAAGAGTGGGCAGCCCCTAGTGCTGTACCTGGATACGACCGGGGGCGGTCCCGGGGGCGCCGCGCGCCTCGACTGGTATCGCAAACAGTTTGGTCGTATCGGCATACAGCTTGAGGTTCGCGCCACCGACTGGAACCGCTTCCAGGAAAAAATCCGCAAGGGCAATACCCAGATGTTTTTCCTTGGCTGGAATGCGGACTACCCCGACCCTGAAAATTTCCTGTTCCTGCTGTACGGCCCTAACAGCACGACCAAGAACGACGGCGAGAACAAGGCAAATTACGCGAATCCTGAATTTGACCGGCTCTACGAGCGAATGAAAAACATGGATAACAGCCCCGAGCGCCAGGAGGTGATCGACCGGCTGGTCGGGGTGTTGCGCGAGGATGCGCCCTGGGTTTGGGGTTATAACCCCAAGGATTACGGGCTTTACCACAGCTGGCTAACCAACCTGAAACCCAATTCCATGGCGCGCAACGGATTGAAATACTACCGTCTTGACACGCAACGGCGCGGCGGACTGCGTGCGCAATGGAACCGCCCGATGCTGTGGCCCTTGCTGGCGGTCATGGTGGCGCTTGCGCTACTGACCATTCCGGCGTTTGGCGCATGGAGGCGGCGGGCCCGGATGTCGGCGCGTCCGGCGGAGGGCGCGTCATGACCGGTTATATCATCCGGCGTTGCCTCTATGCGGTGCTGATCCTTGTCGGCGTGAACCTGCTGACTTTCACGCTCTTTTTCAAGGTCAACACGCCCGATGACATGGCAAGGATGCAACTGGGGGCGAAACGCGTCACGCCGGATGCAATCGCAAAATGGAAGACTGAACGCGGCTACGACAAGCCGCTGCTGTTCAATGACAGCGCTCAGGGAGTTGCGCGCTTCACCGACACGCTTTACGTGCAAAAGTCCGCGGAAATGTTCCGCTTCAACTTTGGCCGCGCGGACGACGGCCGCGACATTGCGCGTGAAATCCTTGGTCGGATGTGGCCTAGCCTGGCGCTCGCCGTGCCCACCTTCATTATCGGGCTCATGGTCAATATCACCATCGCGCTGATAATGGCGTTTTTCCGCGCAACCTACCTCGATTTCGTAGGTGTTGTGCTGTGCGTGGCGATGATGTCCATTTCCGGGCTGTTCTACATCATCGGCGGACAGTACCTGATATCCAAGCTGTGGAATCTTGTGCCGATTTCAGGCTATCAAGGGGGCTTTGACGCGGCGCGCTTTATCATTCTGCCGGTGGCGGTCGGGGTGGTCAGCGGGATCGGCTCCGGTGCGCGCTGGTACCGAACGATTTTCCTCGAGGAAATCGGCAAGGATTATGTTCGTACCGCGCGGGCCAAGGGCTTGTCCGAATTTACGGTCCTGTTCCGCCACGTTCTGAAGAACGCCATGATTCCGATCCTTACCGGGGCGGTTGTGGTTATCCCGCTGCTCTTCATGGGCAGCCTGATATCGGAGTCCTTTTTCGGCATTCCCGGACTCGGCAGTTACACCATCGATGCCATCCAGGCGCAGGATTTCGGCGTGGTCCGCTCGATGGTTTTCATCGGGTCTGCGCTCTACATCCTGGGGCTGCTGCTCACTGATCTGTCTTACACGCTGGTGGACCCGAGGATACGCCTGGAATGATGCCTGTCATCTTGTGGACGGACGTATTAGTCTGGCTGCTGGTTGCCTCGGCTGGTGGCTATGCCTGGCACGTCTGCCGGCATTCGCACCTGGCGGCGCCATGGCGGCGGGTGACGCATAGCGCGAGTGGCATGGCCGGCCTGGTGGTGTTGCTGTGTTTTGTACTCATTGGTCTGCTCGATTCGGTGCATTTTCGTTTTCACGTCGATTCAAAGGACCCGAAAGCCAAGACTGCCTTCTCAACGGAGGTCGAATCAGTGCTCGACCTTGCAGCGGCGCATTTGCGCACGCGGCCGGAAAAAACATATTCGGCCCCGCTGGCTACGCGTTCTTTTGCGAAAGAATTGGTGGAATTACCGGATGGCAGGCAACTGCGCGAATTTCCGCGACTTCGTCATGGCGGTAGGCATTTAGCCGACGAGGCCTCGCAATCGCGTGACCTGCTTATCACCGGTGTTCGCGCGCTTTCGCTCGCGCTGGTAACCTGGTGCGCAGTGTCTGGGTTGATCGTGCTGCTGCTTGCACGCCACGAGGGAGAACGCAGCGCCACTACCTGGGGCAAAGTCTGGCGAGGAGAAACCGAAGTACCCTGGCGCGCGGTTTTGGTGATTCTGGCAGCGTTGATTGCCGGGGCCTCCTTGGTGGCGGCGCTGTCGGTGAAATACCACGTATTTGGCACCGATAAAGTCGGCCAGGATGTGCTGTACCTTTCGCTCAAGAGCATACGCACGGGGCTGGTGATCGGGACGCTAACGACGATCGTCACGCTGCCTTTTGGTGTTTTGCTGGGCCTTGCGGCCGGATATTTCCGCGGGTGGGTGGATGATGTGATCCAGTATGGCTACACGACGCTTAATTCGATTCCCGGGGTTCTCTTGATCGCAGCTGCGGTGCTGATGATGCAGGTGGTGCTGGACACGCACGCGGATTTTTTTCCGACAACGGAGCAGCGCGCCGATGCACGACTGCTGGTGTTGTGCGTGATTCTCGGTCTGACGAGTTGGACGGGGCTCGCGCGTTTGCTGCGGGGGGAGACCCTCAAGCTTGCGCAGCTTGAATACATCCAGGCGGCGCATGCGTTCGGTGTAGGGCACCTTCGCATCATCATGCGCCACATATTGCCCAACGTGATGCACATCGTGTTGATTTCCCTTGTCATGGATTTTTCCGGGTTGGTGCTCGCCGAGGCGGTGCTCTCGTATGTGGGTGTCGGCGTCGATCCTTCAATGAAGAGTTTCGGTACCATGATCAATTCGGCACGCCTCGAAATGGCTCGTGATCCCATGGTCTGGTGGTCCCTCGCTTCTGCCTTTGTGTTCATGTTCCTGATGGTGCTTTCGGCGAATCTGTTCGCCGATGCGGTCCGCGATGCGTTCGATCCGCGAGCACGGACGGATTTTCGTCCCTGGCGGCTGCGCATGCCGCGTCTTGGGAAGCCGGCAAAAACATGAGCAACGTCGTCGTAGTCGATCGCCTCGCAGCGCTGATTGAGCGCGATGGCCCACCGGTGCGACCGGTGGACGGCCTGTCCTTCAGCATCGGGCACGGTGAAACATTCGCCATTGTTGGGGAGTCCGGTTGCGGGAAATCGATGACCGCGCTGTCGATGTTGCGCCTGCTGCCCGAGACCGGGCAGATAACCGACGGCACGGTTGCGGTGGACGGGCTTGAAGTCATGGCGCTGCCTGAGTCGGCGATGCGCGCGGTGCGCGGACGCCGCATCGCGATTATTTTCCAGGAGCCGGCGACCAGCCTCAATCCGGTCCTCACGGTCGGTCGACAGATTTGCGAGGTGCTTGAGAGGCATCTAGGCCTCTGCGGCGCAGCCGCCCGCCAGCGCGCCACAGAACTGCTTGAATCGGTGGGTATGCCCGACGCCGTGCGCCGCCTTGATGAATATCCGTTCCAGTTGTCCGGCGGCTTGAAACAGCGGGTGATGATTGCAGTGGCGCTTGCGGCCGAGCCCTACCTGTTGATCGCGGACGAGCCGACGACTGCGCTGGATGTCACGATCCAGGCACAGGTCCTCGACCTGTTGCGTAAATTGCAACAAGAGCGCGGCATGGCCATATTGCTGATTACGCACGACCTTGGCGTTGTCGCGCAAATGGCCGACCGGGTGGGCGTGATGTATGCAGGACAACTGGTCGAAATCGCGACGAGACAACAGTTTTTTTCTTCGCCGCAACATCCCTATTCGCGCAAGCTGTTCGAGGCCCTGCCCGACGCCTCCAAACGCGGTGCCACCCTTGCCGTGATCAAGGGGCAGGTACCTCCGCTTTACGCGACATTCACGGGTTGCCGCTTTGCCGATCGTTGCGATTTCGCATGGGAGCGCTGTCGTGGCGTTGTACCGGGCTTGCAGGAAAGCGGTGATGGCCACGTTATTCGATGCCACCTTTTTGACGCAACCGAGGTGGAGCGCAAGAAGTCCGCGGATGTCGTATCCGTCGGCGTGGCGCCCGATGTTCCTTCCGTATCAGAGCCTGGCGCATGCCTGCTGTCGGTGCGCGACCTGAAGGTTCATTTCCCGATACGACGCGGTCTGTTCAAGCGGACGGTCGGGTATGTCAAGGCCGTTGACGGTCTGTCGCTCGAAATCGCAAAGGGGCGAACCCTGGCCCTTGTGGGGGAGTCCGGATGCGGCAAGACCTCAGCGGGAAAGGCGATTTTGCAGTTGCTGCCGGAGGCCAGCGGTGAGGTCGCTTTCGAAGGTGTCCGGCTAGACCGGCTCAAGGGCGATGCGTTGCGCAGGCGTCGCGCCGATTTCCAGATCGTATTCCAGGATCCGTATGCCTCGCTCAACCCGCGCATGCGCGTGAACGACATTCTCGAGGAAGGCATCCTGTCGCTCGGTCTGGCCAGTCCGCAGACCGAGGCACGCATACTGCAATTGCTCGACCAAGTGGGCCTGCCGCGCGACGCGCGCCAGCGTTACCCGCATGAGTTCTCCGGAGGACAGCGGCAGCGGATTGCCATCGCCCGCGCCTTGGCGGTTAATCCTCGGCTTATCGTATGTGATGAACCCACCAGCGCCCTCGATGTTTCGGTGCAGGCACAGATACTCAATCTGCTCAAGTCGCTTCAGCAGGAGCTTTCGCTGTCCTACCTGTTCATTACGCACAATATTGCGGTGGTCGAATATCTCGCGCACGATGTGGCGGTGATGTACCTGGGGCGGATTGTTGAGCGAGGAACAGCCGCAGAGGTTCTTGGATCTCCCAAGCATCCCTATACACAAGCATTGCTTTCCGCCGTGCCCTCGCTGAAAGAAAAAGGCATGGGCGGGATGATTCGCCTGAAAGGCGAACTGCCCTCGCCGGTGCACCCGCCGGCAGGTTGTCATTTCCATCCGCGTTGCCCGCAGGCCCAGGAAGAATGCCGTCAACGATATCCGGACGCGATCGCGGTCGGCGGGACGCAGATTGTCAGCTGCGTGCTCGGCAAACGCTAATCGAGCACCCCCGCGAAGCGCTAGGCCGGAGAGTGTCGCCGATAGGGCGTTTGCAGCCGATCGAAGGGGCGCTTCTATCGTGACCGACGCTACACACAGGACGCCTGGCGCTCTCCCTCAGTTGCTCGCGGCGATTTCCCTGCCATTGACCGGTTGGATTGGGCGCGCGTTCATTGGATAGATTTTTCCGAACACGTCTAACTGGGTCTTGGCTGCCTGCACTGGCGATTTTAGGATAAACCAAGTGACCCCCTCGCTGCACGGTGGCGTGGTGAGCGAACCCTTGAAGGTGTAATAGTTCTTGTCTTCGGGCAGGAATGCCGAGACGTCGATGGTGACCTTGGCGGGTGACAGTTCTTTTTCTGTTTCACGCGGCAGGTTTGTCCAAAGTGTCTTGAGAAGGTCGTTTTCCTTGCCCTGGTCGATGAGCACACCGACCACCGCAAGTTTGCCGTCCTTGTTCTTGTGTACGAGGTGCGCGACCATCGGGTAGGCTTTGCCGGCGATTTTCTCTTCGCTGGGTTTGTGGAAGTGAAACTGCAGCAGGTCATACTGACCGCCGTTGAAGGTGATAGAACTGCCGGGCGCGTAGTTGACCTGGATGGTGTGACCGTTGTCGATGATTTTCAGCGGCGCAGGCTTGTAATCGAACTTGATCGGATCAAGTTTTGCCTTGCGCGCGGCGGTTTCGCGGATATTGATGGGGGATTGCTCCTTGCCAAAGGAGCAGGCGGAGAATTCTTCCTTCATTCCGCCCCATTTATCCGCTCCGGTTTGTCCCGAGTAAGTCCAGTGCCCCGTGTGTCCCGACGCATCTTTGTGCGCATCGGCGGCAGCCGCGTTGCCCCGGAAGGACAATGCCGTCACTGATAAAAAAGTGGCGGTCACGACTATGTAAGGGCAAACGGGGATATTCATACTGGCGCCTCCTCTGAGGGTTCGATTGATACGATGCCATACCGCACGCGAACGATGCTGTCGGCGGCAGGGATTTACTTGGCATCGTTCACGACAGGCATTGTCATTCGGTAAAGACGCGGTATATTCGGCAAATAACAGGGAATTCCGGGCTCAGCTTTTCGTTTTGTCCGCAACCCGCGTCGTTGCGCATTCGGCCATGCCCGGTGCGGATAAAAGGAGGAACACCATGCGTCAATCCCATCGAGCGCTCGTAGCCGGGCTGCTTTCATGCATTCTCGCCGTACTCTCCAGCCCTTGCGCGTATGCGCAGACCTGGCCGGTCAAGCCGGTGCGTATCATCGCCCCCTTTGCGGCGGGGGGGCTCGCTGATGTGCTGGCGCGTGCGCTGGGTGAAAAATTGAGCGCCAGCCTCGGCGTGCCGTTCATCGTTGAAAACCGTGTCGGTGCGGGGGGTAATATTGGCGCCGATGCGGTGGCGCGGGCTGAACCGGACGGCTACACATTGTTGCTGTCATCGGCCGGCATTCTCACCATAAATGCCAGTCTTTATTCGAGCATGCCGTTTGATCCACAGACCGCGTTCTCGCCGATTACCGTGGTGGCCGACATGCCCATGCTGATGGTGGTGCGCGCAAATGCACCGGCTAAAAATCTGGCTGAATTCATCAGCGTTGCCAAGCGCGACCCGGGCAAGCTGTTTTTCGGGTCACCCGGAAACGGAACCACCGGGCATCTTGGCATGGAGATGTTCCAAAGCGTGGCCGGCGTCAGTATCGGGCACGTGCCTTACAAGAGCGCGGCAGAGGCTGTTACCGCGGCCGTCGGCGGGCAGACCAGCGGCATGTTCGACAATCCCCCCACTGTGCTCTCGCAAATCCGCGCCGGCAGCCTTCGCGCCCTTGCGGTGACAAGCGCGCAGCGCCTGCCGCAGTTGCCAGATGTACCTACAATGGCGGAGGCCGGATTGCCCGGGTTCGAGGCTTCGTCGTGGTTCGCTCTGGTCGCCCCGGCGAAAACACCTCAAGCGGTAATCGACCGCCTGTACGCCGAATCGGCAAAGGCACTGCAAAGTCCGGATATGCAGGCCCGTTTTTCCGGGCTCGGTGCGCGATTGGTTGGCAATCGGCCGGACGAGTTCGCGCGTTTCATTGTTGTTGAGCGCACCAAATGGGACGGAATCATCAAGCGGGCAGGGATCAAACTGAACTGACCCGGCCCGGGCATGGATGCATCTGTGCCTGGAAAGCCACGCCTGGCGCGGCTTTCCAGCCGTGCCTCCCGTGCGCGTGGCTTCAGCGCTTGGCCGGCTTGATTGTCTTGCTGACGCGCTTGGCGCCTTTACCGGTGGACTTTTTCGATCCGGATTTTTTCCCGCCGGTCGAAACGGTGGTCTTCAACTGAATGCTAAACTTCTGACCCGCGGTCAGCCGTCCGATATTGTTCCAACGGCGCAGGTCATCTACGCTGACCTTGTGGCGCTGGGCGATCGCAGGCAGCGTGTCCCCGGCTTTCACGGTGTAAATGAGTTTGCGGATCTGGGTCCTCGGTTCGGGCACCGAGGGTTGCTGAAACAGGGCGGGCAGGTTCTCGTTAGCTGCACCCGAGCCCTTTACTGGCACGAGGAGGGGCTGTCCGGGGCCGATCTTAGCTTTGGGGCGTATGCCGTTGACCTGCTTGAGCTTGGCCAGCGTCATGCCGTTGCGTGAGGCGATTGCCTCGAGTTTGTCTCCGGGTTTCAGGATGTAGGTCTGCCAGGAGGAGAGGGGCTTATCGTGGGTGGCGAGATTGGCCCGGAATCGCTCTGCGTGATCCACTGGTAGCACCAGCGTCGCGCCGGCGGAGCCGGACAACACCGGCCGGTTATGCCCGGGATTCAGCGCCAGCAATTCCTCCACGGGCATTTCCGCGAGGCGCGCGACGATGCGCAGATCGATGTCCTGGTTGCGCGGCACCGTCACAAAGTAAGGCCGGTTGGGGATCGGGTCGAGGTCGATGTTGAAGGCGGACGGATTCGCGACAATGTTCTTGAGGGCCTGCAACTTGGGCACGTAGTAGCGCGTTTCGGCCGGCATGGTGAGCGACAGGAAGTCGGTCGGCAATCCGAGCTTGCGATTTTTCTCTATGGCGCGCGCCACCGCGTTTTCGCCCCAGTTGTACGAGGCCAGTGCGAGTTGCCAGTCACCGTGCATTTCGTACAGGAATTGCAGGTAATCTAGCGCAGCCGTGGTGGAGGCGATGATGTCGCGCCGGCCGTCGTACCACCAGGTCTGGGCCAGGTCGTATCGCTTGCCAGTGCCGGGGATGAACTGCCACAGCCCGGACGCGTGCGCGCTTGAATAGGCCATTGGATTGAATGCGCTTTCAACCATCGGCAGCAGCGCGAGCTCGGTGGGCATGTTGCGTTTTTCAAGCTCTTCGACGATGTGATACAGGTAGCGCCGGCTGCGCTCAACCATGCGTTTGATGTAGCTGGGGCGCGTGGTGTAGTAGATCTGCCTGTCGTCCACGAGGGAACTGACAAGGTTAGGCATGGAGAATCCCTTGCGCATGCGCACCCACAAATCATCCTCTTGGGATGTAAGGTCGATCGCCCTGGTCAATTGCGGGGATCTTATTTCCTGGCGCTCGGAGATGGGGGGCAAGGCGACCATTGGGCCCGACGCTGCAGCGGGTACGGGGGACGCCGTAGTGGAAGCCGCGCGCGCGGAGATGGTGGTGGACGGTTGCAATACCAGGCCGGCATTTTCCGCATGCGTTGCGGCGTCCAGCGTGCCGGGCGTCCGTTGAGCAACCGGGGTGCCCTGTGGCCCCGGTGCCATGCCTGCGCAGGCGCCAAGCAGCGGCACGAGGAGCATCATTGATAAACGCGACCGGAGCTGCTTCACCCCGTCCCTCCAACGCGCACGGCCTTCAGACTGCGGGGTGCACCGGCGGCGCACGCTTTGCCTTGGGCGTTATAGCCGCGCTCGCAGGCTGCGGCTAGCCGCGCTATGCACAATTTGAAACGGCGGAATTCAGAAATGATTTTTCCATTCGCGTACGGCGGCGAATACTTCAACCGGGTTTCCGAGCGGGGTACCCGCATGGCGGGTGGCGGAGGCGATGACTTCGGGCTGGTCGCAGCGCAAAAACGGGTTGCTGGCTTTTTCTTCGCCGATCGTGAAAGGCACGGTGGGTCGGCTCTGCCGACGCGTTTCGGTATCGCGCGCCTCGCGGGCTGCGAGCGCCGCATTGCCCGGTTCAACCACACGTGCAAAGCGCAGGTTGGACAATGTGTATTCGTGCGCGCAGTACACGCGTGTGTCATCGGGAAGCACGGTGAATTTTGCCAGCGAAGCGGACATCTGCTGTGCAGTGCCTTCGAAGAGGCGGCCGCATCCGCAGGCGAAAAGCGTGTCGCCACAGAACAAGGACGATGCGCCATAATAGGCGATGTGGCTGCGCGTGTGGCCCGGTACTTCGATGACATCAAGACTTGCATCGAACTGCGGCAGCGTGACCTTGTCCCCTTGCGACACCTGCCGCGTCACGGCGGGAATGCGTTCATCGCGCGGGCCATAAACAGGGAGGTTTTCCGCCAGTTCGGCAAGCCCGCCAATATGGTCGGGGTGGTGGTGCGTGATGAGGATAGCGGTGAGGGTCAGTGCTTCTCGCGAAAGGTAAGCGCGGACCGGCGCGGCATCGCCGGGATCAACGACTACGGCGAATTTGCCTTGACGCAGGATCCAGAGATAATTGTCATCAAACGCGGGAACGGGGACGACGGTAAAGGACATGAGAGTAGATCGCTTCAAAAGTCACAACAGGGCTGGCCGGAGGGTCGACCGGGAACGCTCGAATTCAGGCGTTCCGGCTCGGCTGTCCGATTGCGGCCGGCCTCGCAATGCCACGCTCCGACTCGGCTGAGCCTGATAGGAGTTATTATATATGCCTACGTTGCAAGAATGGTTCAAATCCCCCAGAGGCCAGTACGTGCTTGGCTGGGAACAGGCGCAGTACGAAAATGCCGTCGAAGACGTGTTCGGTTTCAACGCCGTGCAGGTGGGGCTTCCCGATGTTGATTTTTTGCGTGAAAGCCGTATTCCGCTAAGATTTTCAGTCGATGGTGTGGCCGGTGCGCCGCTGATCGCCGATCCGGCGCATCTGCCGCTTGCAACACACAGTATTGATCTCCTGGTGATGCCCCACGTGCTCGAATTCAGCCCCAATCCCCACCAGATATTGCGTGAAGTCGAGCGCGTCCTGATGCCCGAGGGGCAGGTTGTCATTTCGGGTTTTAACCCGCTAAGCCTGTGGGGGCTCAAAGGCCTGCTCGGCGGCAGGGAGCTCCCTTGGTGTGGCAGTTTTATCGGGCTGTTCCGCTTGCGCGATTGGCTCACGCTGCTGGGGTTCGAATTAAACGGCGGGCGCTTTGGTTGTTATGCGCCACCGCTCAGCCAGGCGCGCTGGTTGCAGCGCTTCTCGTTCATGGAAAGTGCGGGCGACCGCTGGTGGCCGATCGCCGGCGGCGTATATGTCGTGCGCGCGGTGAAACGCACTGCCGGCATGCGTCTTGTGATGCCGTCCTGGAGTGAGCAGCGCGTCAAGCGTCCTGCGCTGGTGCAGGTTGCGCGTCGCGACAACGTCATTCATGTCCGCCCG
Organism: uncultured Pseudomonadota bacterium; assembly: GCA_903895005.1. Next base: position 12,502 of record CAITSH010000519.1, read on the forward strand.
GCGATACGGCGCTGAAGCTCTACGTGGGACCGTTCGCATGGGTTCGTGATTCGGGGTGCAGAGGCCGATGTTTTTATCTCTGCATTCATCGCAACCACCATCTGAAAAATCAGTCTGGATCTTAGTAATGGACAATGTAAAAATTTACGCCGACGGCTCTTGCAAGGGTAATCCAGGGCCGGGTGGCTGGGGGGCGCTGCTGGTCACCGGCGCTACGGAAAAGGAATTGTTCGGCGGGGAGGCGGGCACGACCAACAATCGCATGGAACTCACGGC
>CAITSH010000520.1 GCA_903895005.1 uncultured Pseudomonadota bacterium
GCCGTCCTGCACTGGCTCCACGGTGTAGGTCTTTTGCAGCGTGCGCGCCGGTTTGGGGAGGGGGCCGAAATGCTTTGCGACCATGGCGAGCGTCTGCGCCTCTTCAAACTTGCTGGCGATGACCAGCACGGCGTTGTCGGGCTGGTAGTAGTGGCGGTAAAAGGCCTGCAGGCGCTCGATCGGCACGTTTTCTATGTCCGAGCGTGCGCCTATCGTTGAGCGGCCGTACCCGTGCCAGATGAAGGCCGAGGCGGCCATGCGCTGCGAGAGCACCCCGAACGGGCTGTTCTCGCCCGACTCGAATTCGTTGCGAACCACGGTCATTTCGGTGTCAAGGTCGGCGCGCGACACGCGCGAGTTGACCATCCGGTCGGCCTCGAGTTCGAGCGCCCAGTCAAGGTTGGCCGGAGAGGCCGTGAAGGTTTCGTAGTAGTTGGTGCGGTCAAGCGAGGTGGTGCCGTTCCAGCGCGCGCCCTTTGCCGTGAACTCGGCCTTTACATCCGGGTGGCGCGCGGTTCCCTTGAACAGCAGGTGTTCGAGCAGGTGGGCCATGCCTGACTCGCCGTAGCCCTCGTCGCGCGATCCGACCAGATAGACGACGTTGACGGTGATGGTGTCGAGTGACCCGTCTGGCATCAGCAGCACCTTGAGACCGTTGCCGAGGCGGTATTCGGAAATGCCCTCGACGGTGGTGAATTTGGTCGGTCCGGCCGGCTGGGCGAACACGCCCCCGGCAAAGGCGAGGGAAAACAGCATGGTGGCAAGGGAAGGCAGGCGTAGTTTCATGGCATTCCAGGCTTGTTTTTAATGGGGATCCGGGGTTTTCCGGGTCCTGCGGGCGAACTTCGGTTTTTGCGGGTTGCTTTGGGCTTTATTGCGGATTGGCTCGGTTGCACGGTCGAACCTCTGAGACCGCGCCGTGCCCGCTAAGTTCGGCCGGGACTGCGAGCTGCCCCCGGCATCTTAACCGTTTAGCATGCGCGCAAGGTGCAGCACCGACATCCCGGCCATCAGCGTGAGCAGCGTGTTGCGCGTGCGCCAGGCGACTGCGATGGCGGCAAGGCCCGCCAGTAGCCTGGCATTGGTGAACGACACATTGACATGCCCCGCCTCTACCAGCAGTTCGGGCACCACCAGCGAGACAAAAATCGCCACCGGCACAAAGCGCAGTCCCCGTTGCAGCGGCGGCGGCGGCACGAAGCCCGAAAGCAGCGATATAAACGACGCCCGGGACGAGAAGCTCGTAACGGTGAGCCCGGCGATAAGCAGCCAGATAGTGAGGGTGTCCATGGCTTAGCCGCGTCCCTCGCGGGCGTCCTTGCCGCGCTCGGCCAGCATTCCGGCGCCAATGGCAGCGGCGGCGGAAATGATCAGCCCGAGGCGAAAGGGCAGCCCGGCCGTGACGAGCGCCACTACGCCGGCGGTGCCGGCTGCGGCCACGCTGGCGCGGTCTTTGATATGCGGCACCACCAGCGCGATAAAGGTCAGGATGATGGTGAATTCCAGTGACCAGCTGGCAGGCACGCTGGCGCCGAGGGCTATTCCGGCAAGCGTGCCCACCTGCCAGGCCGTCCACACCATGGCGCACGAACCGGCGAAGTAGCCGTGGCGCTGCGGGTCGTTCGGGTGGTTGTGGAAGGCATTGACCGCGACCGCATAGCTGTTGTCGGACAGTGAATAACTGTACAGCGCGCGCCGCAGCGGGGTCAGGTGGCGAAGGTGGGGCGAGAGCGACAGGCTGAACAGCATGAAACGCAGGTTGATGACAAAGCCGGCCAGCAGCACCAGCGCCATCGGTGCCCCGGCGCTCATCAGTTGCAGGGCCGCAAGCTGGCTTGCCCCGGCATAGACCAGCACCGACATGGCCATTGCGGCGAAGGGACTCAGGCCGGCCCCGACCATGGCGACGCCGCTGATGACGCCCCAGGACAGGACGCCGGGCATGGCGACGAAGGTGGATTTGGCGCCGGAGACGAATTGCGGGCTGATCTTCAAGGCAATACGGGCGGGTTGAGGCGTGCCGGACGGGGTATTTCGGTCGGGAATCGCATTGTATCGCAGGGGCTTGAATCGTCTGTTGTGCAACCCAATATAATTGCGGTCTGAATCACGCTTTTAATCCACGTTTTACGGGAGTTTTTGCATGAGTGATACCACCAGCACCGCATCCAAACCCGCCGAGGCCGGCAAGGAAACCCTGGGCTTCCAGGCCGAGGTCAAACAGCTGCTGCAACTGATGATCCATTCCTTGTACAGCAACAAGGAAATTTTCATGCGCGAGCTCGTTTCCAACGCGTCGGATGCCGCCGACAAGCTGCGCTTCGAGGCGCTTGCCGCGCCCGCGTTGTACGGCGACGACGCCGAGCTCAAGATCGGCGTTGCCTTTGACAAGGACGCGCACACCATCATCATTTCGGACAATGGCATCGGCATGTCGCGCGAGGAGGTGATCGCCAACATCGGCACCATCGCCCGCTCCGGCACGCGCGAGTTCCTGTCCTCGCTCACCGGCGACCAGGCCAAGGATGCGCGCCTGATCGGCCAGTTTGGCGTCGGGTTTTATTCCTCTTTCATTGTCGCCGACAAGGTCACGGTGCTGACGCGCCGCGCCGGCAGCACGGATGCGGTGCGCTGGGAATGCAACATGGGCGAGGGCAGCGGGCAGTACACGCTCGAAGCGGCGGAAAAAGCCACCCGCGGCACCGAGGTTACGCTCCACCTGCGCGAGGGCGAGGACGAGCTGCTCAATGACTGGAAGCTAAAGTCGATCCTGCGCAAATACTCCGACCACATCGCGATTCCCATCGTGATGAAAAAGGAAGCCGGGAAACAGGATGGCGAAACCGCGCCGGCTGCGGACGAATTCGAAACCGTCAACCAGGCGAGCGCGCTGTGGGCCCGCCCCAAATCCGAGGTCACGGAGGAGCAATACAACGAGTTTTACAAGAACATCGGCCACGACTTCGAGCCGCCGCTTGCCTATACGCACAACCGCGTCGAGGGCCGGCAGGAGTACACACAGCTCCTGTATATCCCAGCGCGCGCACCCTTCGACCTGTTTGACCGCCAGTCCCGCCACGGTGTGCGCCTGTATGTGAAGCGCGTGTTCATCATGGACGACGCCGAGCAGTTGCTGCCCGCGTATATGCGCTTTGTCCGCGGTGTGGTGGATTCGGCCGACCTGCCGCTCAACGTATCGCGCGAAATCCTGCAGCAAAGCCGCGACATCGAGGCCATCCGTTCGGGCTGTGTAAAACGCGTACTGACGCTGCTCGAAGACTTAGCGGAAAACCAGAAAGAGAAGTTTTCCACTTTCTGGCGCGAATTCGGCAAGGTAATCAAAGAAGGCGTGGGCGAGGATTTTGCCAACAAGGATCGCATTGCCAAGCTGCTGCGCTTTTCTTCGACGCACAACGACAGCGAAGAGCAGACCGTCTCGCTGGCCGATTACGTATCGCGCATGAAGCCGGAGCAGACGAAAATTTACTACGTCACCGCCGAGACCTTCCTCGCAGCCCAGCACAGCCCGCACCTGGAGTTCTTCCGCAAGAAGGGCGTCGAGGTGCTGCTCTTGTCAGAGCGTGTCGACGAATGGCTGGTCTCCAACCTCAACGAATTCGAGGGCAAGCCGCTGGCGTCGGTGGCGCGCGGCGAACTCGACCTCGGTGGCCTGGCCGACGAGGAGAAAAAAGCCCAGGAAGCCCAGGCCGGCGAGTACAAGGGCCTGGTCGAGAAAATCAAGGAAGCCCTCGGTGAACGCGTCAAGGACGTGCGCATCACCCACCGCCTGACCGATTCGCCCTGCTGCCTGGTGGCGGACGAGCACGATCCGGGTGGTAATCTCGCGCGCATCCTGAAGTCAGTGGGGCAGAAAGCGCCCGATGTGAAGCCCATTCTCGAGATCAATCCCGACCACGCGATGATCGGACGTTTGAAGGCCGAGACGGCGCGCTTTGGCGACTGGTCCAACCTGCTGTTCGACCAGGCCTTGCTCGCCGAAGGCGGCCAACTCGAAGACCCTGCGGGCTTTGTTAAACGCATGAACTCGCTGATGCTGGAGATGGCGGGGGACGGGCCTTCGCGGATCGTAGTGCCCTGAGTAATCCGCTTTGCTCAGGCTGGAAACGCGTGATTGGTGCGGGTTTCCAGCCACCTGCCTCGCACGGTGTCATCATGCATGCGCGCTCGGCAAGCCTGCTTCAGGCGCATAACGGCATCCCGGTGTTCCAATAGAATTCTGCAAATGCAGATTTTCTACTCCGACCACTTCGTCCTGCCCCTGCCGGCGGGCCACCGCTTTCCGATGCCCAAGTACGCCCGGCTGCGTGAGCGGGTTTTGGGTGGCGCGCTGGGGGCGGACTGCCGTGTTCCCGATGCGGCCTCCGACGAACAACTGACCCTGGTCCACGATCCGGTCTATCTGGACAAGGTCAGGCGCGGGACATTGAGCGCGGAGGAAATGCGCGCCATCGGCTTTCCGTGGTCCGAACAAATGGTCGAACGCTCGCGGCGGTCATCGGGGGCGACTGTCGCGGCCGCGCGCGCCGCATTGCAGGAGGGCACGGCAGCCAATCTCGCCGGAGGCACGCATCATGCCTTTCGCGAGCGCGGCGAGGGCTTTTGTGTGTTTAACGACAGTGCGGTGGCGGCGCGGGTTTTACAGGCAGAAGGCGTGGTGAAGCGGGTGCTGATCATCGATTGCGACGTGCATCAGGGCAATGGCACGGCGGCGATATTTCGCGGCGACGATGCGGTGTTCACCTTTTCCATTCATGGTGCAAACAACTATCCGTTTGCCAAGGAAACCAGCGATCTTGATATAGAGCTTCCCGATGATACGGGTGATCGCGCCTATCTTGATTTGCTCGAGCCGGGGCTGAAGCTGGCGATGGACAGAGCCGAGGCGGACCTTGCGATTTATCTTGCCGGCGCCGATCCTTACATTGATGACCGCTTGGGGCGGCTTTCGCTGACCAAGCAGGGCTTGCTCAACCGCGACCGCATGGTGTTCGAGGCCTGCGCGCGCGTGGGACTGCCGGTGGCGGTGACCATGGCCGGGGGCTATGCGCGCGATATCGAGGACACCATAGACATCAATTACCACACGCTGGAAACGGCGGCATGGTTTGCGCGTGGATAAGTAAAAAGGTTGGGAAGGCCCGTCTGGCGGGCATTTCTAGCCTTTGCTGCGAGATGGATTGATCTTGCGAGGTACTCCCTCCCCCTTGACGGGGGAGGGCTGGGGAGAGGGCGGATCCGCGTTGTATCGACGCTGGTCTAGCTCGCGACGAGTCCCCCTCTCCCTGTCCCTCCCCCGCGAGGGGGGAGGGAACCTGCTAAGTAGCTTGTGGCTTGTAGCTTACAGCTTCTCGAGAATCGACTCTGCGTTCGATACTTCGAATTTGCCCGGACCCTCGACGGCGATGTGCTTGACCACGCCGTTGTCAACGATCATGGCAAAGCGGTTCATGCGCATGCCCATGCCGCGTGCGGTGAGGTCCAGTTCCAGGCCGAGGGCCTTGGTGAACATGGCGCTGCCATCGCCCATCATGCGTACCTTGTCACCGGCCTTTTGCTGGCGGCCCCAGGCGCCCATTACGAACGCATCATTGACTGCGACGCACCAGATTTCGCTCACGCCCTTGGCCTTGAGTTTGTCGAAATTGGCGACATAGCCGGGCACGTGCTTGGCCGAGCAGGTCGGGGTGTAGGCGCCGGGCAGGCCGAAAATCACGACCTTCTTGCCCTTGGTGGCCTCGGTGACGTCGACTTCCTTGGGGTTGAGGGGGCAGCCCGCTGCTTCGTCGAATTCGAGGGCTTCGGTCAGCTTGCCTGCGGGCAGCGTGTCTCCGGCTTTGATGGTCATGGCAACTCCAATAGTAGTAATGAATGTAGGGGTAATACGGGTAAAAACGGCAGCCGGAATTCGGCAGGGGCAAAGAATGGCGCAGCCGTGGACTAATGTAAAGTCTGGGGGCGTGAAATGGTGTGAAATCTGACCGGATGCGTCCGAGCGCTTGCTTGCTGCCCGGGACGGGGGCGGCTATATTCCACACTCATAACAGGGGAATCCTTTGCAGCTTGCCGCCGAATCCTTAGACGAACACCGACTGACGCTGAGCGAAGTGCTCGGCGCAATGGTCGAGGACGAACTGGTCGAGCGCATCGAGGCGGACAAGCTGATCGCTGAGCGGCGCATGCATCGCGGCGACCACCATCCGCTGAGCATCATCGCCGACATGAAATGGCAGATGCCCAAGCCGCCCAACAAGGTCATGCACCTGGAGTGGCTGACCGAGTGGCTGGCGGGCAGGGTCGGGCAGGCGTATTTCCATATTGATCCGCTCAAAATCAATTTTTCCGCCGTGACGACGGTGATGTCCAACGCCTACGCGGCGCGCTTCAAGATCCTGCCGGTGGAGGTGACCACGCGCGAGGCGGTGATCGCGACCTGCCAGCCCTTCATCAAGGAATGGGAAAAGGAGCTCAAGCAGATCCTGCGCCTGGAAATTCGCCGAGTTGTGGCCAATCCGGATGACATAGCGCGTTACCAGGTCGAGTTCTACAACCTCGCCAAGTCGATCAAGGGGGCCTCGGCCAAGGGTGACGGGCGTTCGGGCATAGGCAACTTCGAACAGCTCGTCGAAATGGGCAAGGAAAAGCAGTTTGACGCCAATGACCAGCATATCGTGCATGTCGTCGACTGGCTGTGGCAGTACGCCTTTGACCAGCGCGCCAGTGACATCCACATGGAGCCGCGACGCGATGTCGGCGAGGTGCGTTTTCGCATCGACGGCGTGCTGCATCCGGTGTACCAGATTCCCGCTCAGGTGATGGCCGCGATGACCAGCCGCATAAAGATACTGGGTCGCATGGACGTGGTGGAAAAGCGCCGACCCCAGGACGGGCGCATCAAGACGCGCACCACCGACGGCCAGGAAGTCGAGCTGCGCCTCTCGACCATGCCCACCGCCTTTGGCGAAAAACTGGTGATGCGGGTGTTTGACCCCGAGGTCATCGTCAAGGATTTTTCGGAACTGGGATTTTCCGAGGACGACAAGACGCGCTGGGGGAAGATGACCAGCGCGCCGCACGGCATCATCCTTGTCACCGGTCCGACCGGCTCGGGCAAGACCACCACGCTCTACTCGACGCTCAAGACCCTGGCGGTGCCCGAGGTGAACGTCTGCACCATTGAAGACCCGATCGAGATGGTCGAGCCTTCGTTCAACCAGATGCAGGTGACGCACGGCATAGACCTCAATTTCGCCGACGGCGTGCGCGCGCTGATGCGCCAGGACCCGGACATCATCATGGTCGGCGAGATCCGCGACCTGGAAACCGCCGAGATGGCGGTGCAGGCGGCGCTGACCGGCCACCTGGTGCTCTCGACGCTGCACACCAACGATGCGGCCGCGGCGATAACGCGATTACTCGACCTGGGTGTGCCCTCTTACCTGCTCAATTCGACCATTCTTGGCGTGATGGCACAGCGTTTGGTGCGTACCCTGTGCAAGCATTGCAAGGAAAAGGTGGCTTATGACGACGGCGCGCGCGCCGACGACATTTCATGGGAAGACCTGGTCGCGCCCTGGAAGGCCAAGCGCCCGACCCATATTTACAAACCGGTGGGCTGTCTTGAATGCCGCAATACCGGCTACCAGGGGCGCGTCGGCATCTACGAGATCCTGTTGCTGTCGCCGGCGGTGAAAAAAATCATCCACGGCGGCGCGGACCTGGCACAGATACGCGAGCAGGCCTACAAGGAAGGCATGAAGCCTCTGCGCATCAGCGGCGCGGCCAAAGTGGCGGCTGGCCTCACCACATTTGAGGAAATCGTCAAGGTGGCGCCGCCGGTACAGAAGGAATAGCTACACGATATGGATGCTCCCTCCCCCGCAAGGGCGGGAGGGAACCTGCTAAAAGGGCTCCCCGCTTATTTCGTCAGGGAGCGCATGCAGCGCTCCAGCCCGTTGATCGTCGCCGGGAACATGCGACCGCCCATGATTTCGCGCAACACGCCTACGGACTGGCGGTAGGTCCAGATCTCTTCGGGCTCCGGATTGATCCACGCGGCCTTTGAGTAGACATTGAGCATGCGCTGCATCCACACCGCGCCGGCTTCATCGTTGCTGTACTCCACCGACCCGCCCGGCTGCAGGATTTCGTAGGGGCTCATGGTCGCATCGCCGACAAATATCAGTTTGTAGTCGTGCCCGTACTTGTGCAGGATGTCCATGGTGCGGATGCGCTCGGTGTGGCGGCGGCGGTTCTCCTTCCAGACATAGTCGTACAGGCAGTTGTGGAAGTAAAAATATTCGAGGTGCTTGAATTCGGTTTTCGCGGCAGAAAACAATTCCCCGCACAGCTTGACGTGGTCGTCCATCGAGCCGCCGATGTCGAGAAACAGCAGCACCTTGACCGCGTTGTGGCGCTCCGGTCGCATCGCTAGGTCGAGCCATCCGGCGTTGCGCGCGGTACGGTCAATCGTCGCATCAAGGTCTAGCTCATCGGGAGAGCCGTCGCGCGCGAACTTGCGCAGCCGGCGCAGTGCCACCTTGATGTTGCGCGTCCCCAATTCGACGTTGTCATCGAGATTTCGGTATTCGCGCTGGTCCCAGACTTTTACCGCGCTCCGGTTGCGCGATTCCTTCTGCCCGATGCGCACGCCCTCGGGGTTGTAGCCGTAGGCGCCGTAAGGCGAGGTGCCGGCCGTGCCTATCCACTTGTTGCCGCCCTGATGCCGTTCTTTTTGTTCCTCGAGACGCTGTTTCAGCGTCTCCATCAGTTTTTCCCAGCCTCCCATGGCTTCGATCAGGGCTTTTTCCTCATCCGAGAGCGTGAGTTCCGCCTGCTTCAATAGCCATTCGAGCGGGATGTCGGCGTTTTCGCCCGTCACCATCTCAGCGCCCTGAAAATACTCACCGAAGGCGCGGTCGAACTTGTCAAAGTTGGATTCGTCCTTGACTAGTGCGAGCCTGGAAAAATAATAAAACTCGTCGATTGAGGGCCCGATCACGTGCTGTTGCATACCCTCGACCAGTGTCAGGTATTCCTTGATCGAAACCGGCAGCCTGGCCGATTTGAGCTTGAGGAAAAAACCGATTAACACGTCGAGCTTTATCCGCGGTTGCGTGTCATGAACACGAGCTTTTCAAACAGGTGCACGTCCTGTGCCTGTTGGAACAAGGGGGCGACGCCCCCTTGTAAATCCCCCAAGTGAGATGTAACAGGCATGGCCTTCCTTACCCCCGGCTACGTGACATGAAGACGAGCTTCTCGAACAGGTGAACGTCCTGTTCATTCTTCAGCAGCGCGCCGTGCAAGGGCGGGATGATGGTCTTGCGATCCTTGGACCGAAGGGCGTCGGCCGGCATGTCTTCGGCGAGGAGGAGCTTGAGCCAGTCAAGCAGCTCCGAGGTGGATGGCTTTTTCTTCAGGCCGGGGACCTCGCGCACTTCGAAGAACACCTCGAGCGCCTCGCGCAGCAGTGTCTTCTTGATGCCTGGGAAATGCACGTCCACGATCTTTTGCATCGTGTCCTTGTCGGGGAAGCGGATGTAATGAAAAAAGCAGCGGCGCAGGAACGCGTCGGGCAGCTCCTTCTCGTTATTTGAAGTGATGAATACGATGGGCCTGTGTTTTGCCTTGACCAGCTCGCGCGTCTCGTAGACAAAAAACTCCATGCGGTCGAGTTCGCGCAAGAGGTCGTTGGGGAATTCGATGTCGGCCTTGTCCACTTCGTCGATGAGCAGCACCACCGGCTTGTCGGCGCTGAAGGCCTGCCAAAGCGTGCCCTTGACGATGTAGTTTGCAATGTCCTTGACCTTGGGGTCGCCCAGTTGCGAGTCGCGCAGGCGCGAAACGGCGTCGTATTCGTACAGGCCCTGCTGCGCCTTGGTGGTGGATTTGACATGCCATTCGAGCAGCGGCATGCCCAGTGATGCAGCGACCTCCTCTGCAAGCTTGGTCTTGCCGGTGCCCGGCTCGCCCTTGATGAGCAGCGGGCGGCCGAGGGTGATGGCCGCGTTGACGGCGAGGGTGAGATCGTCGGTCGATACGTAGGTGCTGGAGCCGTTAAAGCGCATGACAGATACCGTAGGAATTGGAAAGGTGATTATAGCGGGGCGGGGGAGGTGCAAATGTCCGTACCGCGGTGCTGCGCGGCTATTTACAATGGCGCATGAGCGCATTCAAGCACCTCGCCCTCCTGACCTTGCTGATCCTGCCGTCGGGTCCGGCCCTGGCAGAGCGTCGCGTCATCGCCGTTGACATCGGCCATTACGACGGTGCGCCCGGTGCCACCAGCGCTCGGGGCCGCGCGGATCTCGTCTCTCCGGGCTAGATCAGCCAAGGACAGCACAACACGGTGCCTTTAGACAAGAGACAGGCGTCACGATCCACACAACAAAATAGTAAATATGTTTCAGGTGCTGTTCAGGGAGCCGTACTCTGAGTCAGAGCCACTCCTAGCATGCCCCGAAGTCTCGTACGAAAAAGCGGCCAGTGTCTTGCCAGTAGTATCGTATGGCATTAGCAAGGTTACCAGTAGTCCCATGGCCAACACTCCAGAAATGACATAGTAGGTGGCTATGGTTGAGACTGCGAGGGATGCTGCCAGGACCAAGGGGCCCGCGACGCCTCCGACCC
>CAITSH010000521.1 GCA_903895005.1 uncultured Pseudomonadota bacterium
CTGGTCGAGGTCAACAACGACAACCTCAAGGACGGCGCCGGGGCGTTCAAAGCCGGGGCCGACAGCAAGGTCACCAACACTGCGGGCCTGGGCGAGATTCTGGTGAAGCGCGGCAACGCATCAATGGTTGCGCTCGCTGTCAACCAGATGGGCACCGTGTCAGCGACAACCTCGGTGCAACTGAACGGCTCGATCTATCTGCGTGCGAGGGACGGTGCGACCAAGGGCAGTTCCACGGAAGCGGCGGTTGCGACCAAGGGCGGTAGTCTCGTGCTGGGCGAGAACAGCGTTACCGAAGTGCGCCCCACGCTCGAGGATACCGCCACCACGGCAGGCAACACCACGTTTAACACGTCGAAGGTGGAGTTGGCCGGCAAGACCATCCTGTTAGATACCAACGCACTCGTTTCCGCTCCCGGGGGCGATGTCGCGGTAACGGCCCAGGATACCAACGTGTTTTCCACGACGGGCAGCGGGCGCGTTTACATGCGCTCGGGCGCGCGTATCGACGTGGCCGGCACCACCACGACCGAACTCGCGATGGAGAGCAACGCGATCGAAATCGAATTGCGCGGCACGGAACTGGCCGATTCGCCCTTCCTGCGCAACTCGGTCGTGCGCGGCCAGAAGGTGATGATCGACATTCGCAAGGGCACGCCGCTGGGTAACGTCCAGGGATACCTTGACCTCGTTGAGCAGAACGTCGGCCAGCGCACCGCAACGGGCGGAACGGTGAAATTCACCTCCGACGGGGATGTCATTCTCGCCGAGGGTGCGACAGTGGATGTTTCGGGCGGCAAGGTCAGCTACCGTTCGGGTAACGTCGCCACCACGCAACTAACCTCGTCGGGCCAGATCATTGATATCGGCAGCAGCAACGCGACCGCGGACAAGGTTTACGACAGCCTGATCGCGGCGGCACCGAGCTCGCGCAACTTTGAAACCGGCTATTCGGACGGGCGCAGCGCCGGCAGCGTGATATTCAACGCGCCACACCTTGTTTTGCGCGGAACCCTGGCGGGAAAGGCGACGCCAGGAGCGCGTCAGCGCGACATATCAAGCACGGGTTATCCGGCGGGCGGAACGGTCGTCGTTGGCCGGAGCGAGCGGTTCAGTACGGACCAACTGGCCGCCGCCGCACCCCTTACCGATTTCAGCTACCTTGGCCGGGTCAACCTCGGTGGTTCGGCGACGGCGGGACTGGCGACACCCGGCTTTAACGACACCCTGTCGACGGCAATGTCGTCAAACGTGGATTTGAACACCAGCGCGCTCGTGGCCGGCGGTTTTACGAAGTTCAATGCCTACACGCAGGGCGATATCGTGCAGTCGTCCGCGCTGAGTCTCGGACCGGCCGGTGAATTGCGCCTGGCAGCGCTAAATGCAATTGATTTCAACGCGGCCGTGACCTCTCCGGGCGGGAAAATCGAGGCCTGGTCCAGCGTCGGGCAGCTTGCCGTTGCAAACGGGGTGAGCCTCGATGTCGCAGGGCTGTGGACCAACGACCGGAGCAGCACCAGTGCGCGCGATGCGCAGGGCCAGGCCACCTCTGTGATCGTGCAAAAGGGCGGCACCATCGCGCTTACCGGGCAGGTCGTGAAGGTTGGTGACGGCGCCAGCCTTGATGTTTCCGGTGGTGCGTGGCAGAACAGCGCCGGAAAGCTCAGCGGCGGCAGCGGGGGTGACATTTCCCTGGTCTCGAAACGTCTCAACATCACCGACGCGACCAGCGCACTGTTGCTCGGCAACAATGTGGGCTTTCGCGGTTACGGCCTGACAAGCGGCGGCAGCATCAAGCTGACCGGAAGGAACGCCGTGCTTGGTGGCGTCGCGGGCGATGCCTTCCTCGGATTGGGGCAGGCCTGGTTCGATGCGGGCGAGTTCAGCAGGACGCTGGATCTGCAACTACCGGTCGCCTGGTTCCAGCAAGGCGGATTCGCCAAATTCGATATCGGTGCCGAGCGCAACCTCGCCGTCGCAGCCGGTGCAACAATCAGTCCGCGTACCGACAACTGGACGACCAACCGCAATACCGTGAGCGTTGCGAACGGACGCATGCGCGACGCCTTTGATGTCACAACCCTTCCGGTTGTTGACACCGGTGCGACGCGCGGTGCGGCCAGCATTTCGCTCACCGCGCGTTCCGAGGCGGCGGACGCCGATGCCGCGCAACAGGGACGACTGTGGCTGCAGCAGGGGGCCTCCATCACAACCGATCCGCGGGGCAGCGTGAAGCTCGCCGCGGGGCGGCAACTTACGGTCGATGGCACGGTAACAGCACGTGGTGGCAGCATCAGCCTGTTGCTGACACCGGAACGCGTCGCAGACACCAATCGTGACGAGCGCAGCATCTGGTTGGGAAAAAATTCGCTTCTTGACGCGGGTGGCAGTACCTCACTGGTCTGGACCGACAGCCTTGGGAACAGCAAGGGCGAAGTGCTGGACGGCGGCAAGATCGCCATCGGCCGAATCGATAAGGACGGCTCATTCGGATCCGCCACCGGTTATGTCGTGACCGAAAAAGGTTCGCGCATCAATGTCGCCGGGACGAGCACGAGCATGACCGTGTCCAATCGCGCCGGCATCGTGACCAGCGATGTCGCGGGTGCCGGGGGCAGCATAGACATCCGCGCCTCGGAAGGCCTGATGCTCGAAGGCGGCATGACCGGCAGCGGGGGCAACGCCACCGTCGCCGGCGGCAGTGTGGCGGTCACCCTGGACCGCGGCACCACGGCGACGGTCTCGGGGTTTGCCGGCAGCAGCGAACTCACCGTTGGGCGCCTGCAGCCAATAGTCGATGCCGATGGTACCCGCCATATCATTCCCACCGGTCTTGCGGCCGACCAGGCCGCCATCCGCGCGCAGTCGGGCAAGGGTTTTGTCACGGCCGATTCGCTCAATTCCGGCGGATTTGATCGCATCAGCCTGAAAAGCCAGGATGTGCTTGTGTTTGACGCGGGCAGCATTGCGGCCGCGGCGGGTGTGCCGGCGACCATCGGCAACCTCAGCCTGACCGCGCGCGCATCGATTGTTGTCGACGCGCCGCTGTTGAAGGTGCAGGGCGCGCTGCCGGGCACCGCGGCAACGGCGACGAGCCCGGCGGTCGCCGGGACGGAAGTCAAGCTCGGCGCGGCGTATGTACAGGTCGGAAATTCCGATTTCAAATACCAGACGGCCGGCACGGCTGCGACCGGGGACGCCAGTTTCAAGGTGGCGGCCGGGACCATCGATATCATCGGCAAGAGCGCGATGTCCGGCGTGGCGAAAACCACGTTCGATTCAACCGGCGACATCCGGCTCGTCGGCCAGTTGCCCGTTGATGTGACCAAGGCCCCGGGCGGAACCCTTACTGCCCTGCGCGCCACAGGCGCGTTCAAGGCGGCGGGCGCGATCGAGTTCAAGGCGGCGCAAACCTATCCGACGACGCTCAGCGAGTTTTCCATCACGGCGACCGGCACCGGCAGCAGTGTCGGCTTCTCGGGGCTTGATGGCATCCCGGCGGCGCCGCTCTCTGCGGCGGGTACGCTGGAGGTCAGTGCTTCAGGTATTACGCAAAATGGCGTCGTAAGGGCACCGTTCGGCAGCATCAAGCTGGTTGCGGATGAGACGCTGAGCTTCGGCGCGAAAAGCCTGACCTCGGTTGCCGGCGAGGGACGCGTTCCGCTGGGTCGCATCAATAACGGCCGCGACTGGCTCTATGACTTTGGCAACGGCAATGTCGTCACCCTCAACCCGGTCGATGCCAGCGCGCAGACCAATGGCTTCAACCTGCCGGAAAAAGCCGTCGTCTCGGCGGCCAAGACCATCACCGTGAACGGCGAGCGGGACGCAGCCGGGAAATTGGTCGCCGGCAAGTCGGCGCTTATCGACGCCTCCGGTGGCGGCGAATTGTATGGTTATGAATTTGCTCCTGGCCCCGGCGGGTCACGCGATGTGCTGGCCAAGGTTTCCGGTGCATCGGCACCGGCGAGCTTTGCCATCATCCCGGGATTCTCCGGCACGCTCGCTCCGCAAGACTACCAATATGGACAGGATGGCGGGCTAAAGGCCGGCGACCGGATTTGGCTGACGGCGTCGCCGGGGGTATCGGAGGGTTGGTACACGCTGCTGCCGGCCCATTACGCATTGATGCCAGGCGCATTTGCGGTCACCGCGGGGGCGAGTTCAACCCGCGACATGGCCGCGAGCGCGAACATTGTTCGCTATGACGGAAGCTGGCTCGTATCGGGCAAACGCGGCTCCCTCGGGTCGGTGGAAAGCCGGAGCTCCGGGTTTATCGTCAGTTCCGGCGCGCAAATACGCACGCAATCGGAATTTGTCGATTACCTTGGTGACGCCTTTTTCACCAGCAGCAGCGTGGCGAAACAGCAGGACGGAGGCCGCGTTGCCTTCTCCGCGGGTACCGGAGGCCTGTCACTGCAAGGCTTGATCAAGCTGGCCGCCTCAGGCTCGGGCGCACGCGGCAGCGCGGATATCACGGCGCAGGAGATTACCGTGGTGGGGGACGCCAGCCAGGCGGTGGCGAGCGGCGTCAAACTGGTCGCGCAAGACCTGAACGACATGGGGACAGAAAGCCTGCTGCTTGGCGGGGTACGCACCACCAAGAGCGACGGCGACCACATCACCGACATCGCCGGAAAAGTCACACTCAGTAATACCGATGCCAGCAAACTGACCGGTACGGAGATCATTTTGGTGGCCAATGACACAGTGTCGCTGGCCGATGGCGCCGCGATCAGCGCCCAGAGGGCACCGGTGAGAACGCAACGTGACCTCGTCATCAAGAGCACGGATACCAACCTCAACAGCGGGGTTGCCGCGAGGTCCAACGCAGACGGTGCCATGCTCCGCGTGAGCGGCGGTAATGCGGTTACGGTGACGCGCGATATCACCACCGGCAACCAGGGTACGCTGGATATTGCCGCCGGGACCACCGGCGCTCTGACCACGATCGCGGCATCGGGCTCCATCCTGCTTGATGCCACCGGCACGCTGTCCAACAAGGGCACCCTCAAGGGCGAAACGGCGGCGCTCAGCCTGGGTGCGAAGCGCATCAGCTTTGGCGACGCCAGCCCGACGACCGGCCTGGAGGGACTGCGCTTCGACAATGCCGCCATTGTCCAATTGGGTGAACTAGGGTCGCTTTCCCTCACCAGCTACAGCACCATGGATATGTACGGTGCGCTGACACTGGGCAAATCCACCAGCGACCTCAGCCTGACCACCGCCGGGATACAGAAATTCGGCGGTGGCAACGATACCGTTCAGATACTCGCAAAGACATTGCGCCTGAACGGCGGTGACCGTTTCAGTTTGCAGGCATGGGGAACGAATCCCCTCGCGCCGGTGCGTTCGGTTTCGACGGGAGAATTCAAGGCCAACGCCGGCGACATACTGCTGGGCGGAAAGTCTTTCGACATCCGCGGTTTTGACAAAGCCACGCTTACCGCCGGCACTGCAGCCACGCCAGGCGAAATCCGCGCCTTAAGCAAGGCGTCGGTCTCGCCGGCGCAGAATATCCTGTCGGCCCAAAACGACCTCACGCTGAGTGCCGGCCGTATTACGGCGGGAAGCGCCGCTGACGTGACCATCAAGTCCGGGTCGGCGCTTAGCGCCAATGCGCCGGTGGTGACTGCGACAGATACCATTTCCTTTTCAACTGCGCATGGGTTCACCGACAACCAGCAGGTCGTTTACAGCGCCCCGGCGGGTACGGCCATCGCAGGCCTGGTGAGTGGCAACACCTATTTTGTAAAAATCGTCGACGGTACAAGCGTGAAGCTTTCGGCGACATCAAACGGAAGTGCCATCGATCTGACCTCGATCGGCGGCACCTCTTCACAAAGCCTGACCGCGAGCGGTGTCGCGCGCGTATTTTCGGTCGGCACACCGGTGGCGGCAGACCTCGCCGGTGCCACGTCCGCGCTGGGACTGACCCAATTGGGTGTGGCGCCCACCGCGGCCGCCAATGGACTCGGTGGTTCGCTGGGATTTTCAGGGAAAACGATCACCTCGAACGCGACCATCGTTGCCAATGCGGGCCAGATCAACATGAGCGGGCCGCAAGCCACTGTCGACTCGCCTGACGGTCGCGCCGGCGGCGCCGCTTCGACGGTGGCGGTCAAGATTACCGGTGGCAAGCTCGACGTATCGGGACAGACCATCGCCTTCGGTTCGACCTTCGCGTACGCGCCGGGCGGCAGGATAAAACTCGACGGAGGCATCGGTAACGCCCAGGTGGACGCGGCGGCGACGCTAGACGTGTCGTCGGTCGGGGTTGATGCGGGAACCATTAGTGCCAAGGCGACCAATACCGCGGGCACCGGAACGGTGACCATCGCCGGCAGGCTGAGGGGCTTTGCCAGCGCCGGCGTGGACGGGACCACCCCTACCCAGGGAAATGTTGTCGTCGATGTGGACACGCTTGCATCGACGCAGTTCGACGATCTCAACATGGCGCTTAACAGCAATCCCGACAGCAGTAACTCGGCGCTGAGCACCGGCGGGTTCACGCAGTCACGGCAGTTTCGCGTGCGCAACGGCGACATCCAGCTACGTGACACGAAATCCATCGTTGCGCGCGACGTGTTGATTTCCGCCGACAAGGGAAACATCACCCTCGGCGGAACCATTGACGCACGGGGCAGCAAAGGCGGCTCCATCCAGGTCTTTGCCGGGGAGGCGTCACGTACGGATGGCAAGGGTAATGTGACCTTGAACAACACTGCGAAGCTGCTGGCCAATGCCACGACAGCCGCCACGTCCGCAGCCGGATCCATCGGCGACGGTGGTCGCGTGCTTATCGGTACCTCGACCCAGGACAACCTGATGCTCGCAAGCGCGACCGGGAATGCCGCTATCGGTATTAATGCGGCGGGAGCGCAAAGGGCCCAAATCGATGTCTCGGGCAATGGCGGGCAGAACGGTACGGTAACGTTCCGCGCGCCGCGCGTGGGCACGGCCGGCGGCACCGATGCCGCCGTACGCGGCCTGGGTAACGCGACAATCACGGGCAGCCGCGAAACTGTGGTGGAGGGCTACAAGGTTTACACCGGCACGCAAATCACGGCGGCGACCGGGAGCGCGACCATCCTGGACGCGCGCAACACCGGAACCATGTTTACCGAGGCGACCAGCTTTACCGGCACGCCGAAGGCGACGATGCTGGGCAACATGGGTGCGGATGCCAGTGTGAAGCTGCGCGCCGGCATCGAGGTACGATCGACCGCGGACCTACTGGTCAACGTCAACGAAACGGCCACCAACGCCAATGACCGTGGCTGGAACCTGAACACCTGGCGCTTCGGCGGGGAGGCGGGTGTCCTGACCCTGCGCGCCAAGGACAACCTGAATATCACCGGTTCCATCAGCGACGGCTTTGTCAGGTCGACCGTTACCGGGCTGGGCATGCCTAGCTGGAAACTCGACACGACACCCTCCTGGTCGTACCGGCTGGTTGGTGGCAGTGATTTCGGGGCTGCCGCCCCGCTCGCGGTGCTCGAGCGGGCTGATGCCAAAGGCAGCGTGAACCTGGGCTTTGCGCGCACGACCACCATTGGCACCGACCAGGCTGTGGCCCTGGTGCGCACGGGTAGCGGACGCGTCGACGTGGCCGCGGGTCGCGACATCAATCTCGCCTCGGTCGGTACCGGTGCAAGTGCGATTGGCGCGGTGATCTACACCGCCGGAACCCACGTTGATCCGGTCACAGGCTATGTCGGGGTGAAAAACCCCACCGCTACAGTGAACCTCGCCAATGCCGCCTATTCGGGAACCGCCACGGCCGCGCAGCGCGCAGTGACACCGGAATTCGCATCCGGCGGCGGCGCCGTGTCGCTGTATGCCTCGAATGCCATTACCGGTGCGGTGACACCGCAACTCATCAACAACTGGCTTTTCAGGCGCGGACGAACCAATACCGACCTGACCGGGACGACGTCGGTTTTCGCCAGCGCCGGTACGACCTCGACCAACGCTGAGTTGCAGCAGACCGCCTGGTGGACCCGCTACGATTATTTCAACCAGGGCGTCGCGAGTTTCGGCGGGGGTGACGTTAGCGTGATTGCGGATCGTGGTGCGATCGCGGACTTGTCGGTCAGCGTTGCCACCAGCGGCCATGTCAGCACCAGCACTGCCACGCCGTCGAGCCTGGTCGGCGCGGCATTGAACGAGCGCGGCGGCGGCGATTTGTTTGTGCGCTCGGGCGGTGATATCAAGGGCGGAAGCTATTACGTGCAGAACGGCGAGGCGGCATTGCGTGTTGGCGGAGCCGTCGCCGGAAGCCGAAGCCTTACCGTGGATACCATCGACAACACACCCTTGCGCACTGCGCTGGCCCTGGGTAACGCGAGTGTCTCGGTTATCGCCAACGGCGATGTAAGCATTGAATCGGTGTTCAATCCGACGCAAACGCGGCAGAGCGTGCAGAACGCGGCGGCGCAGACCCTGAGCACGCTTCCTCTTACGGTGTCGACGAGCGGCTCGTCGGCGGGGCTCACGCCGGCCGCCAGCGTCAACTTCGGCGCGTTCTCCACTTATTCTGAAAACAGCGGCGCGAGTCTGACCTCGGTCAACGGCAATGTCCTGCTCGGCAACAATGCGCGCGCGCTGCTGGTTGCTTCCGGAACGCAAGTTTCGACGCCGGCGGCAAGTGATGATCAAACCAACTACAAGTCGGACGCAATGTTCCGCGTCTATCCGGGAACCCTAAATGTCGCTTCGCTGCAGGGGGATATCAGTTATGAGCGGGGCTTTACGCTATCGCCGGCTCCCAAGGGGCAGTTCAACCTTCTGGCGGGCGGAAG
>CAITSH010000522.1 GCA_903895005.1 uncultured Pseudomonadota bacterium
GGCAAGAACCCGGGCACCGTGGTGCCGATCGCCTCCATCACCAAGCTGATGACCGCCATGGTGGTGCTGGACGCCGGACTGGAGCCCGATGAGCCGGTGTCGATCACCAGCGAGGACATTGACCTGGAAAAAGGTTCCCGTTCGCGTCTGAGCGTGGGATCGACGGTGACACGCGACGAATTGTTGCTGATTGCGCTGATGGCATCGGAGAATCGCGCCGCGTCGGCGCTCGGACGCAGTTATCCGGGCGGCATCACCGCATTCGTGCAGGCGATGAACCACAAGGCGCAGATGCTGGGGATGCGCGACTCGCGGTTTGTCGATTCCACAGGCCTGTCGAGCGGCAACGTGTCGACCGCCGAAGACTTGAGCAAGATGGTGCGTGCGGCGCACGGCTATCCGCGCATCCGTGGCTATTCGACGGCGACGAGTTACGAAGTCAACACCGGTCATCGTACGCTGGCTTACCACAACACGAACCGTCTGGTGTCCAATGAAGACTGGCATATCGGCCTGTCCAAAACCGGTGACATCAACGAGGCGGGCCGCTGCCTCGTCATGCAGGCGACGCTCAAGGCGCGCCCGGTGATCATCGTCCTCCTTGATTCATGGGGCAAATTGACGCGTATCGCCGATGCCAACCGCATTCGCAAATGGCTTGAGGCTTCGCACGGTGTCCCGGCAATGCACAAAGCCGCACAAATCCGCCGCGATGAAAGCGGCGGCTAGCGCGTAGCGCCGGATGGAAGCTGCCCGCGCCACCGTTCAACCGGGCGGGATCCTGCGCTTTTACGACCTGTCGCCCGTGGGCGGCGGTTTTCTCGAAGATGTCCTGCAAGGCCTTGCCTCCAAGGAAAAGGCCATTCCCGCGCGTTACCTGCTCGACCCCCATGCCGACGCGCTGTTTGCGCGCGTGTGCGAGTTACCCGGTTATTACGCCATGCGCGCCGAGATCGGCATCCTGCGCGAGAACGCGCGGGCCATCGCGCAACTGCTCGGGCCGGCCTGCCAATTCATGGAGTTCGGTTGCGGCCTCGATGCGCGAAGCCGCGTGCTGCTCGATGCGGTGCAGCCGTCCTTGTATGTGCCCATTGAGGCCGATGCGGAGCGCCTGCGGCTTTTTGGCGCGCGGCTTTTTGCCGAATACCCCAAGCTCAATATCACCGGCCTCATCGCCGACTATGCGCGCGGCATCGCGCTGCCGACCTTTTCCGGCGTGCCGCTGCGCAAGAAGGCGGTGTTTTACCCGGGCTCAGCCATCGGCCGGTTCACGCCGTTTGAGGCGCAGGCTTTCCTGGCGATGACGCGCCGCATGGTCGGTTCGGGTGGTGTGTTGCTCGTCGGGGTGGACCTGAAAAAGGACTGGAACCTGCTAAGCGCTGCCTGCGATGATGCGGCGGGTGTCATCGCCGCCTTGCACCTCAACGTGCTCGAGCGCGTCAATCGCGAACTTGGTGCCGACTTCCAGGTGCGGCGCTTTCGCTACGGCGCGAGCTACGACGAGGCGCGCGGCTGGGTGGAGACCCATCTAGAGAGTGATTACTCGCAGTTTGTGCGCATCGCCGGCGAGCGCTTTGACTTTCGCGTCGGTGAGCGCATCCAGACGGGCATTGCGACCAAGTATTCAGTCGATGCCTTCCGTGAAATGGTCGAGGCCGCACACTTTCGCTGCGACAAGGTCTGGACCGACCCGCACAACCTGTTTGCGGTATTCGGGCTGATCGCCGCTTAGCTATTTCCGGGGATGGCTGGAAACCCGCGCCGGTAAAGGGTTTCCAGTCAACGCGCTGGATCAGTAGGTTCCCGGCAGCAGGATGGACTTGTCGACGTTGGCAATGTCGCGGTGGCCGCAAAAGGCCATGGTGATGTCCAGCTCGTTGGCGATGAGCTGCAGCGCCTTGGTCACGCCCGCCTCGCCCATCGCGCCAAGCCCGTAGATATAAGACCGGCCGATGAGGGCGCCCTTCGCGCCCAGCGCAATGGCCTTGAGCAGGTCCTGCCCCGAGCGTATGCCGCCGTCGAGCCAAACCTCGATGTCCCGGCCGACCGCCTCAACGATGTGCGGCAGTGCGGCGATTGAAGAGGAGGCGCCGTCAAGCTGGCGGCCGCCGTGATTGGAAACGATCAGCGCGTCGGCACCGCTCTTGACCGCGAGCCTCGCATCCTCGGCATCAAGGATGCCCTTGAGGATCAGCTTGCCACCCCAGCGCTCCTTCACCCACGCCACGTCCGCCCAGGACAGGGCGGGGTCAAACTGCGTCGCAGTCCAGGCCGACAGCGAGGACATGTCGCCCACGCCCTTGACGTGCCCGACGATGTTGCCGAAGCCGCGGCGCGGCGTGCCCAGCATGCCCATGCACCAGCGCGGCTTGGTCATCATGTTGATGATGTTGGCTAGCGTGAGCTTGGGGGGCGCCGACAGCCCGTTCTTCAGGTCCTTGTTGCGCTGCCCGAGGATTTGCAGGTCGAGCGTGAGCATCAGCGCCGAGCATTTGGCCCCCTTCGCGCGATCGATGAGGTTCGCGATGAACTCGCGGTCCTTCATCATGTAAAGCTGGAACCAGAAAGGCTCTGGCGAGTGCGCGGCAACATCCTCGATCGAGCAGATGCTCATGGTCGAGAGCGTGAAGGGCACGCCGAACTTGGCGGCGGCACGCGCGGCATGGATTTCCCCGTCGGCGTGCTGCATGCCGGTCAGTCCGACCGGAGCGAGGGCGACCGGCATGGCCACATCGTGCCCGATCATTTTGCCGCGGATGCTGCGGTTGGTCATGTCCACGGCGACGCGCTGGCGCAGGCGGATTTTCTGGAAGTCGCTTTCGTTGGCGCGGTAGGTGCTCTCGGTCCATGCGCCCGAGTCGGCGTAGTCGTAGAACATGCGCGGTGCGCGCTTTTGATGCAGTACGCGCAGGTCTTCGATGTTGGTGATGACGGTCATACTCTTCCCCCCTGTTTTTCTTTGCGCGGGCGTTCCCGTCCGCTTGGATTTTCAACTACCCCCTGACCTCGGTTGTTCCAGTGCCAGTTTGTCAGTGCGTCAATACCTGGAAATGCCCGTCTGGCGTGGCTTTCCAGCCGGTGTGCGAATTAAACCTCGAAGTGCAACATCCGGGCTTTCGAGGAAGGTGAGATGCCCCGGGGTGTACCTTTCTGTTTACCAAGACGGATAGGAGCATCCCATGCGCTACAAGCATCTCACCTATGATCAAC
>CAITSH010000523.1 GCA_903895005.1 uncultured Pseudomonadota bacterium
AGAGCGAGGAGGCGCGCACGAGGCGTGTGGCCGGGATGCCACCCAGCGCGGCGATGGCCTCGAGCAGTGTTTGCCGCGCGTCGCCGATATTGCCCCCCAAGCCGACGTGGCAGTGCACCGGATTCACTGCGAGTCGGTGGTTCCCTGCGCGGAGGCGCCACCGCCCGGTTTGCGACGGCGGCGTTTGCGCTTGGGTCGCTCGCCCTCGCGCTGCGGCTGCAGCAGGGCTTCTCGGCGCTCTTCGCTTGTATCCTGGAACTCGGTCCACCAATCTGCGAGCTCCTTGTCGATTTCGCCGCTTTGCGCGCGCAGTTCCAGGAAGTCGTAGGCAGCGCGGAAACGCTCTTGCTCGAGCAGGGCATGGGGCCGGCGGCCCGAGCGCTGCTCGAAGCGCGGCTGCAGCACCCAGATCTCCTTCATCATCGCGGTAAATCGGCGCGGAATGGCGAGCTTGTCGGTCTGCTGGGCGAGCACATTGTCCATTGCGTCGTGCAGCGCCGGGATCGGGCGCTCGCCGCGTGCCTTTGCGGTGTTCCACGAGGCGAGCACTTCGTGCCAGAGCAGCGATGCAAACAGGAAGGCGGGCGATACCGGCCGGCCCTCGCGCACGCGGTCATCAGTCTGTGCAAGTGCAAGCATGACAAAGCGCTCACCCATGGGCTGCTCGAGAATCACGTCGAGCATGGGCAATACGCCGTGGTGCAGTCCCTCGTGGCGCAGGCGCTTGATGCAGGCCACGGCGTGGCCCGAGAGCAGCAGCTTCTGCATCTCGTCGAACATGCGCGCCGCGGGCACGTTCTCGAGTAGCGGCGCCAGTTCGCGGATCGGTGCGCTGGTCTGGGCGTGGATGTGGAAGCCCAGCTTGGCGGCAAAGCGCACGGCGCGCAGCATGCGAACGGGGTCTTCGCGATACCGCAGGCTGGCATCGCCGATAATGCGGACGGTCTTTGACTGCACGTCCTTGTAGCCGCGGTGGTAGTCGAGCACGCTCTGGTCGGCGGGATCGAAATACATGGCGTTGCAGGTGAAGTCGCGCCGTGCGGCGTCCTGCTCGCGGTTGCCAAAGACGTTGTCGCGCAGCACGCGGCCGTGCTCGTCGGACTCCCCGCCTGTTCCTGCGCGAAAGGTCGAGACCTCGACCGTCTCCTCGCCGAACATGACATGGACGATCTTGAAGCGCCGGCCGATCAGGCGCGAGCGGCGGAACAGCCTGTGCACCTCTTCGGGGTCGGCGTTGGTGGCAACGTCAAAATCCTTGGGTTTCACGCCCAGCAGCAGGTCGCGCACGGCGCCGCCGACGACATAGGCCTGGTAGCCCTT
The DNA here is from genome assembly GCA_903895005.1 of uncultured Pseudomonadota bacterium. Next base: position 1,321 of record CAITSH010000523.1, read on the forward strand.
GGCCTGCAGCGTCTGGCAGACCTGGCGCGCGCCGCGGCTCAGGCTCTCGGCCTCGATGCCGTGACGTTTGAACGGGATGGTATCCGGTTGGGTGGTCGAATCTAGCCGCAATACGCGGCGGATGAAGCGCTTGATCAAGAGGGGTCCGCTACAGTCGATGGGGGCCGCCCGCGGGGGCAGCCCGGTGCGGTGCGAATCATACCGCAATCGGGCGTAATAGCCCGGCAGGGGCCTTCACGGCGCACCGGTGGGGCACTGGCGGCGAATCAACGCAGGCTGATCTGGGGCCATTGGCGTTCCAGCGCAACGGCGCGCAGCCTGTCGTCGCCGTCGACCACCACCGGGTGGCTGGCGCGTTCCAGCAGCGGGAGGTCGTTGTGCGAATCGCTGTAAAAGCTGATCTTCGCGAAGTCCTCCCAGCGCCGCCCCAGCCCGGCGAGCCACGCATCGACGCGCACCAGCTTGCCCTCGCGAAAGCACGGCGTGCCTTCGGGCTTGCCGGTATAGGCGCCATCGCCGGTTCTTGCCGCGCGCGTCGCCACGAGGTGGGGTATACCGAATTCACGCACGATGGGCGCGGTGACAAAATCGTTGGTCGCGGTGACCACGGCGCAAAGGCTGCCTTCGGCGAGATGGCCGGCAACCAGTGCGCGCGCGGCCGGGGTGATGATGGGCAGGATCTTGTCGCGCATGAACTGTGCGTGCCAGGCCTCGAGTTGTTCGAGCGGGTAGCGCGAAAGCGGCGAGAGCTGGAACTCAAGAAATTCATAGATGTCGAGCGTGCCGTTTTTGTATTGCTCGTAAAACGTGTCGTTTCGCGCCTCGTAATGCGGTCCGTCGAGGACGCCGATTTCGATCAGGAATTGCGACCAGGCATAGTCGCTGTCACCTGACAGCAGGGTGTTATCTAGGTCAAAGAGAACGAGGTCCATGGCGGAAGGAGGAAGGAGGGAAATACAAGCTCAGAGCTTGAGTTGCTTGATGGCATCGCGCGCAAGCGGCAGCGTGATCGGCCGTTGCAGTGCGAGTGAACTTCGGTCAAGGGCGTCGAGCACCGCGGTAAGGGTTCCCATATCGCGGCGTACATGCGAGAGCAGATAGGCGATGATGTCATCCGACACCCGCAGGCCGCGCGATGTTGCGGCTGCGGCCAGGGCGGCGGCTTTTTCCTCGTCGGTCAGGGCGTGCAGTTGGCGTGTCACCCCGGAGGCGAGTCGTGTGCGCAAATCCTCGCGAAGCGGCAGTTGCGCGGCCGGGCGGTCGCCGCAGGCGATAAAGGCGCCCCCGGGAATGGCACGGATGCGGTTGAAGACATCAAAGAGTTCAATCTGATCGAGCTCATCGAGCAGCGCGACATCGTCGACCGCGAGCCAGCTCACGTCGGCCAGTTCGTTGGCGGCAAGGCGTGGCGCGACAACCAGCTTGGCCGGCGTGCCGGCGGCCTGTGCCGCCGCGGCGGCGGCGCGCAACAGGTGGCTGCGGCCGCTGCCGGGCGTTCCCCAAAGGTAGACGCAGGCTTCGCGGCCGACGAGGAAATCGCGCACCGCGAGCAGGGCCTCGGCATTGCGTCCGGGCACGAAATTGTCAAGCGTCGGGGCCGGCGGCGGCGCGAGCTCGAGGACGAGTTGTTCCTGCATCAGACCTTGCAAGGCGGATGCGCGGGGCGGGTCAGGCGAAAGGGCTGCATTTCGAGTAAAATTTGACCTGAAAACAAGCAATATTGACGACGAGCAAACATCGGCAACGAGCAACAAACGGGCAATAAAGGAGCTTCAAGGTGTCTGCGTACCAATGTGTGGTTTTGCAGTTGTGCTTGAAACCGTGTGGCCCGGATGTGTTCGCCACCACCGGGTTGCACGTTGATTCTAGGAAGCCTGAAGCGCGAAGTTTCAGGAAACGGCAGGGTGATGAAGCCTTGATTTCGCAAACGACCCGAATTCTACCTCTTTGACTACCCCAATTACATACCGTGACGCCGGCGTCGACATTGATGCCGGTGATGCCCTGGTCGAGGCTATCAAGCCTTATGCCAAGCGCACCATGCGCCCCGAAGTGCTTGCCGGTATCGGCGGCTTCGGCGCCTTGTTTGAAATCGGCAAACGCTTCAAGGAGCCGGTTTTGGTAACCGGCACCGACGGCGTGGGCACCAAACTCAAGCTCGCGTTCCACCTCAACCGCCATGACACCGTTGGTATAGACCTCGTCGCGATGAGCGTCAACGACATCCTGGTGCAGGGCGCGGAGCCGCTGTTCTTTCTCGATTACTTCGCCTGCGGCCGGCTTGATGTGCCGGCGGCGACCGACGTCATCAAGGGTATTGCCGCCGGATGCGAGCAGGCCGGTTGCGCCCTGATCGGCGGAGAAACCGCCGAGATGCCTGGCATGTACCCGGACGGTGAATACGACCTGGCTGGTTTTGCCGTGGGCGCGGTTGAAAAAAGCCAGATCATCAACGGACTGTCCATTGCGGCAGGCGACGTCGTGCTGGGCCTCGCGTCAAGCGGCGCGCATTCCAACGGTTATTCGCTGGTGCGCAAGATCATCGAACGCGCCAAACCCGACCTCAACGCCGACTTTCATGGCAAAAAGCTTGCCGACGTGCTGATGGCGCCGACGCGCATTTACGTCAAGCCGCTGCTGGCGCTGATCAAGGCGCTGCCGGTCAAGGGCATGGCCCACATCACCGGCGGCGGCCTGGTTGAAAACGTGCCGCGTGTACTGCCCGAGGGCGTCACTGCCGAGCTCAAAAAGGCGTCCTGGCCGCGCCCGCCGCTGTTCGACTGGTTGCAAAAGGAAGGCGGCGTTCCCGATGCCGAGATGCATCGCGTGTTCAATTGCGGCATCGGCATGATTGTGGTCGTGGCGGAAAAAGACGCTGCGGCGGCGCTCAAGATGCTCTCCGATGCCGGCGAATCGGCCTTTCGTATCGGCGCCATCCGGAGTCGCGCACCGGGCGAGGCCCAGACCATTGTCGTTTAGCGGTTTTTTACCGGCGCCGGACGCACGGCAGGCCCGATGGGCTGTGGTGGGCTGTGATGGGCTGTTCTGGGGGTAAACTCTTGGTTCGTTGATATCCTTGGTACATCTCTGACTTCTGGTGTACCTGGGTGTCCAGGTTCCGTGTTCAAAAGGAACTTTTGACGGGATGGCTTTAGACACGATGCGTCAGCTGCCTTTCACTTTTCGCCCCACTGCAATTGCGCTCGCCATCGCCGTCATGTCGGCCGGCAGCCATGGCGCCCTGGCCGATCCGTCCGGCCCGACGGTGCGCAGCGGCGCGGCAACGGTCACCGGCGTGGGTACCGGCGCGGTGACTGTCAACGCGAGCACGGCCAGCACCCTTATCCAGTGGCAAAGCTTCCAGGTGGGCGCGGGGCAAAGCGTCAACTTCGTGCTGCCCTCGGCTTCAAGCCGCGTGCTCAACCAGATCATCGGCAATGCCGGATTCCAGGGCACCGTCACGCCGTCGGCCCAACTCATGTTCATGCAAAACGGCATGGTCAGCGGCGGCGGCATCCCGAACATGGAATTGGGCAACACCACACTCGCTGCGCTCAAACTCAATCCATCAATGTCGGGCCTGTCACGCGGTGAAGAGCGCCGCGATGGCCTCGTGCGTGAGATCGTTGCGCGGCTCGCCGCAGGGCAGGTCGTTGCCCTGGCACCGGCAAAGGGGGATGCAAGCACCACGCTGTCGGGTGACGTGGTGGTGGCCGCCGGTCGCAGCATCGAACTTGCGGAGGTGAACAACCCGAACCTGCGCGTGCTGATCCGTGCGCCCGAAGGCCGGTCGCTCAACGTTTCGGAATTGTTGTCACGCGCACGCAGCACCGGTGTGTTCGGCGCCATGCTGGCCCAGCCCAAACTGACGCGGCGCGCCGACGGCGAGGCCTTGCAACAACTCGCCGGCATGCGCGAAGGCCATGACCTGATGGACACGCTGATCGCCTACCTCGATGATTCCGCCGGCCGCATTGCCCATATCGCCGATCCGGCGTCCGATTTGCTGCCGACGACGGTCGCATCCGCCGTTTTGAAGACGACGGAGCAGCCGGTGCAGGTCGCTTCGTTGGCCCCCGCCATGCCGTCGCTGCCAGCATTGCCGCGTGTTCCTGAGGCGCCTGCTGCAGCTGTGGAGGTGCCCGTCGCAGCATTGGCGGTGGTGCAGGAAGTTGAATTGATGGAGTCGCTTGTGACGTCGTGGCAGCTTGCGATGGCTGCGCCCGAACCGGCAGACACCGAATTGATGGAGTCGCGCGTCACCTCCTGGCAACTGGCCGCTGCCCCTGTGCCGGCTACGGTTGCTGGGGTATTGGCCGTCGACACGGACGTGCAGCCGCCCGTGTTCGAAAAACCAGTCCAACTGGCAGTGGTGGGGGCCGGCGAGGCACCGCGCATCATCCTGCCCGAGCGGCGCACCGCCCCGGTCAAGCTGCTTCGCATAGAATTTAGGGGCGGCAGCTTCTTCATGTAATCTTGCAGGCGAACAAACACACGCCGGGCTTGATCGGAGCCGGCGATTTAGTGCAAAAAAGTTCCGGATCAATCCGGACCGCTCTCCGAAGTGCACCCAGCATCCGGTGCGGCTCGGCAGGCATTCATTAAAGGGGGAAACATGCAAGTCGCCACGGCTTCGGCCACGGACGCGCCGCGCGCGGCGCTCGCGCTGCAACTCTACCGGTTGATGGTGCAAGTGAGGCTGTTCGAGGAATTCTGCATCAGCCTGCGCGCGCGCAACGAGGTGGTGGGCAACACCTACCCCTCTTTGGGCCAGGAGGCAACGGGAGCGGTGGCCTTGGCGTTGGAAAAAAGCGACGCCTTGTTTCCTTCCTACCGCTCGCGTCCGGCATTTTTCGGGCGCGGCGTTACCGCCGAAGACCATTTCACCGAAATGCTTGCATCGCCCCATTCGAAGCTTCACGGGCACGAAGTCTTTCACCACGTATCCTGGCCGGCCAAGGGCGTGATGCCCGGCTCCTCCATGATTGGTGGCTGGCTGCCCATGGCGGCCGGCTATGCACTGACGCAGAAAATGGAGGCAGGCGGCGGTATCACCTGCTGTCACATGGGAGACGGCACTTTCGGCGCCGGCGATCTGCACGAGACCGCAAACCTTGCCGGCGTGTGGAAGCTGCCCTTCATGCTGGTTTGCGAAAACAACGGCTACCAGGTCTCGCAACACTGGTCGAAAATGCGCGTGCAACGCGAAATGCGCGCGTATTTCGAGCCGCACGGGTTTGCCTGCCTTGAGGCCGACGGCAACGACGCGCTGGCGCTGTTCGACGCGGCGCGGAAAGCGCGCGCCATCGCCGCAGGGGGTACGCCGGTGCTGCTCGATTGCTTCACCTACCGCATGGGCGGCTACAGCAGCCATTTTTCCGAGCCGCGCAAGGGCATAGAACAGGAAAAAGCCGAATGGGCGGCGAAGGACCCGATCGCGCGCACCCGCGCCGCCTGCATGGCGCTGGGCAGCAGCGAAAAAGCCCTTGATGGCGCCGTCGAGGAGGAACGCGCCGCGATTGCCGCGGCGTGGGAACGCGCCAAGGCGCAGGCGGGGAAAAAATAATGGCACACGCAACGGACAATCCCAACAACTACAAGGCGGCCATCCGCCGCGCGCTGATAGACGGCATGACCGAGCAGCCGAAGAGTTTCATCCTGGGCCAGGATATCGGCGTCTTCAGCATCCTCGGCGTGACCGAGGGCCTGATCGACCGCTTCGGCGCCGAGCGCATACGCGATTGCCCGATCAGCGAAAGCGCGATGGTGGGCATCGCGGTTGGCGCGGCGATGAAGGGCTGGGTGGGCATGCTGGAAATCGCCTACTCGGACATCACAGCGGTGGCCTTCTCGTCCATCGTGCACTCGGCGGCCAAGATGCGTTATGCCACCGGCGGGCAACTGCCTTGTCCTGTGATCATTCGCGCGCCGATACTGCGCTGGTCGCGCCATGGGCCCATGGGCACGGAGGTGACCGCATCGTGGTACTGCAATGTGCCCGAGCTTGCCATCGCTATGCCGGCGACGCCGTCGGAGGCCTACTGGCAGTTGCGTGCCGCGTTCAAGCGCAATGTGCCCACGCTGTACCTGGAAGACCGCGCGCTGTTTGCCGAGGAGGGCGACATCGGCGAAGCCTATGACGTGGAAAAGGCGCGCGTGCTGCGGCCGGGCAAGGACATCACGCTGGTGGCGGCCGGCCGCGCGGCCAAGTTGGCGACCGATGCGGCGGCCGAACTCGCCGTTGAGGGCATTTCCGCCGAAGTACTCAGCCTGGGCCATGTCAAACCATTCGACCGCGGGGGCTTGTTCGCCGCAGTTAAAAAAACCCGGCGCGCGCTGGTGATACAGGATGAACCGCCTTTTGGCGGCTACGGCGCCATTGCCATGGCGGCGCTGGCCGAGCTCCCCAACGGCACACTTGCGCGCGCGCCCAGGCTGTTATGCCGCGCTGATACGTTTTTGCCGCACATCCTCGAAGAAGACCACCTGCCCACCGCGGCGGCGGTCAGCCGCGAGGTGCGCAGCCTAATGCAATGAGAGCAATGAGTGCAAAGAGCAGGAGGGCATGGTGATGAGCAAGCGCATTGCACGATTCGCCGCCGCGCTGGTGTTACCGCTGCTGCTGGTGGCGGGCATGGCGGCTGCACAAGACTATCCGACACGGCCGCTGCGCATTGTCATCGGCTATGCGCCGGGAGGACTCGGTGATTTGCTCGCGCGCATGCTCGCTGACAAGCTCGCGCCGCGGTTGGGCCAGGCGGTGGTTGTGGAAAACCGCGTTGGCTCGGGCGGCACCATTGCCGCCGAGCTGGTGGCCAAGGCCGCGCCCGACGGTTACACCCTGCTGCAGGGCACGGCCGCGGAAACCACTTACGCACCCAGTACCGTGGGTGCGCGACTGCCCTACGACCCGGCACGCGACCTCGCGCCCATCACCATGCTCAATGGCGCGCAAATGGTGCTGGTGGTGCATCCGTCAACCGGCTTCACTTCGGTGAAGGACCTCGTTGATTACGCCAAGGCCAACCCGGGCAAGCTCAACTACGCCTCCTTCGGCAACGGCAGTTCATCGCACTTCGCCGCCGAATTGTTCAAGGGCGTCGCCGGCCTGGACATGGTGCATATTCCCTACAAGGGCAGCGGCCCGGCGGTGCAGGAAACCATGGCCGGACGGGTGCAGATCCTGTTCGATACTGTCGCCTCGTCGGCACAGCATGTGCGCGCCAGCCGGCTGGTGGCCCTGGCGGTGACCGGCAACACGCGGGCGGCCTTCCTTCCGCAAGTGCCCTTGTTCAAGGAAGCCGGCTATCCCGCGGTGGAATTGCAGCCTTGGGCTGGGTTGTTTGCGCCGGCCGGAACGCCGCCCGCTATCATCCAGCGCCTCAACCGCGAAGTGCGCGATGTCTTGCTGCTGCCCGAGATCAGTGACAAGCTCAAGGCGCTTGGAGCGGGGCCGACGCCGGGCACGCCGGAGGAGCTGGGCGCCCATGTCAGGGCCGAGATTGCGCGCGTCAGCCGCGTGGTAGATGGCGCGAAGCTTAAGTTCGACTAGTTTCCAGCCGGTTTTTCAACTGCCGCGCTTGGCGAGATAAATCCCCAGCAGCACCACGCATCCGCCGGCCATTTGCACCGGCCCCATGCTCTCGCCCAGCAGCACCCACGCGTAGATCGCCGCCAACACCGGTTGCAGCAGCAGGCTCACCGACGAAAACGAAGCGGGCAGGTGGGCGAATCCGTAAGCGATCAGGCTCTGGCCAGCCACGTGCGGAATCAGCGCCAGTCCGGCCAGGATCAGCCAGCCATGCGTGCTTTGGGGCATCAAAACGTCCGCGGTGAGCAGCGCGTAGGGCAGCAGCACGAAGGCGGCTACGCTGGTGTTGACCGCCATGATGCGCGAGGTCGATGCGCGGCCGGTGGCCGACTTGAGCGCAAGGAAGTAGCTGGCGTAAAACACCGCCGTCAGCACGCCCAGCGCGTCACCGAGCAACGCCTTGTCGTTGCCGCCGAAGTTGGGGCCGATCAGCAGTGCGCCGCCGGCAAGGGTCAAGCACAACGCAACCAGAAAAAGGCGCGACACCCTTTGCCGGAACAGCAGCCAGGCACCGAGTGTGACGAACAGCGGCGCAAAGTTCGCTTCCAGCGTGGAGTTGGCCACGGACGTGTAGCGGATGGACACATGCCAGACGGCCAGGTCGCCGGCGAAAAAAAGCCCGGCAAGGATCAGGATTTTCCAGGGCATGTGCCCGCCGTGCGCCGCGCGCGCCGCGGTATTGCGTTCGGCGGCGAACACCCAGAACCACAAGGGTGCAATGGAAAGGGCGACGCGCCAGAATGCGCTGGCGGTCGGGCTGGTGTCCGACAGGCGCACGAATATCGGCGCGAATGCGATTGCCGCGGCCCCCAGCAGCAAGGCCGCGATGGCGAGGGATTTTTGTGAAGCGCCGGCCTTGTCGGCCGGGGTCATGCCGCGAGCCGGCTTGATTTGGTCTTGCAGTGCGGGCAGGACGCACCCAGCACGTAGTCGGCCGAGCGTTGTTCCTCCGGCAGCACCACCGCCTGGCAGGCGTAGCACTGTGTCGTGCCGGTCTCCTTGAGGTCGGAGCCGAGCGCGACGCGCTTGTCGAACACGAAGCACTCGCCCTGCCAGTGCGCGCCGCCGCAGTCCTCGAAGTACTTGAGAATGCCGCCGTCGAGCTGGTAGACATTGTCGAGGCCGTTGGCGATGAGCAGCGGCGCGGCTTTTTCGCACCGTATGCCACCGGTGCAAAAGGTCACCACGGTTTTGCCCTTGAGTTCGAGCGCCGCCACCGCGGCGGGAAAATCCCCGAACGACGCGAGCTTGAGGTCGACCGCCTTGTCAAAGGTACCCAGGCCCACTTCAAAATCGTTGCGCGTGTCGAGCATCACCACCTCGCGGCCCTCGTCCAGCCAGGCCTTGAGGGTGGCCGGCGCAAGGCGCGGGGCCGGCATCGCCGCCGGGTTGATGTCCGGGCGCTTCATGGTGATGATCTCGCGCTTGATCTTCACCAGCATGCGGTTGAAAGGCTGCTCGGTCGACAGGCTTTTTTTCACCGGCATGCCTGCAAAGCGCGGGTCGGCGAGCAGCGCATCAACAAAGGCTTCGAGCTTGCCTGGCAGGCCGGCGAGAAACAGGTTGATGCCCTCGGGCGCAATCAGGATGGTGCCCTTGAGTCCGGCGGCGACCGCGCGCTCACGCAGGCTCACGCGAAGCCCGGGCAGGTCTGCGAGCTGGGTGAACTTGTAGGCGGCGACGTTAAGGACGTTCATGGCGGCGCGAATTATACCGCCCGGGTACGTTGACCGCGGCTTAGGGAGATGGCTGCCGCGATGGCTGAGCGATGGTGGCGCGCATGATCGCGGCTATGATGGCGGCCATCATGCTTGCAAGACGGGTACAAAGTTTTTCCTATGTCGCAGACGCCGATGCGACGGCGCTGATCCTGGGCAGCATGCCGGGCGTGGCCTCGCTCACGGCGGGGCGCTATTACGCCCATCCGCGCAATATGTTCTGGCCCATCATGGGCGGCTTGATCGGCGCCGGGCCGGAGCTGGCTTATGCCGAACGCTTGGCGCGGCTCAAGGCGCACGGCATCGCCTTGTGGGATGTCCTCGAATCCTGCGTACGAGCGGGGAGCCTCGACGCCAACATCGACGAGGGGACGCTGGTGCCCAACGATTTTGCGGCGTTTTTCAAAAAGCACCAGCACATCAACCGGGTGTTTTTCAACGGTGCCAAGGCTGAGCAAAGTTTCCGGCGTCATGCAATGCCGCATCTGGCCTTGGCGCAGGGCAGGGGCCTGCACTACACGCGCCTGCCCTCAACCAGTCCGGCGCACGCCGCACGGTCGTTGGCGCAGAAACGCGCGGCCTGGCGCGTGCTGCTGGAGGAGGCCTGATCCCGGCGGACATGCGACGGGTTTGGGGCGGGACCGTGCTGCGTGTGAATAAAGTCATTTTCCCGGCATGATTTGATGCCGGACCGGCTAAAAATTTCCCCCGGCTGCTCCCCTAGTAAGTGGCTGGAAACCCGCGACTGGCGCGGCTTTCCAGTCGATGTGCGAATTTAAGTTCGAAGCGCAATGGGTATGGGCTTGAGGCCGAAGAGTACCTCGTGCGGGGTCAGGTAGCCAAGACACTTGCGTGGTCGTTGGTTTAGCTGGTCTGCAATCGATCGGAGTTTGGCTTCGGTTAGCC
>CAITSH010000524.1 GCA_903895005.1 uncultured Pseudomonadota bacterium
CGCGTCCATAGCCAGGCTGTTGTCGTCCACCACCACGCCGGCCAGGTAGCTGTGCAGCGCGCCGCAGAAGTCGGCGTCCATCATGAACTTCTCGTAGCTCATGGACAAGAGGCCATCGAGGAAACCGGCCGAGTGCAGGATGAAATTGGCGCCGCAGTGGATGGCCGACAGCATGGACATCACGCTCTCCTGCATGGCCTGGCCATCGGGCAGCTTGGAGGTGGTGAAGGAACCAGCGCAACGCAGCGGCAAATTCAGACGGCGGGCCAGCTGGCCGATCACCATGGAGCCAATCGCAGGCTCGGGCGTGCCAAAGGTGGGCGAGCCGGAACGCAGCGACATGCTGCTCAAAAAGTTGCCGTAGATCACCGGCGCGCCCGGGCGTTCGAGCTGCGTGATGGCGCAGCCGACCATGGTTTCGGCGTGCGCCTGGGCAATGGCACCGGCATTGGTCACCGGCCCCATGGCGCCGCCCAGGATAAAGGGCACGATGACGGCGGCCTGGTTGGCGCGCGCATAGGCCCGCGCCGACTTGGTCATGGTGCCGTCCCACAAGAGCGGCGAGTTCACATTGACGTTGCCGAGGATGACGCAGTTCTGGTCGACAAAGTCACGGCCAAACAGAATGCGCGACATCGCTATCGAATCTTCCGCGCGCTCCTCGGAGGTGATGCTGCCCATGTAGGCCTTGTCCGAATAGCGCATGTGCGAATAGACCATGTCCAGGTGCCGCTTGTTGACCGGCACATCGGTGGGCTCGCAGACCGTGCCGCCCGAATGGTGCAGCCAGGGGCAGGCATAGGCGAGCTTGATGAAGTTCTGGAAATCGTCCAAGGTTCCGTAGCGCCGGCCGCGGTCCAGGTCCATCACAAAGGGCGAGCCGTAGGCGGGTGAGAACACGACGTTGTTGCCGCCGATCTGCACGCTGCGTTGCGGGTTGCGGGCGTGTTGGGTGAATTCTTTGGGCGCGGTTTTCAGGATCTCGCGCACATGGCCGGGTTCGAAGCTGACATGCATGCCCTCGACCTTGGCGCCGGCCTTTTTGAACATCGCCAAACATTCGTCGTCGTCGCGGATGTCGAGTCCGACTTCGGCGAGGATGCGTTCGGAGGTCGCTTCGATTTTGAGCATGTTTTCCTCGCCCATGACGTCGTAGGTCGGGATTTTTCTCTTGTTGTAGGCCGGGCCGATGATTTTGGCTTTGGGGTCACGGCGTTCTCTGCCGCCTTGGCGTCTGTGTTTTTTGTGCTCGGGTGCTGCTGTTGTTTCTGCTTCTGTTGAAGGCACTTCGAGTGTGGCTGTGTCTGCGGTGGTCATGGTGCTTGGCTCGCTCATGTTTTCAGTCTCCTGCTTTTGTACCTGCCGGAGCGGGGTATGCCCGGCGGCTCATACTGCGGCAAACGCACAAATCGCCGCCGGGCATACCCCGCCCCGGCGAAGGGGGTGCGTTGCTGCGCTCGCCCGTCAAATAGCCGATACCAATACCATTCGCGCCTCTGCTGCTTTCGGCAACTGCTGTATTGGCGCACTCGGTATTTTTTGCATTCATTGCGGGTTGACCAC
>CAITSH010000525.1 GCA_903895005.1 uncultured Pseudomonadota bacterium
AGTTCTAAGATACAGGCTCACTTAGACTAGTTCCAATCATATGTTTGGATAGGGGATATAGGCTTGGCAAATGATGCTGCTAAGTCTATGTTGCAGCGCAAGAAATGAGCCTTCAAAAGGCACAATAACCCGAGGATCTGCCCGGTATTTCATGGAAATTTATCAACTCAGGGCGTTCGTTACCGTTGCCGAATTGGGCCATTTGACCAAGGCATCGGAGAAGCTTCATCTCAGCCAGCCCGCGCTCTCCGGGCAGATCCGCGCGCTGGAGGATGAGCTCGGACTGTCGTTATTCGCCCGCTCGCCAGCGGGCATGTCGCTGACGCGTGCCGGGCAGCGCTTGCTCAAAGAGGCCCAAAAGCTGCTCTCCGACGCGCAACAGTTCAAGAACATCGCCCGCGGCCTTCAGGGGCAGCTGCAGGGGCAGGCCAAGGTCGGCACCGTAAGTGATCCGGTCACACTGCGCCTCGGCGAATTCCTGACCCGCATGGTCGACGATCATCCCTTGCTTGAAATCGACCTGCACCAGGAGGTTTCCGGGCTCGCGCTGGACCAGGTTCGCGATGGCAAGCTTGATGCGAGTTTTTATTTTGGCGACAAGCCGCAGGAGCCCTTGGTCGGTCGGCGCTTGCGGGGCATGGCCTATCGGGTCGTTGCGCCTGCCGGATGGAAGGCGCGACTGGAGTCCGCTGACTGGGATGGCGTGGCGGCAATGCCCTGGATCATGACCCCGGAGCACAGTACCCACAGCGGCATGCTTCTGTCGCTTTTTCGTGGGCGTAAAGTACAGCCGCGGCGTGTTGCCGAAGCCGACCAGGAGCAGGTCATCACGAATCTCGTGGTTTCGGGAGTGGGGCTGTCGCTTGTGCGCGAAGAGGTCGCCCTGCGTGAACGCGACGCAGGGCGTCTTGTTATTTGGGACAGGGCGCGCGTCGAGACCAGCCTGTGGTTCGCCTACGCAGACGAACGCGCGACCGATCCGGTCATCGAGGCCATGCTCGGGGTGCTGGAGGGCTTGTGGGTGCCGGAACCGGCACAATCCACGCAGCCGGAAACAACCGGGGCCGACTAGCCCTGAAATGACCCAGGGACGGCGTCATGCGGCGGCCTAGGAGCGGTCAGCAAGCCGAACGTTTGCCTGCGTAAGGCGCTCGATCAGCACGCGCATGAAGGCCTTGTTGAAGCCGACTTGCGTCGCTTCTGTGGATGCATTGAGGGCCTTGGCCTTGATTTCCACCACGGTCACATCGCTGGTGGTCGTGATGGTCGTACCCCGGCTTGCCGTGTTTTCACTGAAATACAGCAACTCGCCAAAGCAACCACCGCGCTTTATCACGCTGATTGGCTTGCCTGTCAGGGTGACGGCCACTTCGCCGTAGACCAGGATGAACAGGCTGTCACCCGCCTCGCCTTCGCGGATGATGACTTCACCGGCCGGCATCGAACTCCACGCTCCGATGCGCAACACCTCCCACAAGGCCACATCATCAAAGTCGGAAAAAAACGCCAGGCGGCGCAGTTCGGTGAATTTTTCGGAGTCGGTCGCCTTCTCGCCGGCGAGGCGCAGCGAATTGAAGGCGCGCGTCAGGTCCTTGCCAAAATCTATCCAGGTTGCGTAGCGCCGCGACGTGTCTTTTTCGATGGCTTTGAGCACAATTTCATCGAGCAGTGGTGGCAGTTCCGGCCGGTATGTTGAGGGCGGTTGCGGCGGCACGTTGAGGATTTCGTAGGTGAGGCTCACCTGGTTTGAAGCGGTGTAGGGCAGTCGCCCGGTCAGCAATTTGTAAATCAGCACTCCGAGCGAGTAAATGTCGGTCTGGTGGGTCACATCCTCGATGCGGATTTGTTCCGGCGACATGTAGGCGGGAGAACCAACACCCGAGAGCTGGGTTGTTTCGTGGCCATGAATTCGCTGGAACGATGCGCCAAAGTCGCTCACCTTGATATCCCCGTTGGCTGACAACAGGATGTTTCCCGGTTTGATGTCGCGGTGGATGACGCCGTGCTGGAACGCGTAGTCAAGCGCCCGGATAATCTTGAAGCTGATCTCAACGACCTTGTGCAGGGGGAGCAGGGATGCGACATCGCAGAAGGCATCCAGGGTGGTCCCCGGCACATAGTCCATCACGAGGTAGCTGCGCTCGTTGTCGCTTGCGGCGTCGAGTATCTCCACGATGTGCGGATGCTGCAGTTTCCCGGCCAGCCCCGCCTCGGCAAGAAAACCCTTTTTGAGCACGCGCGCGGATTGCTCGGTCAGGCTGTCGTCAAAGAGGAACACCTTGATGGCTACTTCACGCCCCGTAAAGGGGTCGCGTCCGAGATAGACGCGGCTGGTCGCGCCGCTGCCTATCTCGTGGATGACCTGGTATTTGCCGATATGTTCTTCAAGCTCGAATTTCATGTCGATGTCATAAGCCGTGCAGCGTCGAGTGTAAGCGATGGCGGGCCGTGCGGCCACCGTCGCAGGCGGTTCGCGGGACCCCTTGAAAAGTAATCCCTTGGCCGCATTATGGGTATAACGACATTGAAGCGGAGGCAACCATGCGCCTTGACAAATTAACGACCAAATTCCAGCAAGCCTTAGCGGACGCACAGAGCCTTGCCGTGGGCAACGACAACCCCTACATCGAGCCGGTGCACGTACTTTCTGCGCTGCTCAGCCAGGAGGATGGCGGCACAGGTTCGCTGGCTTCGCGCGCCGGAGTGAACATTGCGCGCCTGCGTGACGCACTTAAAAGCGCTGTTTCCGGGCTGCCCAAGGTGGAGGGCACGGGCGGCGAGGTGCAGATTTCGCGCGAACTGACCAATTTGTTCAACCTCACGGACAAGGAGGCGCAAAAGCTCGGTGACCAGTACATCTCATCCGAATTGTTTTTGCTGGCGCTTGCCTCGGACAAGGGCGAGGCCGGACGATTGCTCAAGGAGGCCGGGGGCAGCAAGAAGGCCATTGAGGAAGCGGTCAAAGCCGTTCGTGGCGGCGAAACGGTGGGCAATCCTGAGGCCGAGGGGCAGCGAGAGGCGCTGAAGAAGTACTGTGTCGACCTCACCGAGCTGGCACGCAAAGGCAAACTTGACCCGGTGATCGGACGCGACGACGAGATTCGTCGTGTCATCCAGATCCTGCAGCGCCGTTCCAAAAACAACCCGGTGTTGATCGGGGAACCGGGTGTGGGCAAAACCGCGATTGTCGAGGGGCTGGCGCAGCGCATCATCAACGACGAGGTCCCTGAGACGCTCAAGGGCAAGCGCGTATTGTCGCTCGACATGGCGGCGCTGCTGGCTGGCGCCAAGTATCGCGGCGAGTTCGAGGAGCGCCTGAAGTCGGTGCTCAAGGAGATTTCCCTCGACGAGGGCCGCATCATCGTATTCATAGACGAACTGCACACCATGGTCGGTGCCGGTAAGGCAGAGGGTGCGATGGACGCGGGAAACATGTTGAAACCCGCCCTGGCGCGCGGCGAATTGCATTGTGTCGGTGCGACCACGCTCGATGAGTACCGCAAGTATGTCGAGAAAGACGCTGCGCTTGAGCGTCGTTTCCAGAAAGTCATGGTGCAGGAACCCTCTGTGGAATCGACCATTGCCATCCTGCGCGGCCTGCAGGAAAAATACGAGGTGCACCACGGCGTCGACATCACGGACCCGGCCATTGTCGCCGCCGCGGAGTTGTCGCACCGGTACATCACAGACCGCTTTCTCCCGGACAAGGCCATCGATCTTATCGACGAGGCGGCCGCGCGGATCAAGATGGAGATCGACTCCAAGCCGGAGGTCATGGACAAACTCGATCGCCGGCTCATCCAGCTCAAGATCGAGCGCGAGGCGATGAAGCGCGAAAAGGACGAGGGGTCGCAGCGCCGGCTTGGCTTGATCGAGGATGAGATCAAAAAGCTCGACCGCGAGTACTCGGATCTCGAGGAAATCTGGAAGGCCGAAAAGGCGAGCGTGCAGGGGTCGCAACACATCAAGGAGGATCTTGAAAAGGTCAAACTTGAGATGGAGGCTGCCACGCGCAAGGGCGACTGGCAGCGCGTGTCGGAACTGCAATATGGCAAACTGCCGCAGCTGGAGGCGCAGCTCAAAAAGGCCGAGAAGGCACCGTCTCCGGGTGAGAAACCGCGGCTCCTGCGCACCCAGGTTGGTGCCGAGGAAATCGCTGAAGTGGTGTCGCGTGCCACCGGCATACCGGTTTCGAAAATGATGCAGGGCGAGCGCGACAAGCTTTTGCAAATGGAGGCGAAGCTCCACGATCGCGTCGTCGGTCAGGACGAGGCCGTGCGCCTTGTGTCCGACGCTATACGCCGTTCGCGTGCAGGCCTGTCCGACCCGGACAAACCCTACGGCTCATTTTTATTTCTCGGACCCACGGGCGTGGGCAAGACCGAGCTGTGCAAGGCGCTCGCCAGCTTCCTGTTCGATTCGGAGGATCACCTCATTCGCATCGACATGTCCGAGTTCATGGAAAAGCATTCGGTTGCGCGGTTGATCGGCGCGCCGCCCGGTTATGTTGGCTATGACGAGGGTGGTTATTTAACGGAAGCGGTGCGCAGGAAACCGTATTCCGTCATTCTCCTCGATGAAGTTGAAAAGGCGCATCCGGACGTATTCGGCGTATTGCTCCAGGTGCTCGATGACGGTCGCATGACGGACGGTCAGGGGCGCACGGTCGACTTCAAGAACACCGTCATTGTGATGACCTCCAACCTTGGTTCGCAAATGATCCAGAGCATGGCGGGGAGTGACCCCGGTGTGGTCAAACTCGCGGTGATGGGAGAGGTGAAGTCGCACTTCAGGCCTGAATTCGTCAACCGCATTGATGAGATCGTGGTGTTCCACGCGCTCGACGAAAAAAATATCCAGGGGATCGCCAAGATACAGTTGCGGCTTCTTGAGCGGCGTCTCGCCAAGCTGGACATAAAGCTCGAAGTGAGCGACGCGGCCCTGGCGGAGCTGGCGCGTGCGGGCTTTGATCCCGTGTACGGGGCACGCCCGTTGAAGCGCGCGATCCAGCAGCAATTGGAAAATCCGCTCTCGCGGGAAATTCTCGAAGGCCGGTTCGGGCCCAAGGAATTGATCAAGGTCGACTGGAAAAAAGGGGCGATGAGCTTTGCAAAATCGGAAATAGCCGAAGTTGCACCTGCCGCGGAAGGGCAGCACTGATCACTGCTTCGTTTTCGAAAACCGCCTGAATCATCCGGAAAGCCGCGCCAGATAAGGCTTTCCGGGTGGTGCCGATTTCTATTCCATCTTGTTTGCCGGTAACGGGGCTTGCTCGCGACGGACTGAGAACACCCCCGGGGTTGCTGCGTTGACGTTGATGCGCGCCCATCCGACCCGTGGCGATCCGTCCACCTCGAGGCGCATCAGATTGGGAATGGGCTTTCCGCTGACGGGATCGTTCATCGGTCGGTCGAGCTGGAAGCTGTGAGTGTCGCCATGCACGAACAACAGCGGTTTTTTCAACCACAAGGCGTGGGTCGCGAGTACCTTGCGCAATGATTCGAAGCCGTCCGGTACGCCGGGCGGGCGCTTCCAGGTTCCCTCGAAATCGGGGTTGGCCTGGATCAGCACCACCAGTGCCGCCACATCCTGTCGTTCGGCTTTTTTTACCGTCTGGTCCAGCCATTCAAAGTTTGCCGCCATGCGCCGCGCGTACTCCGCGTCCATTTGCGCGTTGCGGCCGAGGTTGTTGTTGCTGCCAGGCACATTGAGCCCGACAAATATCACTTTGTTCATCTCCCAGCGCACGTTCTCAGCGTATTCCGCGTAACGCGCGTCCAGTTCGGACTGTCGCTCGAGCCGGACCCCGCGCCGGCCGAGGTTTGAATCACCGGTGGCAAAGAGCTGGCGTATGCGCGTCAGTCGCTCCATCGGATCCATGCCACCACGATGACAATCGGTCCAGTCGTTGTCGCCCGGCACCAGGACAAAGGGGTGGGTGAATGTCTGGAACAGGGCTTTGCGTTGGTCGAACACGGCATCGGTACAGCGTCCGCTGCCATTGATGATGTCCCCGACATGAATGACAAACGCAAGGTTCTCGCCGTTCATCGACTGAATCATGGGCCCGAGCAAGGCCTCTTCGCGCGCATCGTAGGGCGTGTCGCCCATAACGGCGAAATTCCAGCCGCCGGGCGGCAGGGGGGGCTGAACGCTGCAGGAGCAGAGCAGTAAAGCCAGCAGCGGAACAAGTATTCGGCGCATCGGATTTCTCATGTTTATGCGGTTCTCGGGCATACGATGTGGACTGATGGCACCGCGTCAGAGCCGTTTGAGTCGATATAACATCTCGAGCGCTTCGCGCGGACTTAGCTCGTCGGGATTCACGGAATCGAGCAGTTCACGGGCTGCATCGATCTCGGGCTCGGGTTCGGCCGGCGTCTGTCCGGGGGCAAAAAGGTCGGTCTGTCCGCCACGTGCGAGGCTGTCGTTTTCAAGCAACTGCAGATATTTGCGCGCGCTCTTGATCACCGGCTTGGGGACGCCTGCTAGCGCGGCCACCTGCAGTCCGTAACTCTGGCTGGCAGGGCCTTCCTCTACGGCATGAAGGAAAACGATGGAATCCTTGTGTTCAACAGCGTCGAGGTGAACGTTGACGGCCTGCCTGTATTCCAATGCCAGGCGGGTCAATTCGAAATAGTGCGTGGCAAAAAGCGTATAGGCGCGACTTTTTTCCAGCAAATGTCGGGCAATGGCCCAGGCGAGTGCGAGCCCGTCGAAGGTGGACGTGCCGCGACCGACTTCGTCCATCAGGACAAGGCTCTTGTCTGTCGCGTTGTGCAGGATATTCGCCGACTCGGTCATTTCGACCATAAAGGTCGAGCGTCCGCCCGCCAGGTCGTCGGATGCGCCGATACGCGTAAAAATCTGGTCGACAGGACCGATTCTGGCGGACGCTGCCGGCACGCATGCGCCGACGTGCGCCATCAGCACAATTAGCGCGACTTGACGCATGTACGTCGATTTCCCGCCCATGTTGGGGCCGGTGATCAGCAGCAACTGGCGCGTTGTGGAGAGGTGGCAGTCGTTCGGAATGAAGGTCTCGATCTGCGCTTCGACAACGGGGTGGCGGCCGCCTTCAATATTTATCAGCGGTTCCTCGGTGAATTGCGGCCGGCAGTGCCCGCGCCGCGAGGCGATCGCTGCGAAACAGGCAAGGACATCCAGTTGCGCGAGGGCCCTGCTGGTCCGCTGCAGCACCGCAACGTGCGGCAGCAGCCTTGCGAGCAGGTCGTCGTACAGCGATTTTTCCAGTGCGAGCGCGCGATCGCGGGCCGAAAGCGCCTTGTCCTCGAAAACCTTCAGTTCCGGCGTGATGTAGCGTTCGGCGTTCTTGAGGGTTTGCCTGCGCCGGTAATCGTCCGGAACCTTGTCGGACTGGCCATTGGTGACCTCGATGTAAAAGCCATGGACGCGGTTGTATTCCACGCGCAGGTTGGGGATGCCGGTGCGTTCGCGTTCACGCAATTCGAGCTTCGCGAGAAAATCCCCCGAATGCGTTTGCAGTGCGCGCAACTCGTCGAGATCGGCGGAGTAGCCGTCGGCGATGACGCCGCCTTCCCGCAGCAGCGCGGATGGTTCCTCAAGCACGGCACTTTGCAGCAGAGCCAGGCATTCGACCGGCACGGCGAGGTCGCCCCGCAGCGTATCCAGCACGCCTGCCGGTCCGGCGGGTAGGGCAGCGGGGACGCTGTCTAGCAGAGCAAGGCTGTTACGCAGCGCCGACAGGTCCCTTGGTCGCGCGGTCTGCAGCGCAATCCGCCCGGTAATGCGCTCAACGTCGGCGAAGCGACGCAGCAGAGTGTGCACCGTATCGTGACAGGGACGGTCCCCACCCAGTGCGCTGACCGCGTCCTGGCGGGCATTGAGTATCGCGCGGTCGCGTAGCGGATGGTGGACCCAGTAGCGCAACAGTCGGCTGCCCATTCCGGTCGCGCATTCATCCAGCATGGAAAACAGCGTCGGCGAGGCTTCGCCGCGAAGCGTTTCGGTGAGTTCGAGGTTGCGCCGGGTCGCGGCGTCGAGGCGGACGTATTCGCTGATGCGCTCGGGAATAATCGCGCTGACGTGGGTAAGCGCCTGTCCCTGCGTTTTCTTTGCATATTCGAGCAATGCGCCTGCGGCCGCGATGGCGGGGCGCAGGTCTTCACAACCGTAACCGGCCAGCCCTGAGGCGCCCAGTTGCGCCAG
>CAITSH010000526.1 GCA_903895005.1 uncultured Pseudomonadota bacterium
CAGGTTCTGGCGCACAGTCAGATGCGGAAACAACCGCCCTTCCTGAAAAACGTAGCCAACACGACGGCGCTCGGTGGGCACGTTGATGCCAAGGGCACTGTCGAACAGCACCTCACCGTTGATTTCGATTCGGCCGCGTTCGGGTCGCTGAATGCCGGCGATGGCATTGATGATCGACGTCTTGCCCGATCCGGAGCGACCGAACAGCGCCGTCACCGGCTGCGTCGAACTGAACGCGACATCGAGCGCGAATTTGCCCAACTGCTGTGCGATTTCAACCTTGAGCATCATGTCCCATGACCCGGCGGTTTGCCCGGCGGACCATCAACTCCGAAAAAAACAGGGCCGCGAGCGACAACGCGATGGCGATCAAACTCAACCGCAATGCCGCGGCATCACCGCTTGGCGCCTGCGTATAGGTGTAGATCGCCAGCGGCAGGGTTCGTGTCTCGCCCGGGATGTTGGAAACGAAAGTAATCGTGGCGCCGAACTCGCCGAGGCTTCGGGCAAACGACAACAGCATCCCCGTCAGGACACCGGGCAGCGCCAGCGGCAGCGTAACGGTCAGGAGTACCCGCATGCGGTCAGCGCCCAGCGTGCGAGCCGCCGCCTCAAGCTTGATGTCTATGCTCTCGAACGAGAGCCGGATCGCACGCACCATGAGTGGAAAACCCATGATGCCGGCCGCCAGTGCGGCCCCTGTCCATTTAAAAATAAGAACAATGCCGAACCATTGATCGAGAAGCGCACCGACGGGCCCGTGCTTGCCCATGGTAATGAGCAGCAGATAGCCGACAACAACAGGCGGCATCACCAATGGCAGGTGGACCACCGCATCAAACAGGGACTTACCAGGAAAATTCGAGCGTGCAAGCAAAAGGGCCGCGGCGATTGCAATCGGCAGGCTGAATAACACGCTCCAGAAAGCGACACGCAGGCTTAGAAGCAGAATTTCCAGTTCTTCAGCAGTCAGGAACATGGCGGGTAAAAGCGCAAAGGAGGGTTACCGCAAATTCGTGGGAATACATTCCAGCACCGACGGTCAATGCACATGGAATTTTCAAGCATTTTACCCATGCCCGTGCTGTCACTCAGAATCCGTATTTGCCAAATATCGCGCGTGCGGCGGGGGTGCCCAGCCAGGCGAGAAAGCTATCGGCCCCTGCCTTGCCCGATGTCGTGACGGCTCCGGGGTAAATAATGGGTGGATGCGCGTTTTCCGGGAACTCCCCGACAATCCGCACACGCGGCTCCGCAGCGGCATCGGTCTTGTAGACGATACCAAGCGGCGCCTCTCCGCGCGATACCAGGACAAGTGCGGCACGCACATTTTCCGCACCGGCGACCCTTGCGCCTACGGACTTCCACACCCCCAGGAACTCCAGCGCCGCCTTGCCATACTTTCCCGCCGGAACGGCTTCCGGATTGGCCATTGCAAGACGTCCGTCACCGAGCATGCCGGCAAGCGGGAAGCCCGGGGCTATCGCGACCGTCAGTTTGCTCACGGCCGGCGCAATCAGCACCAAGCGGTTACGCAGGAGGTTCTGACGCGACGCCGGTCGAATCAGTTTTCGTTGTTCCAGATAGTCCATCCAGTCCAGGTCTGCCGATATGAATACATCTGCAGGAGCGC
>CAITSH010000527.1 GCA_903895005.1 uncultured Pseudomonadota bacterium
AACCTCAAAAACATCGTCACCGTGATCGGCGTACACGCCGAAGGCGAGGTCGGGCGGGTTATCACCGGCGGCGTCATCGCCCCGCGCGCCGACTCCATGTTCGAGCGCCAGCAGCTCATCCAGGAGAAGCAGGACTGGCTGCGCACCATGCTGCTCTCCGACCCGCGCGGCAGCGTCAACGCCGCCGTCAACCTGGTCACCCCGCCGATTGACCGCGAGGCCGACTTCGGCATGATCGTGATCGAGTCCGACTACTACCCGCCCATGTCAGGCTCCAACCTCATGTGTACCGTCACTGCGGTGCTGGAAACCGGCATGGTCCCCATGCAAACCCCGGTCACCGAGCTGGTGGTCGACACCCCCGCAGGCTTGGTCCGGGTGCGCGCCGAATGTGAAGACGGCAAATGCCGCCGCGTCACTTTCCAAAACGTCCCCGCCTTCGTGATGCACCGCAGCCAACCCGTCGAAGTGCCCGGTCTGGGCACGCTGACGCTGGACGTGTCCTATGGCGGCATGATTTACGCGATCGTTGACGCCGCCTCATTGGGCTTTGCACTGGAGCGCAACGAGGCGCGTTCGCTGGTCGAGATGGGTGAGCGCATCAAGCTCGCCGCCGCTGAGCAACTGCCCAGCGTGCACCCGCTCAACCCCGGCATACACACCATCAATATGACCTTGTTTGCCGGTCCGCTGGAGCAGCGCGACGGCATCAAAACGTCGAAGAACGCCGTGGTCGTATCCCCCGGCCGTTTGGACCGCAGCCCCTGCGGCACCGGCAGCTCAGCCCGCATGGCGCTGATGCACGCGCGCGGCGAACTCGCCGTGGGCGAGCGCTTCACCCACCGCTCGGTGCTCGAGACCGAATTCCATTGCCAAATCACCGGCACAGCGCAGGTCGGTAGTACACCCGCTGTCATTCCGCAAATCAGCGGGCGCGCCTGGATTACCGGCCTGTCGTATTACGGCGCCGACCCGCAAGACCCCTTCCCAGAGGGCTACCGCCTCAACGACACCTGGTTCGCCTGCTAAAGGGCGTAAGGAAAAGCGCTGCATGGACGCGGACGCCATCGTCATCGGCGCCGGCATTGTGGGTGCCGCCTGCGCTTATGAACTGGCGCAGAACGGACTCCATGTGCTGGTGATTGACGCCGCCCAAGGCGCAGCCACCGCAGCCGGTATGGGCCATGTGGTGGTGATGGACGACAACCCGGCCGAGCTGGCGCTCAGCAGCGCCTCGGTCGGTATGTGGGCCGAACTGGTGCCGCGCATGGACGCCGACTGCGGCTACAGCCACTGCGGCACCTTGTGGATTGCCGCCGACGATGAAGAAATGCAGGCCGCCCGCGAGAAACAGGTGCGCCTGCGCGCCGCTGGCGTGCACAGCGAACTGCTGGACGCCGCCGCACTGGCCCTTGCCGAACCCGCTCGGCGCCCCGGCTTGCGCGGCGCACTGCGGGTCGCCAACGACGGCGTGGTCTACGCCCCCAACGCCGCACGCTGGCTGCTGGCCCATGGCCGCGTGCCCATCCGCACCGAGCGCGCGCACG
>CAITSH010000528.1 GCA_903895005.1 uncultured Pseudomonadota bacterium
CTGTCGCTGCATCCGCACGCCATCGCTGAGTTGCTGGCGGTGACGCTCAACGCCGCTTCGCGCAGTGCCGTCGATGTGCTTGCTCAACGTGTAAGCACAAACGGCGGCACGCTTGAGGCGCCTCCAGCTGAAATAACCACGCCCGGGGGCGGATACGGCTTTGCTTTCCGTGACGCCGAGGGTCGTCGCTTTTGCATCGTCGCGGATGATTCCCGCCACGCCGATGCGACCACGGCCCCCGACAAACCCGAGCGGCTCGCCCACGTGGTGCTCAATTCGCTTGATGCGGACGCAGCGATGCGGTTTTTCGTCGAGGCGCTCGGATTCACACTCTCCGACACCACCCGCATGATGCATTTCATACGTTGCAACAGCGATCACCACAACATCGCGTTTGCATTCGCAAAGGAAACCACGCTCAATCACATCGCCTTCATGCTGCCCGACTGGGAGTCGGTGATGACCAGCGCCGGTCGACTGCGCGATGCCGGTTACCCAATTGAATGGGGCGTCGGTCGCCACGGACCGGGACACAATGTATTCGCTTACTTCATCGGCCCGGAAAACCTCGTTATTGAGTACACGGCCGAAGTCGAGCAGGTGGACGAAACCTACGTGGCCGGCAAGCCCGAAGACTGGAAGTGGCCGCCCGGACGCCTCGACCGCTGGGGTATTTCCGAGCATCCGTCGCCACGACTGAAGGAGGCGCAGACAAAAATCGCATTTGCCCGTTAGGCCCAGTCTTACGCTGCATCGCAGCATGACTGCGTGGGTTAGCCGCGCAAAGACACGGCCCCATCGCAGCAGGAATCTATAGAATACCGTCGCATAAGAAGTTAATTTATTCCAAGGAGGAGTAATCATGAAGCACCTGAAACCGACGTTACTGGGCGGACTGCTTGCCTGTGCCGTTGCCCTTTGCAGCGGCGCCGCCTCGGCGCAGACCATCAAAATCGGACTGCTCAATTCGACTTCCGGCGTGTTTGCGACGCTGGGCGACCAGATCGACAAGAGCGTCAAGCTGTACATGAAAGAAAACGCCGGCAAGCTCCCGCCGGGCGTGAAGATCGAACTGGTGGTGCGCGATGACGGCGGTCCCAACCCCGACACGGCCAAGCGGCTCACCCAGGAACTGCTGACGCGGGACAAGGTCGACTTCCTTACCGGCTTCATCTGGACCCCGAATGCCATGGCGGCGGCACCAATGCTGGCCGAGACCAAGACCCCTCTGGTGATCATGAACGCCGCGGCCTCGGTGATCACCACCCGCTCGCCTTACTTTGTTCGCGCATCGCTGACGTTGTGGCAAAGCGGCTACCCGATGGGCGTATGGGCGGCCAAGAAGTACAAGAAGGCCTACACCATGGTGACCGACTTCGCGCCGGGACATGACGCTGAGGCGGCGTTCATCAAGGGCTTCAAGGAAGGCGGCGGCGAAATCATCGGCAGCGTGCGCATGCCGATCAAAAACCCCGACTTCGTGGCCTTCATGCAAAAAGCCAAGGACGTCAAACCAGATGTCGTGTTCAACATGGTCTCCGCCGGCGCGCCTTCGACGGCGATCCAGAAGGCTTACGGCGACCTCGGCCTGCGCCAGGCCGGCATCCCCTTCATCGGCACCGGAGACTCGGTCACCGAAGAGGAACTCGTCAACATGGGCGACGCGCCGCTTGGCTACATCTCGGCGTGGAATTACTCCATGGCCGGCGACCGCCCGGCCAACAAGGCCTTCGTCGCCGCGTGGGAGCGCGATTATGGCAAAACCATACCGCCGGGTTTCATCGCGGTCGGCGCCTACGATGCGATGGACATGATTTACACCGCCATTCGTGAGCAAAAAGGCAAGGTAGATGGCGACCAGACCATGAAGATCCTCGCCAACTACAAGAACCCGAACAGCCCGCGCGGTCCCATTTCGATCGATCCGGCAACACGCGACATCGTGCAGACCATCTACATCCGCGAAACGCGCAAGGTCGGCGGCCGCA
>CAITSH010000529.1 GCA_903895005.1 uncultured Pseudomonadota bacterium
TCACCGGCATCAATTCACTGGTCAGCCAGCCGGGTCCGAGGAAATCGAGGTGCCAGCCGATTTCCTTGCAACGCGCATCCAGGCGCCGGATGCGCGGCAGCATGCTGTCGGAAAATCCGGTCTCGAAGGCCTTGACCGGTGACACATTGACACGCACACCGCGCACGCCGATGGCATCCAGGCGCGCAAGTTCGGCGTCGGCCACGTCTTCATGCACATCGACAATGCCACGGCAGACTTCGGTGCCCATCTCCACCATTGCATCGACCATGCACGAATTATCCCGGGCATACGCGCTTGGCTGCACGAACACGAAGCGCTCGAAGCCTTCCGCGCGCGCATGCGCGAGGTATTCGGGCAGCTCGGCGACCGGCGGTTTGTAGCGCCGATCGGCGCTGCCATAGGGGTAGCGTTCAGGCGCTCCGAAGACGTGAAAATGGCTGTCGCAACCCAGGGGCGGCGCCTTCCAGTCCGGTTTCATATTGAGGGTGTTTGACATACGCGTTACTCCACTTTAAGGTTGGCTTTGCTGATGACGGATTTCCAGGTCTTGATTTCATCTTCGACGCGGCGCGTGAGTTCGGCGGGTGTGCTCGTGACCGCGCGCGCGCCCTGCGCGATGAAGGATTCCTTGAGCCGCGGCTTGTCGGCGGCGCGGATGATCTCCTGGTTAAGGCGCGCCACCACGGCCGCAGGCGTGCCCGCAGGAACCGCCACACCCCACCAGTAGGACATGTCGTAAGCGGGCGCGCCCGCCTCGGCAAAGGTTGGAACACCGGGCAGCAGCGGCGTACGCTCCTTGCCCGATACGCCAAAGCCCTGCACACGCCCGCTGCGCACGTGGGCCATGCCGCTGGCAAGGCTGGCGATGGTGACATCGATGCGGCCGGCGACCACTTCCGCGATGGCCGCCGCCACGCCCTTGAACGGCACATGCGTCATCTTGGTCCCGGTGACGTTGAGGAAGAGTTCGGTCGCAAGATGCGCCGACGAGCCCTGCCCGCCGGAGCCAAACGTCAGCTCACCCGGTTTGGACTTGGCCAGGTCGACCAGCGCCTTTACCGACTTGGCCGGAAGGTCCTGGCGCGCAACCATCATCGAGGGCGACTCGGCGATCTGGCTGACCTGTATGAAGTCCTTCAGCGGGTCGTAGGGCAGCTTTGCGTACAGGCCGGCCGCCATCGCAAACGAATTGTCCGTGAGCACCAGCGTGTAGCCGTCCGGCGCCGCCTTGGCGACCATGTCCGAGCCCAGCGTGCCGCCGGCACCACCGCGGTTCTCGACGATCACCTGCTGGCCGAGTTGCTCCGTGAGCTCGGCCGCGAGTGAACGCGCCGACAGGTCGGTGAACGAACCGGGCGCAAACGGCACGACGATCTTGAGCGGCTTTGCCGGCCATGCGGTTTGTGCAGCCGCCGGAAGCGCGTGCAGCGCCGCCAACGCGAGCGCCGAGACGATCAGTGTTCTGCGTTTTGTCCTGAACATTTGAATCCTCCTTTTTGAGTTTTGTAATTAGGTATCGGGTATCAAGTAATAGGCACCCGTTATGTATCGCATAGATTACGCCGTGGCCGCCTTTTCCAAGGCGGATCGCCAGCGTTCCGTGAGCCGGTCGCGCCTTTGGGTATCGAGCAACGCGTCGAAGCCCTTGTCAATGGCGATCGGTGCACGCACGGCGCGGCCCAGTTGCGGCGGCATCGCATCCGCGGCGCGCAGCGGAAACAACTCCGAATCGCCCAGCTTTTCCTGGCCCTCCACGGACAGGAGGTATTCAAGAAACATTCGTCCGGCCACCGGGTGCGGTGCGCTCACCGGCACAAAGGCGATGCGTGACACGGCAGTTTGCGCCGCCGCGGTGGGCGCAATGGCGAGCACGGCATGCGCGCGCAGGGCGCGCAGGGCAAAGGCGCCCAACACATGGTAGGCAAGCGCGGCGCGGCCGCTGGCAACCTCTTCAACCAGCGGCGGGTTGGAACCGTGCGTGCGCGGCCGCGCCGCAGCAAGCGCACGCATGAACGCCTCGAACACCCCTTCGTCGGCGCTCTCGTGCAATAGGGCAAGAAAACCAAGGCCATTGTTGCCGATGTCATAGCAGGCCAGCTTGTCGCGCAGGCCCTGCGGCGCGGCACGCAGTACCGCCGTAATTTCGGCCAGCGACCCGGCTGCGGTGGCGGGGTCGAGCAGGTCGCGGTTGACGAGGGTGACCAGCGGCTCAAGCGTCGTCGCGAACGCCATGTCGCGATAATTGGCCCATGCCGGAAACCCGGGACCGGCGGCACCCGCGCATACGCGCGCATGGCCGGACTGCACCAGGTCCATTTGCAGGTCCATCGCCGAACTCCACAGCACGTCAACCTCACCACGCCCTTTTACCTGTGCATCGAGATAACGTTGGTGCAACGTGCCGCTGATGCCATCGACGAACTCCACTTCAATACCCGGGTGCCGTGCGGCAAATCCGGCCAGCAGCGGCTCGCAAAAAGGCCGGAATGCCGCTGAGAACACGACAACGCGGCCCTCATGCGCTGGAGGGATATCGATAGGTGAAACGATTCGTGTCGGGGACGTTTTGATGACAGTGACTCCGCGGGGCCGGGGGCATGGCCGGCACGCGCGGGGCGTCAACCTGGCGCGCATCCTTGAAGCCATCCGGATTGCCCCTCTTTTGGGGGCCGGGTTCGGGGCTGGAAATGTTAGCGCCCAATGCTAACAATGTCCATCATCGTGGGAAAATTTACAAATTATTCATCACCGGGAAACAGCCTCCGGTGCTTTGGTTAGAATGGGCGCATGAACAGCCTTGAAAAAATGCTGAATCTTCTCGATGTGTTCACACCGGTCGCGCCGGTGTGGTCGACCGATGACCTGATCCGCTACTCGGGCTGTTCGCGTTCAACCTGCTACCGCTACATCAAGGTGCTGCAAGGCGCGGGCTTTGTGACACCGGTGGCCAAAGGCTCTTATATCTTGGGCCCGCGCATCATTGAACTGGACCGGCACGTGCGACTTTGCGACCCGGTCTATGCCGCGGGCGGCCCGCCGATGAAGCGACTCGCTACGCGCACCGGGCACAGCGCCCTCCTGAGCATGCTCTTTAGCGACACCGTCATGTGCGTGCGCGAGGAAATCGTCGCCGGCGCGCCGGCGGGCCTCTTCAGCCGCGGGCAAAAGCGTCCGCTGTTTTATGGCGCGGCGTCCAAGGTCATTCTGGCCAACCTGCCGGCCCACCAGTTGCGCAGCCTGTTTGCCAAGCACCGGAAAAATATCGCCACCGCCGGCCTGGGTACCGACTGGGAAAGCTTTCGCAAGGCGCTGCGGCAGATCCGGCAGGACGGCTACTGCATCACCACCGGTGAATTTTTGCAGGGCATTGTCGGCATCGCGGCACCGCTTTTCAACGGCGCGGGCAATGTGCTTGGAAGCCTGGGCATCGCGATGGCAGCCACCGCGGTCAAGCGCACCGAACTGCCGGGCCTTGCGGAGTCGGTGGTCAAGGCGGCGCAGGACGCCAGCGCCAGGATCGGCTCGGGCGAGCACGGCGTCGACCTGCCGGCGCGCGCGGTGGGTTGAGTGCCCCGGCGCGACCCTAGTCGCGAACGGGCGTGGTGATCACCATGAACACCAGTTGTCCGCCGCCGGTATTGTGCAAGCCGTGCGGCACGTGCGGCGGAATGAAAATGAAATGCTGCGGGCGGACGATCCGTTTCTCGTCGCCGAATTCAAGCAGTCCCTCACCCTCGAGAAAATAATAAATCTGCTGCTTGGCCGCATGGGCGTGAAGCTGCACGTAC
The DNA here is from genome assembly GCA_903895005.1 of uncultured Pseudomonadota bacterium. Next base: position 3,792 of record CAITSH010000529.1, read on the forward strand.
GCCGCGGGCGCGTAGGTGGAGATCCGGAAATCAAGATCGCGCGCACCCGGGGTCTTGTCGCTGACAAGAATTTTCGACAATGCGCCACCGAAGTGGCCCGGCGATTGTTCCCACAAAAACTCCGCCACTTCGCGAACTTCGGCCTTCGCTTTAGCGACGCCGGGCGGCTTTGCGCCCTTTTTATTCATACGCTGCGTCATTCGGCGACTTCGAACTTCACGTCCTGCGCGAGTTTTGCCCAACGCGCCGTCTCGGACTTCAGGTAGGTATCCATCTGCGAGGGCGGGCCGCCGGCGATTTCGGCGCCCAGCGTTTTAAGCTTTTCCGCGACATCGGGGCTTTGCACGGCCTTGCTGGCTGCGGCGTTGATACGATCGATCACCGCCTGGGGCGTTCCTGCCGGCGCGAAAATCCCCAGCCACTCGGTCACGTTAAAGCCCGGTATCGCCGCCTCTGCAATGGTCGGCACATCGGGCAGCGCGCTGTTGCGCTGCGGGCTGCTGACGCCGAGCGCGCGCAATTTTCCGCCCTTGATATAAGGATAGGCCGTGGGCAGCACGGCGAACACGAATGACACCTGCCCGCCGACGAGGTCGGCCATCACCGCGCCACCGCCCTTGTAGGGAATGTGCTGCACGTCTATGCCCGCGGCGTTCTTGAACACCTCGGTGGTGAGGTGATTGCCGCTGCCGTTGCCGGCCGAACCGTAGTTCATGCCGCCGGGTTTCGCCTTCGCCAGCGCGATAAGTTCCTTCGCGCTGTTGGCGGCCACGGAGGGATGCACCACCAGCACCGTCGGCACGGTGGCGAGGAGGCTCACCGAAACCAGATCCTTGATAGCGTCATAGGGAATTTTCTTGAACAGGATGGGGTTGGCGGCCAGCGCGGTCGAAGTGAGTAACAGCGTATAGCCGTCGGGGCGCGCCTTGGCCACCATATCGGTGCCGGGCATCGACGCCCCACCGGGCTTATTCTCGATGACGATGCTCTGCCCGAGTATTTCGGCAATGCGCGGCGCGACAATGCGCGCGGTAATGTCGGTGACGCCGCCGGTCCCATAGGGGACGATCATGCGAATCGGACGATTGGGATAGTCCTGCGCGCCGGCAAGACCAGCTGAAGCGAGCAGTCCGGCGAGTACGCCGCAAGCGGCCAGGCGGCGCATGGCGCCATGGATTACGGTGTTCATGGTTTCCTCCAGATGAACGCGTGCGGCGAAAATCGAATGCGGTTCGATTCCCGTCCCGACTGCGTTGCCGCCGCGTTTTTACCTTGTAGCCATTGTTTTTAGGTAGTTTAGGTACGCAGGCAGCCGGAAATTATCTTACCATTTGAAAACTATTGTCAATCTTGCAAAGCCGCATTTCACGCCGGCCCGCATGGAGAAAAGTAACGTGATCGATGAATTGCGCATTTACCGTCTTGCACCCGGCGCCCTCGCCGAATATCTCAGGCTGGCCGAGGATGTGGCCGTGCCGATCCGCGGCGATGACTACGGCCGCCTGCTCGGCTTCTGGTACGGCGAGATCGGTGCCGTCAACAGCGTGTTCAACCTGTGGCAGCACGATGACCTCAACAAGCGCCAGGCGGTGCGCGCTGAACTGGAGAAACTCGAGGCCTGGCGCAGCGAATACCTGCCCTTCGTCCGCCCGCTGATGCAGCAGCAGGTGATACGCCTGATGACGGCGGTGCTGCCGCTGCGTCCTCCGGCGAGTGAGGGACACACCTACGAGGTGCGCATCATTCGTTGCAAGGCCGGGCGCGCCCAGGAGTTCGCGGCAGAGCTGGCGCAAGGACCGGACGAGGCATTTGGAAAGCAGACGGTGGGCTTGTGGACCACCTTTGCCGGTCATCTCAACGAGGTGGTGCACATTTGCGCCTACCGCGATGTCCACGAAAGACTTCAGCGCTCGTTGCGACACCCAAGCTGGCAGCGTTTCATGGCCGGGCCAGGGACGCTGGTCGAGGAAATCAAATCCAGCCTGGTCATCCCGGCGAAGCACTCGCCCTGGAAATAGCGCGTGCGTCGATGCACGAAAGGTGTCCGACCGCTCAGGCGGGCTGTGCGCTCAGGGCGCGCAGCGCCTGACGTGTGGTGCCCCAGTTGGATGAAAACACCGGTCGCTTGAGGTCGCGACGCAGGCCCTCAAGGATGTCGCGTGTGGGCAGCTGTGCGCAGGCGATGAACAAGGCATCGCAACCCTCGTCCACGGTTTCGCGCGCCAGCTTGTCGACGGCGTCGGACTGGATTCGACCCAGTGCATCGACATCGGGCGAATAAAAACTGTTGAAGCGCCGCACTCCGATACCGCCAACGGCAAGAAACGCCTTGAGCTGGTCGTTGACCGTGTCGGTATAGGGCGTCACCAGCGCAATATTCTTTGCACCGACTTCCTGCAGGGCCAGCACCATGGAGCGCGCCGTGGTGACAACCGGCTTGCCGGTGATCTGTGACAACTCGGCGGCAAGCTGCGCGTCACCCGCCGGGCCGGAGATGAATCCGGCGGCGGTGCAACCGTAGGCAACAACGTCAATGTCAGGCGTGGCGAATTGTTTTGCCAGCTCGATCGCCTGCGCCTTGTAGGCGGGCAGGGTTTCCGGCGTCAGCAAGCCCTTGCCGCGCGGAATACGCAGGGTGGTACACGTGGCACCCGGCGGAAGCCAGTGCCGGATTTCATCATCAAAGGTGGTGTTGTTAATCGGCACCATCAGGCCGATGCGCGGCCCCGTCGCAGTTGCGTCAGTTGCGTTCACAGACACTCCCCCTTCTCAGCTTTTATTAGTATTCATCACAACGATGCGCCCAGCGGACGCACAATCTTTGCTCCCGGCCAGACGGCAGCACCGGCGCGTTCGTATTGCGGCGGGTAGACCGGCTTGACGCCAAGCGACTCCGCAGCGTGCCAGCCCCAGCGCGGATTGTCGAGCATGGCGCGCCCGAGTGCGACCATGTCGGCCTGGCCGCTGGCGACAATCTGCTCGGCCTGCTGCGCCTGCGTGATCAGGCCGACGCTGCGCGTGAGCATGCCGGTGCGTGCGCGCACTTCGGCGGCAAACGGCACCTGGTAGCCGGGGGAGACCTTGATCTGCTGTGTGCCGACCAGACCGCCGCTTGATACGCAGACGTAGTCGCAACCGAGCGCCTTGAGCGCCGTTGTAAATGCAACCGCATCCTCGAGGCCAAACCCGCCTTCGGCCCAATCGCTGGCGCTGATGCGCATGCCCAGCACGCGCGTATCGGGTATCGCCTTGCGCACGGCCTCGGCAACCTCCAAGGGGAAGCGCATGCGGCCCTGCGCATCGCGGCCATAAGCGTCGGCGCGCTGGTTCGAAAGCGGGGACAAAAACTGATGCAGCAGGTAACCATGCGCCCCGTGCAGTTCGATGACGTCGAAACCGGCGCGCACCGCGCGCTCGGCCGCAGCAACAAAGCCCTGCTTGATGCGCTCAAGACCGGCGGCGTCCAGTTGTGCCGGCACCGGACTGGCGGCGTCAAACGGCAGCGGCGAAGGCCCAACAACCTGCCAGCCGCCCTCGGCCTGCGGCAGCGAACCGCGCCCGGCCCACGGCGGGCGGATCGAGCCCTTGCGTCCGGTATGTGTAAGTTGAATGCCGGTGCGCGCACTGCCGTACTTGCGGCAAAACTCCACCACGCGCTTCATCGACTGCTCCTGTGCATCGCCATAAATGCCGGGGCAGTTGTGCGAGCCGCGCCCGATCGGCTCGACCGCCACCGATTCGGTCATGACCAGTCCCGCGCCCGAATACGACATCTGCCCGAGGTGCGCAATATGCCAGTCGGTAAAGGCGCCATCGACCGCGCTGTACTGCGCCATGGGCGAGACAACGATACGATTGGGCAGGGTCACCCCGCGCATGGTGATGGGGGAAAACAACGCACTGCTCATTCTTCTACTCCTGCAAATCGGATTTTGAATGGCACCGGCGGGAATGCCGGTGCCAGGCTTCACACTTGGAATTTCAAGCGCTGGCAGAGGCGATTTTTGATGCCTTCACCATAGGGCGGGTGATGGCGTGTGCCGCCTGGCGCGCGCCGGCGGCAAGCGGCCGCCAGTGCAACGCGCGCAATTCACCGAACTCGTGCTCAAGGCGGATAAAGGACTCCCCGCCATCCTCGCTGCGAAACAACTGGCCGAGGTTGGTGCAGACAAAAATCAGCATCGGATCGGACGGGTGCGTCGCCACACACCATGGCGTGCTGTTGAGCTCGCCCGGTAACACGATCTGCTCCCAGCTCCCGCCGAAATCGCGACTGCGCAACAAACGCCCGTCATTTCCCGGGGGGCCGTTGCCATTGGTTAGAAACACGATGGCCGGATTGTCCAGGCGCGGCACCACGGCGCGCGTATATTGCCAGGGCGAATCGAGCTCCTGGAACTGCCAGGTCTGGCCGCGATCGGTACTGCGATGCAGGCCACGGTTCGTGGTTGCGAACACCGTCGAGGACCCGTTTTCATTGCGCACGACGGCAATGCCGTGGACATCCCCCGAAACCAGTCCCTTGTCGAGCAGGGTCCAGGTGCGGCCGCGATCGGTGCTGCGGTATATGCCACCGATTTCAACCGTGGCCCAGACGGTGTCGGCGACGACCGGATCAAACAGGATTTGCGTCACCCGCGTCGGTCCCATATTGGCCTCGGAGAACTGGCTGATGCCTGGTGCGTCGAGTTTTTCCCAGGTCTTGCCGGCGTCACCCGAGCGGTAAAACCCGGCCGGCCGCGTGCCCGCCAGCAATACCTCCGGATGCTCCGGATCCTGCACGATGGCCCAGACGTCCTGCATGGGCGAAGGCAAAGGCGTCCAGCGTGCCGGGGCCTCGTCCCATCGAAACACGCCCATGTCGGTACCGGCAAAAAGGTGACCCGGTGTCGCGACGTGGCTCGCAATGGACCATACACGCGCCTCAAGGTACATGCCCGAGTGACTGTTCGGATGCACCCAGGTTTCGCCGCGATCCTCGCTGAACCAAGCCGAGTGACCGGCCGTGCCGGCATAAACATGAATGGTTTGTGGTGTCATGGCGCTGGCGGGAGGTTGTACAGAGCGTTAAATTATCCTACCATTTGAAAAAAACTGTCAATTTAAAATATCCGCCCCGGAGGAATTCCATGCGTCACCTGCTCAAGCCCGTTTTGATTTCGCTCGCCCTCCTGCTGCCGCTCGCGGGGGATGCGCTGGCGCAGGCGTTTCCGACAAAGCCGGTGCGCATCGTCATCGGTTTTCCGCCCGGCGGCGGCATCGACATCGTTGCGCGCATCATGGCGCCCAAGTTGTCCGAGGCGCTGGGGCAGCCGGTGATCGTCGAGAACAAGCCCGGCGCGGGCGGCGTGGTCGGCACCGACTTTGTCGCCAAGTCGGCTCCGGACGGTCACACCATATTCTTCGGCACCACCGGCAACATCAGCATCAATCCGGCCTTTATCCCCAACCTGCCCTTCAACATGGATCGCGACCTCGCGCCATTGACGCAGGTATCGTCGGTCTCCTTCCTGCTCTACGTCAACCCGGCGCTCCCGGTTAAAAACCTCGGTGAGTTGATCGCGTATTCGAAAGCCAACCCGGGCAAGGTCAACTTTTACTCAAGCGGCAATGGCGGACTGCCGCATCTTGCAGGCGAGTTGCTCAACGCCGCGGCCGGCATCAAGACCGTGCATGTTCCCTACAAGGGCAGCGCGCCCGGACTGAACGACCTTATCGGCGGGCAGGTGCAGTATGGTTTTGACGCGGTTGCCATCGGCCTGCCCCACGTAAAGAGCGGCCGGCTGCGCGCCATTGCCACCACCGGCCCGAAACGGCTTTCCATCCTGCCCGACGTGCCCGCGGCCAACGAATCACTGGCCGGCTTCGAGGCGGTAAACTGGTACGGCATGCTGGTGCCTGCAGGAACACCGCGCGAGGTGATCGTCCGCCTGCAGCGCGAAATCGCCAAGGTCATGGAGATCCCGGACATCCGTGACAAGCTCATCGCCCAAGGCACCGACCCGGTCGGCAGTTCACCCGAGGAATTCGGCGCGTTCATGAAGTCCGAGGCTGCGAAATGGTCGCGCGTCATCAAGGGCGCGAATATCAAACCTGATTAAAAAAATGACCGCTTTACACTAACTTGCTGCTTTTAAGTTCGCCCTCACTCGCCAAGACGTACCCAATCCCACCAGACGCAACGCCTTGCGATCATCACATTTGCCTGCCATACCCTACGTGCATGCGATGCTCTAAAAATGAGGGCAACGCAGGCCACAGCCAAGATCGCTATCCAGATTCCTTGGCTTGTAATGCGTTGGCTTCAAGCTCGCGTCGCCGAATGCACCGCGTCCAACTGCTGACATTACGACACGAGGCCTTGCCAAAAGCAGGCAACCTGAAACAACGAGAGAGGCTAGGAGCATGACAAACACCATGGACCTTTTCACGTTTTGGGGCTCTTTCCCGCCAGACGCGACGATACATCCGCAAGACGAGGTTTTCTTTAAGTCCAACATCAAGCACGACTTCAAGACGAGCCATCGGCCGCCAGGTCCCTGGGACGGGCCTCTTATGAAGGCCAAGGTCGTAATCTGTTATGCGAACCCCAAATACGACCCCGACGACGCAGGCCGGCGAGAACTCATAACGAGACAGATGTCCGGCCGAGAGGATCTTCCCGATTGCTGGGACGATTGGTACACGCCGCGGATTAATGCGATCCTTCCAATCTCCAAACTACGAGATGTTGTGGCGATATTCAATATATGCCCGTATTCCTCCGAAAATATGGACGATAAGGAGGTTCGGCTCGCAGCCGGCCTGCCGAGCGTTTGGGCCGCACAAAAACATCTTCGTGAGGTCTTGATTCCGCGAGCAATCTCAGGAGAAATTTTTTTAGTGGTCGCACGCAAGCATCAGCTATGGGGCGTGATCGAGGGATGTGAGACCAAGACGTTCAAACTCACGAGGAACAGGGGCGGATATTTCCCAAGCCTCGGCCCCGAAATCGAAAACTGGCTCAGGGAGAAACACGGAATCCAAAGGTAGAAACGCCCTATCTATAGCTTTAGCAAACTGACATCGCTTAATCTCACGGGGACACAGCGATGCCGAAGAACAAGCACATTGTCAGTAATAAAGGATTTCGAGTGCTTTTCTGACCATGTAAGGGACCGCGCCGCTCGAGTCGGCTCTTTTCCCTGGCTCACTTGTTGAGCCTGTCCCTCTCGTATCCTACGCCCTGAGCTGAAGGACATGCCCCTGCGCGAAGCGATAAAAGGACGAGACATCTACTAAAGACGTTTGTTCAAATTCCACTGCGTCGAAAGTTTCCAACGGCATTCATCTAAGCGCAGCTCATTACGATGATAAGGCGGCCCGATCGCAAATCAAAGGAATCGAATGGGTGAGTCAAAGACACTTCACTGGACGGGTCGAGCAAGAGTAAGCGTGGCAGCAGCGCTACTGTTGCCGCCCCTGCTAATGTTTGTGCTGTGGTTGCTTGACCAAGTCGTTATTGACAAAAGCAACATCTGGATGCTTTGGGGCACGCTAATCGTAGCGACCGTCACAGCGACTTACCTGCTCTTCGCTATGGCCAAGCTCATCACTTGGGTTTGCGAAGGACTTTCTGCAACCGAACGCGTGTCGCTTGCTTTCGCGGCGCGCTGCATCTTTCGAATACTAATTCTGACGACTGTATTTTTCTCACTCACCCTTCTTCGGTACGAAATCTTTCCGATGCCCTTAATGTCCGTTGACTCATACTTGAAGCACGATCGATGGACGGGGGAAGTGACAGCCGAGCGTACGGATGAAATACGCATTGGGCGAGGGAAGCGAGCAGTCTATTTATCCCGCCCCATCTACAGTATTGAGCACAATTAAACTTCGCGGGGCCATGAGCAAAACGCAGCGCATTACGATCGATTGGCTTATGCAAACCGGCTTAAGCGGGGATGAGCTATTACTCGAATGCTTATTGCGTAGAGGGTTCCTAGCCTTCCAGGATGAAGATGGCATATGGCTCGGGACGGGAACTCATCTTGCTGATGTAGACGTATTGCGACTTGTCGATGGGCTTGAGTTGAAATCAATCCCTCGTCATCCGGATCGAATGGTAGCGGTCAGTTTTAGACTGTCAGGCAAATCGCAGATGCACGTTGCGAAAGATATTATTGCTTTACCCGAACATCACATCGCAGGGCGTAGCCGTTGGACGAGTTGTGGTATCGCGCCCTTCGTAAAAGGCTCATGGGTTCGTTATCGGGAAATGACTTGGGGAGCCAAATTGCCTGCCTGCCCCGCGAAGGTGCTGGGCGCGCCGCGCGTCGATGATGCGCTTGATTTGGGCGTTGCATTGCTCGTCAAAGTATTTCCGCTTGCGCGTATCGCTACGTCTTTTAGCTGTGACGGACACGGCGAACAGCCAGCGACAATCTCTTTTCACTTTGAATGGGATTCGTACTGGGGTGAAGCCGTATTCAATACGCTATGTGAAAAAACGCCGCATAGTAGCTGGCGCTGGCGCGAAGGCGGCGGGAACTTACAAATTACGCCGCTAGTTGGATTTAGCGATTCAGGCGCGTTAGGCATGCTCAGCGATATCCAGCTCTTCGCCCGCAGATTGCTAAATCGCGCAGTTATCGAAAAATTGGGCGTCGCTCGAAGGAGAACATTGGATTGTTTCGGCGATTATCCGCCTGGCGTTGAACGCTTTGCCGAGGAGGCGAGGCGTCAACTAGCTCCAGAGTTTACTCAACACGCTTAACTTCTACCACACGATGCGTTGGAGAAAGGCAAGTCTATGCTAGGTGCGATCATTGGAGATGTCGTCGGGTCTGTATATGAGTTCCGTAACTACCGCGCCAAGGATTTCAGTCCGTTCTTTCATCCCAAGGCGTGTTTTACCGATGACACCGTCTGCACAATCGCAATAGCAGATGCGCTTACAAGCGCTAAAGAGCCCGCCATCGTATTAAAGGAGTGGTGTCGTAAGTATTGGGACAACGGCGGTTGGGGCCAAAAGTTTTCAATGTGGATAGCCGGTGATGAAATGGAGCCCTACGGCAGTTTCGGCAATGGGGCGGCGATGCGGGTTTCTGCTGCTGGTTTGCTTGCTACGTCTCTGGATGAGGCTGTCAGGTTGTCTGATCGAGTCACTGAAATTACACACAATCACCCAGAAGGATTGAAAGGTGCGGCAGCCACGGCTGTAGCGATCTTTCTCGCCCGCAGTGGGTGTTCAGCGGACGTAATCCGATCAGAGATTGAGTCGCGATTTTTGTACGATCTATCTCTTGCTGTGGATGAAATACGCCCAACGTATGTTCACAACGAAACATGCCAAAGATCAGTACCTCAGGCACTTATATGCGCACTCGAAGCGACTTCTTTTGAAGACGCGATTCGGAACGCAATATCTATCGGGGGTGACAGCGACACCATCGGTGCCATTGCGGGCGGGGTGGCAGAGGCACGGTTTGGCATCCCGGACAAAATGGTCCCTATCGCCAGAACCTTTCTCCCGGAAGAGATGCGCATTGTTTTAGATCGCCTATATGCATTGGCGGTAGAGGTAGCCCCCCGCAGCTAGACAGTTTTTAGGAGTTTATACGTGGGCTGCTGGGCTATTTATTCGGTTTTTTATCTGCTCATGGTCTGATCGCGTACGGCCGCATCATCTCGTTGTCTTCGTGCTCGAGCAAATGGCAGTGCCAGACATAACCGGGTGCCGCCGTTGCATCAAACGGAAACGCCCCGCCGGATGCGGGTGCAAAGCGCACCAGGAAGCGCGTAACCTCGCCGGGATTGGCACGCAGCGTGTCTTTCCATCCGCGCTCGTTGGCGTCGGGTAAGACCGGTTTCCCCGAAAGAAATTTCGCCAGTTGCCGCCGCTCTTTTGGAACCCTGGTAAATGCCTTGACCCGAATCGCCTCGCGATTCACCGCCTGGAATTGCACCAGGTGCAGGTGGATGGGATGGGTGTCGACCGTCAGGTTGACGATCTCCCACAGCTCGGTGCTGCCAAGGCGCGGTGTTTCACTGACCGGGTCGGACCAGGCACGTCCGTCGAGCAGCATCATGTGCGGCCCCTTGTGGCCAAGGTGTTCGTCAAGCGTGAGCGTCCGCGTCACCGAGGGCGCACCCAGCGTCGGCGCATCGACAAGCTTCGCCGGAATGGCGCTGGTATCGGCCGCAGTGAGCGCCGTGCCGCGGAACTGCATGACCAGCCCTGTTGATCGCGGATCGGTTTTATCGCCGACGGGAAAGGGCACCGCCGCGTCATTGCTCATGACGAGGGTCTTGCCCTGCGCAAGGCCGGAAAAATCGACGATCACATCAGCCCGCTCTCCGGGCGCCAGCATGAGGGTCTTCACCTCAACCGGCGACGGCATGAACCCGCCATCCGATCCGATCTGCACAAACGGCCTGCCGTCGGACAGACGCAACCTGAAAAAGCGCGCGTTGGAACCGTTGAGCAGGCGCAGGCGATACTTGCGCGGCTCGACATTCATGTAGGGCCAGGCCTTGCCGTTCACCACAATCGCATCGCCGAACGACTCGGGATTCCAGAACGGGTGCACCGCCGGGTCATTACCGCGTTGCGGATAACGCAACTGCCCGTTGACATCAAAACTGCGGTCCTGAATGACAATTTCGCGCTCGTACTCGCCGGCGGGCAGGTTGAGCGCGCGCTCCAGTTCCGGCTCGCGCAGCAGATAAAACCCGGCAAGCCCGGCGTAGACGGAAATGCGCGTCATGCCCATGACATGGTCGTGGTACCACAGCGTTCCGCCGGGTTGGGCGTTCGGGTAGTCGTGCCATTCGCTCGCAAAGGCCACGCCCTTGCGCTCGAATCCGGGCGTGTACCAAGCGTCGGGGTGGCCGTCGCTTTGCGCATGAACCTCGCCACCATGCAGGTGGGTGATGATGGGCACCGGACCGGCGTAGCGCTCGCGCGGACCGCCGCCATGATGTTGGTGCGTGCCCTGCTTTGCCCCCAGCGGGTCGGCCCAGTGCAGCGTCTGGTCGACGGGCAGCGTTGCAAGCAGCGTCTGGTTTTGCAATGCGTTGCGAAAGCGCACGCGCAAGGGCTTGCCGCGCTCGGCTTCGATGGTCGGTCCCGGATAAGTGCCCTCGTAGCCCCACAGCACGGTCGGCGGAAGATCGGCATGCAATTGTTGCTTGAATTCGGTGACGCTCAAATCCAGCGTCGGACCCGACACGCGGCGCGGACGCGGCAGCTCATCGACAAATTTGCGCAGGCGGCGCGCATCAAGTTCCCGCGCCTTGGCGGCGAACACAGGTGCGAACGGCAGTAAAAGGCCGCCTGCGGCAAGCGCGCTTTGTTGCAGGAATTTCCGGCGTGTAAATTCGTTCATGGCATGGGTCCGATTGGGGTTTGATTCTATCAGCCGCACCGGCAGAACGGCTCCGTCGGGTGCGCCTTCCCGGGGCATTTGCGAATTAAACCTCGAAGTGCAACATCCGGGCATTAGAGGAAGGTGAGATGCCCCGGGGTGTACCTTTCTGTTTGCGAAGACGGATAGGAGCATCCCATGCGCTACAAGCATCTCACCTTTGAGCAACGCTATCACA
>CAITSH010000530.1 GCA_903895005.1 uncultured Pseudomonadota bacterium
GTACGAATGCGAACATGCCGTAGCCCACGGCAAGGGGAATCGCCACCACCGCCGACATCACGCCACCCTTGATGTCGTTGCGCAGGTTGCCAAGCCAGGGGTGGTTCATCAAGTACCACCCTGAAAGGGATAGCGAGAAGGTAGCGGAAATGCAGAGAGTAGCGCCGTAACCGCTACTTTTGTGTAGGCTTTGGGGTAGGTTTTGTTACGTGTGATTTGCAAGTTCTGAGCCTTTTAATTTTTATGTGCCGGACGGCTTCAGGGTTCTACCATACGCCGCGCTCCGGTGGCAATGCGATGGCGATGCGGCGTAGTTGGGTATTATCGCGACTGTGGACACCGTCGCCGAATACACCCGCCGCAAAAAGCTCGCTGCAAAATGGAGCTATCCGTTTTTGCTCGCGGCGATGGCCTTCGGGGCGGGACTGGTGCTGCTCTTTACCACCGGCTTGGTGCCGCCCCTGATCAAGGCCAAGCTGGCGCTGGTGGCGATGTTCGGCCTGGTGATCTCATGGATGATGCATATTTACTTTTCGACCAAGTACAACCGCTGCCCCAATTGTGCTGCAATTCCGCGCGGCCGCAGTGGCGGCATGATTCGCGACCCTTACGCCTGCCCGCATTGCGGGGCGCGCTTGCGCAAGGGGGAGTCGTTGTTTTGAGGCATGCTTGCGCACACCACCGATCCTTAACCTGACAGGACCCTGCCATGAAGCCCGTTCTCGCGTTATCACTGTTTATCCTGTTCGCCGTATCCGGTGCGCATGCCCAGGTCGCCAACATGCCGCCCAACGTCCAGCAACGCCTTGCCGAGGTCGGGCCCGGGTGGGGCAAGGACATTCGCGGCAATATCGCGAAGACGCTTGAGGTCTACGATCCCGTTCTTGCAGGCTCACCCAGGGACGGGATCACCGTGACGCGCGATGTGGCCTATGGCCCGGACGCACGGCACCGGCTCGACCTGTACCGGCCCGATGGCAAGACTGGCGTGCCGGTGGTGGTGTTTTTCCACGGCGGGGCCTACGTCGCCGGCGAGCGCAGCATCAGCGCCGAGGTCTACGGCAACATCCCGACCTACTTTGCACGCCAGGGCATGCTCGGTGTCAACGCCACTTATCGGCTCGCGCCCGCGGCAAAGTGGCCCGCGGCGTCCGAGGACGTGGCCGCGACGGTCGCCTGGCTCAAGGCCAACGCGGCAAATTACGGCGGCGATCCGAACCGCATTTATGTCATTGGTCATTCGGCCGGTGCCACGCACCTGGCAAGTTACGCCTTTATCAAGTCGCTGCAGCCGGCGGCCGGAACGGGGCTGGCGGGCATCGTGCTGATGAGCGGGCGTTACATGTTCGACCCGAGTCCCGACGATCCGAACCTGAAAAATTTCCAGGCCTACTTCGGCGCCGATCGGGCGATGTACCCGCAGCAATCGCCCATCAACCACGTCAGGACGGCGGCGAAGATTCCGACCTTCATGGTGGTGTCCGAGTATGACAATCCGGACCTCGATACCCAGGGCGCGCTGCTGCTCGCGGCGTATTGCGAACGCGACCGCTCATGCCCGCGCTTTTTGCGCATGGAAAAGCACAACCACCTGTCCATGACCTTCCAGTTCAACACGCGCGATGATGCGCTGGGTCGGGAAATCCTCGAATTCATACGCCGCGGCCGCTGAGGGCGATGGCTGGAAAGCCGCGCCTGGTGCGGGTTTCCGGCTGCCTTCCCGCATGTATCCCGCGACTTCCCGCGCCGCTTTCACGGCGACTGCGGGCTGCGCGCAGGCTAAGGCGCTGCTAGCGCAAAAAACGGCAGTTTTTGGTTTTCGTATTCGACAAACGCCACCGCAAGCTTGTCACCGATTTTTACGTCGGTTCGCCCGGGGCCGGTGAGGCGGCTGAGCATGCGCGGGCCTTCATCGAGGTCTATCAGCACCGAGGTATAGGGAAGTTGCGATTCCCACTTGGCGCCGTAAAACGACACGTGCACATGGCTGAAGGAATAGACGGTGCCTTTCCCGGAGGCCGCCTGCCAGGTGAGTTTGTCATGGCCACAGGCGGGGCAGAAGGAGCGTGCGTAATAGAACACGTGCTTGCAGGCGTCGCAGCGCTGCAGCAGCAGTTCGCCGCGGTTGCAGCCTTCCCAAAAGGGCGCGCTTTCAGTCGTAGGCGAGGGCAGGATGGCGTAGATGTCTTCCATGCTCAGACCCTTTCCAGTATTGAGACGCCACAGATGGAAAAAATACCGCCGTTGCCGCTGACCAGGGCGTGCCGCGCACCGGGGATCTGGCGCTTGCCCGCTTCGCCGCGCAACTGGCGCACTGCTTCAACCAGATGAAGCATGCCACCGATATGTGCCTGCGACAGCAAGCCGCCATGGGTGTTGACCGGGCATTTGCCGCCGGGTGCCGTCGCGCCGGTGCGGATGTAGTTGCCCGCTTCGCCCGGTTTGGAAAAGCCCAGCGCATCGAGGGTCACCAAAACCGATATTGTGAAGGCATCGTGCAGTTGCAGCATGTCCATGTCTGCGGGGCCGACGCCGGCTTCCTCGAACGCCCTGCGCCCGGCCTCGGCCATGCCGATATCCTTGATGTCTGGGATCAGTGCCACGCTGTTATGCGTCATGCGCATGGCAAAGGCTTTCATGCGCACCGCTTTTGCCCCGATGCGCCGCGCGTTGGCGGCGCTGGTGATGACGATGGCCCCGCCGCCGTCGGCCACCAGCGAGCAATCTAGAAGGCGCAGCGGCGAACAGATCATGCGGCTTTTGTTGTGGTCTTCGAGGGTGATGGGTTTTTTCATCATCGAATTGTCGTTGAGCAACGCATGCTGGCGTGTCGATACCGCCACCGCGCCGGTATCGGCCTCGGTCGCGCCATAGTCGTGGAAGTAGCGTTGCGTCACCAGCGCGTAGGGTGTGACCATGCCCTGCAGCCCGAAGGGTTCTTCCCATTCCTCGCCGCCCAGCATGTTTTGCAACTGGAAGCCGTGGGCGCCGGCCGGTCTGCCGGTGAGCGCGTTCTCGCCGTAGACGCAGACCGCAGTCTTGCAATGACCGGCGCTGACCGCCCAGATCGCCTGTTGCAGCATGGTCATGCCGGTGACGGTGCCGCCAACATCCACCGTCACGCAGAACGAGGGCTTGATGCCCAGGTGCTCGGCGAGCGTGGTCGAGAACATGCTCTGGGGGATACCATAGGGGTCGAGATTGATAAGGCCGTCGACGTCCTTGATGCCAAGCCCGCAACTCTTGAGCGCGTTGTGCACCGCCAGCGCCTGGATTTGCACCGAGCCCATGCCCGGCAGTTTGCCCACCGGCGTCTCACCCATGCCGATGATGACCGCTTCGTCCGTGACTTTTGCCATCTGCGATTCCGCTCCTTGGTGTCGTTGCGCGTTGCAGTGCCGCAAAAAAAGGCAAGGGCACGCGGCGCTTTACGCTTGTTATGAGTACCATCCTACAATACGATGCATCGGCAATAAAAAAATAATGCGCCGATCACTCGAGTTGATTTACTCGAGTTGATTTTGAGTTGATTGCGCAATCAATGCAGGTAAAGGAGAGGCATGGATTTCACGCTGCCGGAGGAGCTTGTGCTCTTCCAGAAAACCGTTCGCCGGTTTGTCGATAACGAATTAATCCCGCTGGAAAAAACCGAACCGCGCGGCTTGCTGCCGGAGACGCGCGAGCGTCTGCGCAACATGACGCGTGAACTCGGCTTTTGGATGCTGGACGTGCCGCAGGAACTGGGTGGCCAGGGCCTGAGTGTGCTTGGCCAGAGCATTTTTTTCGAGGAATTGTCGCGCAGTGTGGCGATACTGCCGCGCGACTTTTACATCATCGGCCCCACCGTGGGCGCGGTCCTTGTCAAGCTCAAGGGCGAGCTGAAGGAGCGCTACCTCGACCCGGTGATACGCGGCGAAAAAACGCCTTGTATCGCGCAGACCGAGCCCGATGCCGGATCGGACCCGGCGGGCATGCGCACGCGCGCGGTGCGCGACGGCGACCACTATGTCATCAACGGCGTGAAGCGTTTTATCACCGACGCGGAAAAAGCCGATTTCGCGCAGGTCATGGCGGTGACTGACCCTAAAAAAGGTTCGCGCGGCGGCATCTCGTGCATCCTTGTTGACATGGACACGCCCGGCGTCAAGGTCACGACGCGCTACCAGACCATGATGGGCGAGGCGCCCTGCGAGTGGTGTTTGACAATGCGCGCGTGCCGGTGACCAACCGCATCGGCGAGGAAGGCGAGGGCTTCAAGCTGGCGCAGCAGTGGATCACGCAGGGGCGCATCCTGCGTCATGGCGCGCGGTCGTGCGGCGTGGCCGAGCGTTGCCTCGAGATGGGCGTGCAGTATGCCAAGCAGCGCGTCACCTTCGGCGAGCCGCTGGCCGCGCGCCAGAGCATCCAGTGGATGCTCGCCGACACCTATACCGAGTTGCAGGCGGCGCGCCACCTGGTGCGCCACGCGGCCTGGAAATTTGACCAGGGGGAGGATGTGCGCAACGAAACCTACATGGCCAAGATGTACGCCACAGAAATGGGCTTTCGCGCCGCCGACCGCTGCCTGCAGATCCACGGTGGTATCGGCCTGACGGTGGAATTGCCGATCGAACGCTTCTGGCGCGACCAGCGCGCCTACACCATCACCGAAGGCCCGGCCGAGGTGATGCGCATGACTGTGGCAAGGCACGTGATGAAACAGTACTAAAAGAATCGCGAGCCGCCTAAGGCTAAGCCCCACGGTGCTCGCTTATCGCATCAAGGAGGAGAGGAATATGGCATCACGTCATTTCGCAATTGTCTTGTCGTTTGCGGCAGTATTCGCCGGATCCAATCACTGTGCGGCCCAGGATTACCCCTCTCGCCCCATCCGCTTTGTCGTGCCCTACGGCGCATCGGGCGGGCCGGATGTGCTGGCGCGCGTCATCGGCCGCAAGCTCGCCGAGAACATCGGCCAGCCGGTGGTGGTCGACAACCGGCCTGGCGCCGGCGGCATAATAGGCACGGACCTCGTCGCCAAGGCGGCGCCCGACGGTTACACCGTGCTGGTCGGCGATACCGGGCCCTTGTGCATCAACCCGTCGCTGTACCAGAAGCTGCCCTACGATGCGGTCAAGGACTTCGCGCCGGTGACGCTGGCGGTATCGACGCCGGTCTACCTGGTCGGCCACGCCGGCCTGCCTTTCCAGAATGTCAGGCAACTCATCGATTACGCCAGGGCGAATCCTGGTCTGCCGTACGGATCGACCGGGGTGGGCAGCGTGCACCACCTGGGCATGCAGTTGTTTGCCTCCATGGCCGGCGTTACGATGAATCACATTCCGTACAAAGGGGTGGCGCAGTCCATCCCGGCGGTGATATCCGGCGACATTGCGGCGGTCATCGCCGCCTTGCCCTCCGTGGCACCGCATGTTGGCACCGGCAAGGTAAGGCTGCTGGCGGTGGCCGGTGCCAAGCGCACCAGCAACATGCCTGATGTGCCGACGGTGGCCGAGGGCGGGTTGCCCGGCTACGACATCAAGATCGACGTCGGCTTTCTGGTGCCGGCCGGCACGCCGCGCGCCATCATCGACAGGCTCAACAGTGAAATCATCAAGGTGCTCAACACGCCGGAAATCGCCCAGCAGCTGGCCAAAATCGGCATCGACCCGGTCGGGGGAACCCCCGAGCAGTACGCCGAGACCATACGCGCCGACATGCAAAAATTCGGCAAGCTGGTCAAGGACAGTGGCGCGCGCGCCGACTAGCGACGCAGTCCTCATTCGCCGCGCGCGCCGGTGGCCTTGATGATGCGCGCGTAGTGCTCGCTGTCGCTGCGCAGCTTGGCGGTGAATTCCTCCGGCGTGGAGGGTGCGGGAATCAGGCCGAGGTTGCCCAGGCGCTCCTTTAATTCGGGCGAGCGCAACGCGGCGCCAATGTCGCGGCTGAGTTTGGCGACGATCTCGGGCGGCGTTTTTGCCGGCGCGACGATGCCATACCAGGTGGTGAAGTCGTATTCACGATAAGACTCGGCCACGGTCGGCAGGTTGGGTGCCGTTGGCAGCCGCTTGGCCGAGCCCGCAGCAATCACGTTGAGCCTGCCGTCCTTGGCGTATTGCAGGCCGGTGGAGGCGCCGACGAACATCAGTTGCACCTGGCCGCCGACGAGGGCGGCAAGCGCGGGCGCCGAGCCCTGATAGGGCACGTGCAGAAAATCCACGCCGGCAAGCAGCTTGAACCATTCCATGGCGATGTAGTGTGGCGCGCCGAAGCCGAGCGAGGCGTAAGCGAGCTTGCCGGGGTTGGCCTTTGCGTAGGCGACGAGCTCAGGCAGCGTTGTCGCCGGCACCGACGGGTGCGTCACCAGCACCAGCGGCACGCCGACCAGTTGCGTGACCGGCGCAAAATCGGCGATGGCATCGTAGGGCATGCTCTTGCGGAACACCGGATTGATGGAATGCGAGTCGGTGATCATGCTGAGCGTATAGCCGTCGGGCGCCGACTTGGCGAGGAAGTCCGTGCCTATGATGGTATTGGCGCCCGGCTTGTAATCGATGACCATGGTCTGGCCGAAACCCGGCGTGAGTTTTTCGATCAGCGGCCGCAGCACCAGGTCGCCGCCGCCGCCGGGCGGGTAGGGCATCACCAGCTTGACCGGCTTGGCGGGATAGCCTTGCGCCAGTGCGGGACTGGCACACAACAGGCTTGCGGCAAGCAGCAGCCTGAAGAGGGCGCGCATCACTCGCCCTTGATGCCGGCGTCCTTGATGACCTTTTGCCATTTGTCGCTTTCGCGTCGCATGAAGGCGGTGAAGTCGGCGGCGCTGTGCGGCGCCGGCGGCTCGAAACCGAGCGACACCAAACGCTCCATGACATCTTTTTGTGCCAACGCCTTTTGCATTTCACTGTTGAGCTTTGCCACCACGTCCTCCAGCGTCTTGGCCGGCGCGAGCAGGCCGTACCAGGCGATGACCTCGAAGCCGGGTACGCCCGCCTCAGACAGTGTAGGTAGGTCCGGCGCGAGCGCAGTGCGTTTGGCACCGGTAGATCCGAGTACGCGCAGCTTGCCGGCGCGCGCCTGGCCGACGATGGACGGTTGCGAGAACATGAAGCTGATTTCCCCGGTCATGACGGCAAGTTCTGCTTGCGGCGCACCCTTGTAGGGAACATGCACGACATCGATGCCGGTGGCGCTTTTGAGCAGCTCAACCGCCAGATGCGGCGGCGTGCCGATGCCGGCGGTGCCGAAGTTGAGTTTTCCCGGCTGCGCTTTGGCTTGTGCAATGAATTCTGCGACGGTGCGTGCCGCAGAATTGGGGCCGACAAAGAGGATCAGAGGCGATGTTGCGCCAAGCGACACCGGTGCGAAGTCGCGGAATGAGTCGTAGGGCAGCTTGTTGTTCAGGTGCGGCGTGATGACCATCGCGCCCGAGGCGGAAAATAGCAGGGTGTAGCCGTCAGCCGGCGAACGTGCGACGCCCTCCGTGCCGACCACACCGCCCGCGCCCAGTCGATTCTCGACGATGACTGGCTGACCCATGGACTCGGACAGTTTTTGCGCCAGTACGCGCGCGACGATGTCGGTCGGGCCGCCGGCGCCGTTGGGGACGACGATACGTATGGGTTTGGCAGGATAGGCCTGGGCGATGGAGCCCGACGCCGTGACAAGACAAACAAGCGTTACTAATAGACGCGCGAACCGGTGCATCAAAGCCTCCTTTTTAATTTCTATATTTTTTGAATCCTGTTGTGCACGAACCTTACCCCGCCATGCATCGCTTCGGCAATAGGGAGAGACCGCGGGCAGTCGTCAAGCGTGGGTAGTGACGAGGGTCTGCGACCCCGGGCCGGGTGATGCTCATAGGGCTTGACGGTGCTCACTCCGATCCGACGGACGTGGAAATGCTGTTCGTGACTGGAGGGCGGCGGCGGGGCGGTGCCGCCGGGCGTAACGCGCCGGAAATGCCCGCCTGGCGGGGCTTTCCGGGCGATTTGCGAATTAAACCTCGAAGTGCAACATCCGGGCATTAGAGGAAGGTGAGATGCCCCGGGGTGTACCTTTCTGTTTGCGAAGACGGATAGGAGCATCCCATGCGCTACAAGCATCTCACCTTTGAGCAACGCTATCACA
>CAITSH010000531.1 GCA_903895005.1 uncultured Pseudomonadota bacterium
ATCGTGAAGCCTTCGTTCTGCATCACCATCCATGCACCCGCAACCAGTACTGCGAGCATCATCAACTGCTCGACGAGTCCCGCCAGAACGCCATAGGCTCCGGACAACTGACGGGCACTGAAACTCGTGGCGAGATACTTTGCGAGCAAGTCGTTGTAGCGGGTCTTGAGGCGCGGCTCCATCTGCAGCGATTTGACCGTTTCCATTCCGGCCACATGCTCGGTTACAAAGGCCTGGGCTCGAGCTCCGGCTAAAAATTGTCTGTTCAGACTGGCCCGGATCACAGGAACCACGCCGGCGCCGATCAGAACCATTAAGGCCATCGCAGCCAATACAAGCAGGGACAAATGCGGGCTGTACCAGAACATAATCACCACGAAAATCAACATGAACGGCAGGTCCAGCAGCAACGCGGCGGCGGCTCCGCTGACGAATTCACGAATCGTTTCCACCGCCTGCAACCTTGCAACCACAGTGCCGGTCGGACGTTGGTCAAAATACCGGACCGGCAACGCTAAAAGATGTTCAAAAACTTTTGCGCCCAAGACCGCGTCAATTCGGGTTCCGGTATGAAGCACGAGATACTGCCGGATCCATCCCATGCCCGCCGAAAACAACATCAAGATCAGCAACGCGATCGCCACGACCTGCAAGGTGTTCGATGTCTGGTGAACGACAACTTTGTCGATGATCACCTGCGTGCATAGCGGTACGGCGAGCGCGGCGATCTGGATGGCAAGTGATGCGAGCAGAACATCGCGCCAGACTCGACGGTGCTTGAGTAATTCTGGGACAAACCAACCCAGGCCGAATGATGTTCGGGGATGAACTGGCGCGCCCGTTTCCGGATCACCCGCCGCGATAACGCGGATGATTTTTCCGGAATATGCGTTTATAAAATCAGCCCAAGGTTTTTTTGCTGTGTGCTGCGCTGACGGGTCTAGGACGGTCACGGCGCCTTCTTCCCGCGCAATCAGCTGTGCCATCACACCGCCACGCTGCGCCCCTTTATCAGCGGGATTAAAAATTGCGAAACAGGGTAAGTGTCCGGGCGTCAGGTCATCCGCTTCGATTTCCGCAATCCCAGCGCGAAGGCCCAACTCGGCAGCCGCAAGTACAAAGCTCTCCGCCGTTAGAGGCGGGGGAAAGCGGCGGCGTACACGCTCAATATCGACCGGAATGCGCTCGCGCTTGCAGGCCTGGCCGATAGACCAGTAAAACGCGTCCGGTGAAAGTATCTGGGTCGCCTGCACGCGTGCCCTCCCTGAGCCCGTGTGGTTGGAAACAATTCGTACCTGTGGGAAAAATAATACACCGACTGGTTCGGTCTACTGAATAGGTCGAAAGACCTAGTGCGCTTTTAAAGCGGGGCTGGATATGACGATTCCGGTGTTCGCCTTTGAATAAACCGGAGATTTGTTACGGCTGCGACATTCGCAAAAGTCCAATCAACCCCGGAATGCTATGGTGTGATTGGAACAAACAGCGATTTCGCCGCTCACCGCCGCCGAAAGAACGGCGCGCAGGCAACAACAGTACGCTAGCCTATCGCGGCCGTCTTGAACGGAGCAGGCTGGGGGGCCCGTGGCGCGGTGGCTTGAAGGCGTTGGTATTCAGCCATAACCTTTTGCGCATACTGGCTGGACGAGTCATCGAGTGCACCCGCGTAATATTGCAGCGCCGACTCGACGCTTCCGGTGCGCCGAATGTATTCTTTCAAAATGCGCGCTCCGACGGTGATATTGGTCATCGGGTCAAGCACAGCATCTTCGCCGCCATGCGGCTCAAGCTTGTCCTGGTGATACTTCGGAATTACCTGCATAAGTCCCTTTGCGCCAACCACACTTTCCGCAATGGGGTTGAACCGGGATTCAATCGCCATCACAGCGAGTATCAGTAAGGGGTCGACACCAGTCTTGCCACCAACGTCGTGTGCCGCACCGACAAGTTGCTCTGTTGCATCGATAGACACCTTGTACTTGCGGGAAAGATAGGTCGCAAGCGCCTTCTGACGCGGATTGCTGACATCTTCGGCAGGCTCAAAAAGCGATATACCATCGTAACGGATCGTACCGAATGCAGGCGCAGAATTACGTGCAGTTGCGTCCGGGAAAAACAGTGCTCCGCCCTGACTAATCATCACGAGCAGGGAAACGAGCCCGACAAGCGCGAGTCCGTTGTGCAAAACCCCGACAATCACGACATTCGCGACATTTGCAAATTTCGCAAGCTGTTTGAGAGTGAACTTGTCCATAAATGCGTACCTCCAGACCTCGTCCCAGTTGTATCAACCAGAATTATTCTATTTAAAATCAAGCTACAAGCGTTCCAAGCGGGGTAGGAACCCAGCTAAGAAACCCGCCGTTCAAGATTAGTGGTTCCGGCAATTAGCACTCGTGCCGCCGGTTCGGTGCCGCTCAGATTGCTGAACTCGACGCCTCAAGTTTGGCGTTCGGTTGCGCAACACATAAAAGCAGGCAAAGCATATGTGATCGAAAGAAACGCTATTATAATGAATCGCTTAGCTTAGGTCAAGCCACTCAATAACGCTTCACATACCGAGTTGCTGCTTTGCAACAATGACTTGGGGAGCAAGCCTTTTCGATAAAAATCCCGGCTAGACCCTCTGAGCACCTGATAAACTATCAGTGCTCGGTAGGCCAGCCGGGCAATCACCCTTGTAGTACGACGAATGTCTGCGGATCAGCCGATGCCGAAACATCGGCTGTCCGCAGTTCATTCGCATCCCGCTTAAGGCCGGGAGCCGGTAGGAAACGGCCATGCTGCAGCTGGATTCAGGGCGGTTTTCACCCCTGGCGTTGCCGCGGTGGACGGTGCTATAGGAGCCACCGTCCGAACCATCGGCGCCACCGGCTTTGCAGCTGGCTTTTTTGCCGGCTTTTTCGCCGCTATCTTTTTTTTCTTAGCAGGCTTTTTAGCAGCCTTTTTTTTAGCGGGCTTTTTCTTTACCGCTTTTTTTTTGGCTGGTTTCTTTTTACTAGCCTTTTTTTTTGCGGGTTTTTTCTTTGCAGGCTTTTTCGCAGCCTTTTTCTTCGCAGACTTTTTAGCTGGTTTTTTCTTTGCTACTTTTTTCGCGGGTTTTTTCTTGGTAGCCATATTAAAACTCCTTCTTAAGGTTAAAGGAACAACTCAAATAAGCCCGTCCGAACTGGCCCGGACTATCCAACAGCCGGGGAAAACCCGGACATGCTGAATTCTTTGCTGCAACTACTGCCCAAAAGGTCTTGGTAGAGTGTGTCGGGATCGAGTTCTATTCCCGAATCCCAAACTACCGTCGCCACCTGAGGATCCACGCTCGCCTGGCAGAACTGCTCAATGTCGCGCCATCCTTTGAATGCCGCGATTTCAAGCAAGTTACCCAGGTAAACGCTACCTTCCAGCCCATCCTCGAAGCGCTGCCAGAGCCTGTAATCCCGGGAAGCTTTGCAAGCGATGATTCGATGCATCCCCCCCTCCATTTACAGTCTCTCGCGCATCGTGCGAACTAGTCCCAACTGAGCGCGCCTCCCGTTTGATACTCGATTACCCTCGTCTCGAAGAAGTTACGCTCCTTCTTCAGATCGATCATTTCGCTCATCCAGGGAAACGGGTTGTTTGCCCCTGGGTAGAGCTGGTCGATGCCGATCTGCTGGCAACGGCGGTTGGCGATATAGCGCAGGTATTCCTTGAAGATAGGGGCATTGAGGCCTAGTACGCCGCGGGGCATGGTGTCCTCCGCATAGCGGTACTCAAGCTCAACGGCTTTTTGCATGATTCCCTGGATCTCTTCCCGGAATTGTGCCGTCCAGAGATGCGGGTTTTCCATTTTTATCTGGTTGATCAGATCAATGCCGAAATTACAATGCATCGACTCATCGCGCAGGATGTATTGGTACTGTTCCGCCGCACCTGTCATTTTGTTCTGACGGCCCATCGCAAGGATCTGCGTGAAACCGACGTAGAAAAACAACCCCTCCATAACGCAAGCAAATACGATCATGCTCTTCAGAAGTTTCTGGTCGGCTTCTGGCGTGCCCGTCTTGAACGCCGGGTCAGTCAACACGTCGATGAACGGGATTAGGAATTCGTCCTTCTCGCGGATACTGGTGATCTCGTGATACGCATTGAAAATTTCACCCTCGTCAAGGCCAAGGCTCTCGACGATATATTGATAGGCGTGCGTGTGGATGGCCTCTTCAAAAGCCTGACGCAGCAAATACTGTCGGCACTCGGGCGCCGTAATGTGACGGTAGGTGCCAAGAACAATATTGTTCGCTGCCAGAGAGTCCGCCGTCACAAAAAAACCGAGGTTGCGCTTGATGATTCGACGCTCATCTTCAGTAAGGGCGTTCGGATCTTTCCAGGTCGCGATATCGCGACTCATGTTGATTTCCTGGGGCATCCAGTGGTTCGCACAGGCGGACAGATACTTTTCCCATGCCCATTTGTACTTGAACGGAACCAGCTGGTTTACATCAGTACTGCCGTTGATTACACGTTTGTCTTCCGCGCGGATACGGCGCGCCTCGACAATTCTTGCCTTTTCCTCTTTCGCAGACTCGGCAGGCGCGGGAGACGCCGGCATGAATCCGGCTGCCGGCTGCATTCCCAGCGCCGCCATCGGCTGAAGCCCCGGCATGGATTTCATATCATCATCAAAACTAAGCATTGATCAAGCCTCCGTGTCTTGTTTTACCACCCGGGCGCACATGTCCATATAGAACCCGGATCACTGGCAGGCCTCGCACTCTGGATCATCAATGGCGCAGAACTTCACAGCGGCATCCACGGCGGCGGACTCCGCGGCCGCAGCCATTGCTCCGCCCTCGGGAACAGCATTCAACTGCCCCGCCTTCACCGTGGACTTCTCAGCGTGTGTGGCCCCCATCGAGCGCAGGTAGTAAGTAGTCTTCAATCCACGCAACCAAGCGAGCTTGTACGTGTCGTCAAGTTTCTTTCCAGAAGGTGCGCCAATGTAAAGGTTGAGTGACTGTGCCTGATCAATCCATTTTTGGCGACGCGCAGCCGCCTCGACCAGCCAGGATGGATCAACCTCGAACGCAGTCGCGTAGAGCCGGCGCAACTCAGCCGGAGCTCTATCGATCTTGGCCAGGTTCCCGTCAAAGTATTTGAGATCCGCGATCATGACCTCGTCCCACAACCCCAGCTTCTTGAGATCGGCGACCAGGTATTCGTTGACCACCGTGAACTCGCCCGAGAGGTTCGACTTTACGTAAAGATTTTGATAAGTCGGCTCAATACAAGCCGAAACACCGATGATATTTGAGATCGTCGCGGTCGGGGCGATGGCCAGGCAATTTGAGTTACGCATGCCATAACGCTTAATACGCTCGCGTAGCGTCTTCCAGTCCATTGATTCGGACATATCGATGTCCACGTAACCTCCGCGCTCTTCGCGAAGCAGGCCAAGGGAATCCTGCGGAAGGATGCCACGGTCCCATAAAGACCCCTTGTAGGAGGCATACCGGCCACGCTCCTCGGCAATCTCTGTCGAAGCCCAATAGGCGTAGTAGGCCACAGCCTCCATCGACTCGTCAGCGAATTGCACTGCATCTTCAGAGGCGTAAGGAATTCTCAGCGCGTGCAGGCAATCCTGGAAGCCCATGATTCCCATACCAACCGGACGGTGGCGCAGGTTGGAATTGCGAGCCTTCTCTACAGCGTAATAGTTGATATCAATGACATTATCGAGCATACGCATCGCCGTCGACACGGTCTTCTTGAGCTTGACCTGATCAATCTTGCCGTCCTTCAGGTGCGCAACCATGTTCACTGAACCAAGGTTGCAAACGGCAATCTCGTTTTCATTGGTGTTGAGCGTGATCTCCGTGCAAAGGTTCGAGCTATGCACCACGCCAACATGTTGCTGGGGCGAACGAATGTTGCAGGGATCCTTGAACGTGACCCACGGGTGTCCCGTCTCAAACAGCATGGAAAGCATCTTGCGCCAGAGTTGCACCGCAGGCACTTTTTTGAAAAGCTTCATCTCGCCCTTGGCGGCCTTGTCTTCGTAGCCAAGATAAGCTTTTTCGAATGCTTTGCCGTAGGTCTCGTGCAAATCAGGGGCGTCTGACGGGGAAAACAGCGTCCACTCCTGATTTTCCATAACGCGCCTCATGAACAAGTCGGGAATCCAGTTCGACGTGTTCATGTCGTGCGTGCGCCGACGATCATCACCGGTGTTCTTGCGCAGCTCGAGAAATTCCTCGATATCCAAGTGCCAAGTCTCAAGATAGGAGCACACAGCGCCCTTGCGCTTGCCGCCCTGGTTCACCGCCACCGCCGTATCGTTGACCACCTTCAAAAATGGCACTACCCCCTGGCTCTTACCGTTGGTTCCCTTGATATGACTCCCAAGGGCCCGAACCGGCGTCCAGTCGTTGCCCAACCCGCCCGCATACTTGGCAAGCAAGGCATTTTCCTTGATCGCCTCGTAGATTCCATCCAAGTCATCCGCAACAGTCGTCAAATAACAGGACGACAATTGCGAACGGTTCGTGCCAGAGTTGAACAACGTGGGCGTCGATGACATGAAATCAAAGGACGACAAGACGTTATAGAACTCGATGGCGCGCGCCTCACGATCAATCTCACCGAGCGCCAGCCCCATCGCAACACGCATGAAGAAAACCTGCGGTAGCTCAATGCGCACGTCGCTTATGTGCAGGAAGTAGCGGTCATAAAGGGTCTGCAGTCCGAGATAACCAAACTGGAGGTCTCGACTGGCGTCGAGCGCCTTTCCCAATTTCTTCAGATCGAACGTACCCAGCTTAGGATCCAGCAGTTCCGCCTTGATCCCACGCTTGACGAACTGAGGAAAGTACTCGGCATAGCGCCTTTTCATCTCAGCTTGTGACACATCCTCACCGAGGACTTCATGCCGAATGGTGTTCAGCAGAAGACGGGAAGTGACGTAGCTGTACGCAGGATCCTTCTCGATCAGCGCGCGGGCGGATAGCACGGCTGACTTGCGTACCTCGTCCATCGGTACGCCGTCATACAGGTTCTTGAGCGTCTCCTGGAGAATGTGACCGGCGTCTACGGCAGAACCAAGCCCGTCGCATGCAGACTGCACCAAGTCGGTCAAGCGCGCCATGTCGAGAGGCAGCTTCTCTCCATGCTCCAAAACATTGATATTGGATTCGGGGGCAGCCTTGTGCTGGGACTTCTCCTGGGCACGGGCTTTCGATCGCTGCTCACGATAGAGAACATACGCCCTCGCCACTTCGTGCTCGCCCGAGCGCATCAAGGACAATTCAACCTGATCCTGGATGTCCTCGATATGGAACGTTCCACCCGTGGGCTGGCGGCGCACCAGTGCGGTGACCACACCCTCTGTCATGCTGACAACCAGTTCGCGGATACGCGCGGAGGCCGCACCCTGTCCGCCATTAATGGCGAGGAACGCTTTCGTTACCGCGACGGAAATTTTTCCCGGCTCGAAGCCGACAACGGCGCCGTTGCGGCGAATGACTTTGTACTGCGAGAACGGGGACTGCAGACCTGAGGATACTTCCGGGAGACTCTTGCCTGAGGCAGGAGTGGGTGTTACGACATCGGCGGCAATTTGCATACGCGGTCTCCTCTATTTCTGGCGCTTGCGACTCATTAATAGCTGGGGGCGAGCACCGCAGACCACTCTACAGCCCCGTCGCTTACCGACCGTTTGCTGGCGCTAAACTCCCCTCGAACCACAATATATAGTATCTCACCAACGCCTTGCAACTAATTCCAGTGATTGATTTTTGTATATGCAAGGATTTTTTGTGGATAGGCTGTGGACAGCGTGTGCATCAACGGACCAGCAAAAAAGCCAAAACGGGGGGTTGCGAAGTAGTCGCAAAAAATGCCGCACTGCACACAAATACACACCCTCCCCGTTTGGTAGCGCGGAATGTAATGCGGAATAAATTGTGTCCTTCGCGGAACGCCGGCTCATTAACCGCGAAGGCTCGACCGGTAGCGGGCCCAATCGAACGCCGGTCCGGGGTCGGTTTTGCGACCAGGGGAAATCTCCGAATGACCAGCCAAATCTACGATCGGGTAGCGCGCATAAAGAGCGCGGGTCAAAACGACAAGGGTTGCGTACTGCTCGTCCGCGTAGGCTTGATCGTCCGCCCCCTCAAGCTCAATACCAACCGAGAAATCATTGCACCGCGACCTGCCCCTCCAGCTCGAAACTCCGGCGTGCCAGGCCCGGTCGTTGCAAGAGACAAACTGCAAGAGCGCTCCCGCCCGATTCACGAGGAAATGGGAAGATACCCGGAGTCCGCGCAGTTGCCCGAAGTACGGATGGGCGTCGCAGTCAAGCGCGTTGGTGAACAGCCGCTTGATGCCCTCACCGCCATACTCCCCGGGAGGAAGACTGATACCGTGGACTACCAGCAGATCAATAAGTACGCCTTCCGGACGAGCGTCAAAATTTGGAGAGGCGACCCAGATCGCGCCGCTTGCACGCCCGCCCAAATCAATCTGCATTGCAGGCTTTCAGGTGCGGCGCATCAACCGGCGCATTAGCGGATGTCAAGTCGCTCCATCCGGTAACGCAGGGCACGGAAGGTAATTCCAAGAATCTTCGCGGCCGCCGTGCGGTTAAAGCGAGTCTTCGCGAGCGCCTCGAGAATCGCCTCACGCTCCAGACGATCCAGATAATCCTGCAATGGCCATTTGGCGTCTGGCCCCGGCGGCTCTGCCGCGCTGGCCACCTCCACCAGTTGCAAGTCGTCAATCTCAATCTGATCTGAGGCGGCGAGAGCGACCGCGCGTTCAAGTACATTTTCAAGCTCACGCGCGTTCCCTGGGAAACCATATTCACCCAAAGCCAGCAACGCAGACGGACTCAACCGATGTGGAAGCGTGCTGGCATGCGTCGCGATGCGCGCGAGCATGGCGACCGCGAGAATGGGAATGTCGTCTCGGCATTCACGCAAGGATGGCATCTGAAGCCCAATTACATTCAACCGGTAATACAAATCCTGACGAAACTTTCCAGACTCCACGCAGGCGGTCAGATTCTGGTGGGTCGCACTGATTATGCGCACGTCCACCGCGTCCTCACCCGTCGCCCCGACTTTGCGAACGCGCTTTTCTTGGATGGCGCGCAAGAGCTTCACCTGCATCGCGAGCGGCAGGTCCGCAACCTCGTCAAGGAAAAGCGTCCCTCCGTTGGCTGCCTGGAAAAATCCCCCCCTATCCGCGTCAGCCCCGGTAAACGCCCCTTTTTTATAGCCAAAGAACTCACTTTCCATCAAGTTCTCCGGTATCGCACCGCAATTGACCGGGACGAAGGGCTTTTCCCGCCGGGCACCGTTCTCGTGGATGAGCCTCGCCGCTAGCTCCTTGCCACTGCCAGACTCGCCCGAAATGTAGACCGGCGCCTGACTTCGAGATAGCTTGTCGATCAGCACCCTGACCTGGACAATCGGTGCGCTTTCACCGAGCAACTCCCGACCGGATGAGGGAACTACAACCCCCTTTTGCGGCTCCGGCAAAGCCAGCGCTGATTTGATCAGGCTGCGAAGCTGATCGAGCGATATTGGCTTG
Organism: uncultured Pseudomonadota bacterium; assembly: GCA_903895005.1. The sequence goes on from CAITSH010000531.1 coordinate 9,565, forward strand.
GATAGATAATCAAAAGCGCCCGCCTTAAGCGCCGCCACCGCACTTTCCGTGCTCCCATAAGCGGTAATTACGGCAACGGGCGTGTCCGCGCAGGCGGCTGAAATATGCCTTACCAACTCGATCCCCTCACCATCCGGCAGACGCATGTCTGTGAGGCACAAGTCGTATGTGCGCAGCGCAAGAAGCCGCTTTGCATCCGCCACAGATCCCGCGCTGTCCACCCCAAGCCCCATCCTAATGAGGGTGAGCTCAAGCAACTCGCGAATATCCGCCTCGTCGTCGACTACAAGAACCGTCGTTTGGATTTGGGGACCGCGCCGCTCGGCGTGTTTTACTGTCTGTGTGACTGCCATTGAATCCTGAAATGAGCCCCAGCCCCGCGATCGATATAGTCAAGCATTGCGCCGTTCGCGGCGCACAGCTCCCTGGCGATATAGAGTCCCAGGCCGGTGCCGCCGCTGTACGTGGTGAAAAACGGCTCAAACAGCTGCGACTGCAGCTCTCGGGAAATGCCCGCGCCGTCATCGACAACGATTAATTCTACCCGATTCGACTGACGTAAAACCTGAAGCCTTACGCTCCCCGGCATCTTGCGCGAGTGGCGCGCGGCATTGCGCAAAAGATTCCATACAATCTGATGCAGGTGTACCCGATCCATCTCAACCGAAAGTTCATCCCCCGCCTCCAGGACCAACGACGCCCTCGGGACATCCTCGCGGATGGCGAAGTCGTCGATAAAAGACTCCAGAAATTGCCGGAGCCGCAAAGTCTCCGGCTGCACGCGGTCACGCCGAGACAACTCGAGCACATCGCTGACCATTCGGTCCAGACGGTGCGCGTTGTCATGAATGATTCTGATGAGGCGAACCCTCCCCTCGGCGCGAGGTTCCTCCTGGAGCAAGTCGCTCGCGTGGGTAATCGCTGAAAGGGGGTTACGGATCTCGTGCGCGATATTGGCCGTAAGGCGACCAAGTGCCGCGAGCTTCAGTTGCTGCGCCTGCTCCTGCATCCTGGACATGTCATCAAGAAAGATCAGCGTAAAGCTTCCACCTTCTATCCCCGCCTCGACAAACCTTGCGCGAACGACCTTGCCGCTACCCTGAGGTCGCAACGTAATATTTGAAGCCCCGCCCCTGCGCCAGTGGCCAAGATGTTCAGCCAATTCACGGGAGTAATCCTCCACCTGCGCAAGTTCTATGGCATCCCCTCCGAGCAACACCGCAACCTGGGGGTTGAACTGGCGCACCAAGCCGTTATTGTCAACAACGAGAACCCCGTCCTGGACATCCTGGATCACAAGCTGGTTGATACGCAATTGGTTGGCCAGATCAGAGCCGCGCTGGCGCGCGACCCGCTCGTTGGTAATCACCCGTCGCGCGAGCTGGTTGGTTATCAATGCGGTCGCAAAATACCCGATAGACAACAACCCCGGCTGAACAAATCCCGCCGTCGATTGATCAAATACAAGAACCCAGAAAGCCTGCTCGAGCAGAACCGCGATCGACGCCAAGGCCGCGTAAAACAGCATCAGCTTTCGCTGACTCACCAATGCCGCTGCAGCCAGGGAAATTAGCAACATGACGCCAAGACCGCTGCGCATGCCGCTAGAGGCATTCATGAGCAGCACCGTGGCTACAATGTCAGTGACGACGTGAAGCGAAAGCTGCAAGTCGAAGTAAGCCCGGTAGCGGCGCAGCAGCACCTGAAATACCGCGGCTAAAACAAGATATCCGATGCTGATGTAGGTAAACCGCGTCAGCGAATAAGTGCCAAAACTCAGCGTATCTTCGTACACCAGCACTGCAAGCAGGAACATGCCGGCAACGAGTAGCCGGTAAATATTGAAGTAGCCAAGCGAAACCCAGAAAGAGTCCGGCCTAGACTCCTCCCGTACACGCCAAGCGGCCGCGTCCATCAGAACTGCGCTTAGCGCGCCCCCGAAGCGCGATGGGACGGGCTGCAAAAGAACACGCCGCCCTCCGACAATGCCTCGCTTTTAGGAAGATTAACCCCGCACTGGGCGCATGAAACCATACGCTCGCCCTCGCTGCGGCCCCGCCCTTCCTGCTTTTTTGCGGATGCCGCAGATTTGCGAACAACCCCCTTGATCAGGAGGTAGAGTATGAAAACCGCGAGAACGAGGAGCAACAGTTTGCTCAATTTGGCGAGCTCCAGCCGAGACTTCCGCAAGCGGCTCGCCGGATAAGGCG
>CAITSH010000532.1 GCA_903895005.1 uncultured Pseudomonadota bacterium
CACCACCCATCCTATGTCCGAGGCGGTGAACATGGTGTCGCCGGCCGCACCGCAATAGATGTGCTTCATCGAGGCGGCGAGCGCCACTGCATAACCGCCAGTATCGCGCTGCACGCCCTTGGGCTTGCCCGTGGTGCCGGATGTATACAGGATATAGGATGGCTCGCTCGATTCGAGCCAGGTGCACGGGACGGCGGTATCGGTGTGCTTCGCGGCAAGCTCCGCCCAATCGATATCGCGCCCGGATACCACCGGCATGGCTGGGTCGATGCCGCGACGAAAAATCAGCACCTTCGCTGGCGGTTGCGCGGCAAGCTTGAGCGCCTCATCGACCAGCGATTTGTACAACACCGGCTTGCCCATGCGGCTGCCGCCGTCGGCTGTGACCATCAGCACCGGCGTCGCGTCATCGATCCGGGCGGCGAGACTGGCCGCGGCAAATCCACCGAATACGACCGAGTGGATCGCGCCGATGCGCGCGCAGGCGAGCATCGCGAACACGGCCTCGGAAATCATGGGCATGTAAATGATTACGCGATCGCCCCTTCCGACACCGAGCGACAGCATCATCGCCGCCGCACGCTGCACCTCTTGATGCAATTCGCGGTATGTGTAGCTTTTTTCCTCGCCGACCTCGGTGGAAATCCACACCAGTGCAGTTTGTTCGGCACGTGCACTGAGGTGACGGTCAACCGCGTTATGGCAAAGATTGGTTTGTCCGCCGACGAACCATTTTGCAAAGGGCGGGCGGCTGAAGTCGAGCACCCGGTCAAAGGGGCGGTGCCAGTCGACAAGCCCCGCCTGTTCCGTCCAAAAACCGTCTTTGTCATCGATGGAACGGCGGTGGAATTGCGCGTAGGTTTCCATGCTCTTCTCCTTGTTTTCCTGACGCCTCTGCGGGCGACGAAGAAAAAGTCTAGACCTTCAAGCTGACACGGGACTTACGCGTCACCTCTGCTCGCATTCACGCGGGCAAATCCACGACAATACGACCGCGCACCTTCGCGTCCATGAAGTCAGCAAACACCGCCGGAAGCTCGTCAAACGGAATGGTTCTCACCATCGTTTGCAGGTGGGCCGGCTTCATGTCGGTGGACAGGCGCCGCCACACGTCCTGCCGGAGCGGCATCGGAGTCAAACCCGAATCGATGCCCAGCAGCGACGCACCGCGCAGGATAAACGGCGCCACCGTTGTATTGAGGCTCATGCTCGCCGCGAGACCGATGGAGGCAATGGCACCGCCTTGCAGCATGGTGCTCGCCATCCAGGCCAGCACCTCCCCGCCCAGATTGTCGACGGCCCCCGCCCAGGTGGCAGTGTCGAGCGGCTTGATCTTCGTGAGATCCAGGCTCTGCCGCAGCATGACTTCCTTCGCACCCAGCGTCTTGAGGTAGTCGGCCTCGGCCTCCTTGCCGGTAAGCGCGACGACGTGATAACCCAGCCGCGAAAGGATGTCGATGGCAAGCGACCCGACCCCACCGGTCGCGCCGGAAACGATCACCGGGCCGGCAGAGGGTTTCAGGCCGACCTGCTCCATGCGCACGATGCCAAGCGCCGCGGTGTAACCGGCCGTTCCCAGCGCCATGGCCTCGGCCAGGGTCAGGCCCCGCGGCATCGGCACCACCCAGTCCGCGGGAATACGCGCATATTCGGCGTAACCGCCATCGTGCGCGACGCCGATGTCGTAGCTTGTGGCGATGACAGCATCGCCCTTATTGAAGCGCGCATCCGTAGATTCCACAACGGTGCCGGACAGATCAATGCCGCCTGTACAGGGAAAGCGGCGGATGATGCGGCCCTTGCCGGTTGCAGCAAGGGCATCCTTGTAATTGACGCCAGAGTAGGCGACCCGGATGACCACCTCGCCCTTGTCCAACTCATCAATACTCATCTGTTCGAATGCGCCGCTGACTTTTTTGTCGGCTTCTCGCAGTCGGTAAGCCTTGAATTTTTCCATCGCTCCTCCTTACCCGTTGTCAGGTTCCGGTTTGCTTCAGGCCGGGCTCCGTTTCAGCTATCCCGCCGGCTTCACGCCGGTTGCGCCGCAGATATTCGCGCGACTGCATTTCAATAAGGCGGCTCGCCGTGCGGTCAAACTCAAAAACCATCGCTCGCAGGCGCGTATCCTTTTCGACCTCTCGTGCATCGAGAAGCTGGTCCGGGGGCGCAGCGGCGGAGATGACCAGTTTCACCCCGCTATCGTAGAACACGTCAACCATCAGCGTGAAGCGACGCGCCTCATCAGAAAGTGTGAGGCCCATGCACGGCACGCCCGACAAGATCACGGTGTGGAACCGCCGGGCGAGGTCGAGGTAGTCATGCTGCGACCTTCCCCAACCGCACAGCACGCCGAAATCGAACCACGCCACACCACCGGCGCGGTGCACGTAGGGAATGACCCGCCCCTCGACATCCAGTTCGTGGAATTCCTCGTCGACTTCGGCAATCTGACGGAACGTGTCCATCAGAGCCTGGTCGGCCTTCTCACCCAGCGGCGTGTGATAGACGCTCACCTGCTCGAGCGCGCGCAGGCGGTAATCAACGCCGCTATCGACGTTGAGCACATCCAGGCGTTCCTTGAGCAGGGCAATGGTCGGAAGAAAATTATCCCGCCTGAGGCCGTTCTTGTAGAGCTCGTCCGGCGGGTAGTTCGAGGTCATGCAATAGACCACGCCAAGCTCCATCGTTCGCTTCAGCAGCCGCCCCAGGATCATCGCATCGGCAATGTCATTGACATGGAACTCGTCGAAGCAAATCAGGCGGTAGCGCCGTGCGATCCGCCGGGCCAGCAGCGCAAGCGGATCCTCCTGCCCCTTCAGTTCCTCCAGTTCGCGGTGCACATCGCGCATGAAATGGTGAAAGTGAACGCGGCGTTTGCGGACCAGTGGCACGCAAAGGTAAAAGCTGTCCATCAGGAAGCTCTTGCCGCGGCCGACGCCACCCCACAAGTAAACCCCCTTGGGCAGGGGCGGACGCACGACCAGGCGGGTGAACGCGTTACCGCGCCTCGACTTGTAAGCAGACCACTCTTCGTAGAGTTGCTGCAGGCGCTCAACCGCGCGCAGTTGCGCGTCGTCGGAAACAAATCCCCGCCGTTCCAGTGTGCGGTGGTAATAATCGAGGACCGTCAGGTGCTCGCCTGCGGCGAGTCCAAGGTCTGCCTCGGGATCAAATGCGCTGTCTCTCAAAGGGGGCTCGCGTAAGGGGTCGAAACGGGGAAGGCATGGCGGGCACTCTAGCCCCCTACCCGGCCCGGATCACATGTTCAGGGTTCGCTTATCCACCGCCAGCGCGGCTTCCTTGGTGGCCTCGGAAAGCGTCGGGTGGGCATGGCAGATGCGCGCGATATCCTCGGCCGAAGCGCGGAATTCCATGGCAACCACCGCTTCGGCAATCAACTCCGAGGCCATCGGGCCGACGATGTGCACACCGAGAATCTCGTCGGACTTCGCATCCGCGAGTATCTTGACCATGCCTGTCGTATCCCCGAGCGCGCGAGCGCGACCGTTGGCGGCGAATGGAAAGCTGCCCGCCTTGTAGTCACGACCGGAGGCCTTCAGCGCCTGTTCGGTCTGCCCGACCCAGGCGATCTCGGGCGAGGTATAGATGACCCAGGGAATGGTGTTGAAATCGACATGTGGCTTTTGGCCGGCGATTCGCTCGGCCACGGCCACGCCTTCCTCCTCGGCCTTGTGGGCGAGCATCGGGCCGCGCACCACGTCGCCCACCGCCCACACGTTGGCAAGGCCGGTGCGACATTCGCCATCGACCACAACAAAGCCGCGATCATCGAGCTTTAGCCCCACGACCTGCGCGTTGAGCCCGAGGGTATTCGGCACACGCCCGATGGAAACGATGAGTTTGTCGAACGTCGCGGTTTGCG
>CAITSH010000533.1 GCA_903895005.1 uncultured Pseudomonadota bacterium
ACCTTCGACGAACACTTCGTCTAAAGCGACAAATATGCCGAAGCTCGTGACAGCACTGATGGTTCCGTCAAATTCCTCGTTAATGCGATCTTGCATGAAATAGCACTTGAGCCAATTGGTGACATCGCGTGTCGCCTCGTCGGCGCGACGCTCGGTCTGCGAGCAATGCGCGCCCAATTCCTTCCAGTTACCCGGCTTGTAATGCTCACTTGCTATCGCAGCCTTGATTGCCCGATGAACCAACAAGTCGGGGTAGCGCCGGATGGGTGAGGTGAAGTGCGTATAAGCCTCGTAAGCAAGGCCAAAATGCCCGAGGTTCTCTGGGCTGTATTGCGCCTGCTTGAGGGAGCGTAACAAGACCGTTTGCAACAACTGCACATCGGGCCTACCCTTGAGCTTCAAGAGCAAAGCCGCGTAGTCTTTGGCATGCGGCTCATCGCCTCCGGATAACTGCAGACCGAATTCCTTCAGGAATTCACGCAGCGCAGCAAGCTTCTCCGGGGTGGGCCCCTCGTGCACCCGGTAGAGCGCAGTATGTTCCTGCTTTTTCAAAAACTCTGACGCGCACACATTCGCCGCGAGCATGCACTCTTCGATCAGGCGGTGTGCGTCGTTCCGCAATACCGGGAAAATGCGCTTTATCTTGCCCTTGTCATCGAATTCGATCTGCGTTTCCGTCGTCTCGAAATCAATCGCCCCTCGCTTGCCACGGGCAACCAGCAGCACTCGAAACAAATCATTCAAAGCCTGCAAGCGGGGCAACAAACCCTTTATAAGCGCCGATTTGACCGCGCCCGGCTCCTCCAGGGCTGCTGCCACCTGGGTATAGGTTAGGCGGGCGTGCGAGCGGAAAACGGCGTCGTAGAACTTGAAGCCCTTGATTTCACCCTGCGCAGAAATGCTCGCGTCGCAAACGACGGCAAGCCTGTCCACATCGGGATTCAGCGAGCACAGGCCATTCGAGAGCTTTTCGGGCAGCATCGGAATGACGCGGCGGGGAAAATAGACCGAGTTTCCCCTATCGCGCGCCTCAAGGTCGAGTGCGTCACCATGGCGAACATAGTGGCTCACGTCTGCAATCGCGACGATCAGCCGGAAGTTCTTCCCGTCTTTCTCGCAATAGACCGCATCATCGAAATCCTTTGCTGTTTCACCATCGATGGTCACCAGCGCGAGGTTGCGCAGGTCGACTCTGCCCTTTGCGTCGCCGGCCTGCACGGTGTCTGGCAGGCGCGCCGCCTGCCGCTCGGCCTTGTCTGAAAACTCATGCGGCAGGTCGTGCTTTCGCAAGGCGATTTCTATCTCCATGCCAGGGTCGGTGTACCCGCCAAGAATCTCTACGATCCGGCCGATGGGCTGCGCGTGCCGGCTGGGCTGGCTGACGAGCTCAGCCACCACCACCTGCCCCGGAACCGCACCGTTGGTGTCGCCCGCCGGAATCAGGATGTCCTGACTGATACGACGCTCGGATGCCACCACATACAGAACCTTGTGCTCCACATGAAGGCGCCCGACGAGCCTGGTCTGGGCGCGCTCGATCACCTCTACTACGGAAGCCTCCCGACGGCCACGCCGGTCAGCGCCCCCCTCCCGAACCATTACCCGGTCCCCGTGCAGGACGGTATCCATTTCCTTCTGGCTCAGGTACAGATCCGGACTGCCGTCATCCGGCGTCACAAAGCCAAAGCCATCCGGATGACCTATAACGCGCCCCGCAATGAGATCCAGCTTTTTCGCTACGAGAATGGCACCCTTGCGATTGCGCAGTATTTGCCCTGCGCGCTCCATTGCGGCCAGGCGTTTAGCCAGGGCGTCAAGCTGATCCTTTTTCAAGCCCAGAAGTTTGACGAGATGCACTTCTTCCACAGGCACGCCTTCGCTGCCCAAGGTATCAAGAATAAACTCCCGGCTTGGGATGGGAGAGTCATATTTGGCCGCTTCGCGTTCGAAGTGAGGATCCCTCACATGCGGGTTTTTACTGTTTTTCTTTGACAAAAAAGGGGTTTCCTTTAAAATGCGCGACTTGCAGCCCAGGTGGCGGAATTGGTAGACGCACCAGGTTCAGGTCCTGGCGGTGGCAACACTGTGGGGGTTCGAGTCCCTTCTTGGGCACCAAATTCGAATGAGTAGGAGTTTATCCTACCCGTTGGAAGCTTTAATACCTGCTTTTCATTTTCTCCGAAGCGCCCGGGCGGCCAACCCGTGGCGCGACAGCAGGTCGTCAAGGTCAAGGCCGGCGATAACGCCATCCCTTACCCGCCAGACCCCGCCGACCATGACATGGGCCGCGCGATGTGCCCCGCACAGAACGAACGCTGCGATCGGGTCTTCACACCCCGAGAACCGCGGCTCGTCGAGCGAAAACAACGCCAGATCCGCTTGGCATCCGACCTCGATCCGGCCTAAATCGGGGCGGTCGAGGACATCTGCAGAGCCGCGCGTAGCAAGCAACAATGCACGCTCGTGGGTCATTGTCTCCGCTCCAACCGAAAGCCTGTTGAGCAAAAACGCCTGACGGACCTCTTGAGCCATGTTCGAACAGTCATTTGAGGCCGAACCGTCGACCGCGAGCCCCACAGGACAACCCGCCTCCTGTAAAGCAACGACCGGACATACACCGGAGGCAAGAATCATGTTCGAACTTGGACAATGCGCGATGCCAACCTTCGCACGCCCAAGCCGAACAATTTCGCCTGCGTCAAAGTGAATGCCGTGCGCAAGCCAAGTACGTCCGTCCAGCCATTCGACCTGTTCCAGGTAGTCGAGCGGGCGGCAACCATATAATTCCTGACAATAGCGGTTCTCGTCCTCGGTTTCCGCCAGATGGGTATGAAGTCGCACGTCCAGACTTTGCGCGAGCCGTGCCGTTTCGCGCATCAATTCAGTACTAACCGAAAAAGGCGAACACGGCGCGAGCGCGACCTGCACCATCGCACCCGGCCCGCGTTGGTGAAATGCCGAGACGACCCGTTCACTATCGCGCAGGATCACGTCCGTGGCCTGCACGACGCTTTTTGGCGGCAGGCCGCCGTCCTCTTCCGACAAGCTCATTGACCCGCGTGTGAGTACAACGCGCATCCCTGTAGCGACAGCCTCCTCTACCTCGATGTCGACGGCGTTCTCAAGACCACCAGGGAACACATAGTGGTGATCGACAGCTGTCGTACATCCGGATAAAAGCAATTCGGCCATGGCGAGGCGCACCGCCGTTCGCAATCCCGATTCACCGAGTCTGGCCCATACCGGATAAAGCGCCTGCAACCATGGGAACAAGGGCTTGTTCAATGCCGCACCACAGGCGCGGGTCAGTGTCTGGTAAAAGTGGTGATGGGTATTGATCAGGCCCGGTAGGAGGATATGCCCCCGTGCATCGACGATTTCGTCCGGAATGTGCCCCGGTTGCTGCCCCCGACCCAATACTTCGACTATACGGTCCCCGGCAACGACGACACCATCGGCTCCATCATGTCCGAACACTCCGGACGCATTCTTGATCCAGACCGGCATCTAGGGAAAAACGGCGGCGCATGAACCGCGCGCCCCGCCACTAAACGAACGCGGCTGAAACCTAAAAGTCACCGCAACGAAACACAAAAAGCCACTCCTCTCATTGGCGCCCAGCGATGTCTTGGGGTTTCCGCCCTCCGATCGACCGTGTGGCACAGTTGTCTCATCAATGGGGCAGCGGATCCGCCGGATTTTTCAAGCTAGCCGTGGCGCTGTATGAGTTCAGTAACGGACATTGCATCATAGGGTTCAAACGGCTGATGTATCCAGGGGTTATCCGGGAGATAAAGTACGTGATAATCTGGCTTGAACTTCGAGACTTCCTTCCACCAAAGGACAGCCGTCTTTATTTCGCGAACCTGGGGATGCGCTTTCAGGAGGTGATTGCGCACCGCGTTCAGAGTCACGCCGGAATCCACCAAATCGTCGACCAGCAGGACGCGCGTGCCAAGGCGCTCGGCGGTCATCGCGATGTGCCGGGAAATCGCAATATCGCCACGAACCGTGCCGTGATCCTCGACATAGGACTGCGTGAACAAAATAGCCAGAGGCAGCTTGAATATCCGCGAAAACACGTCTCCTATGCGCACCCCGCCTCGCGCGATGCACACGATCTGATCAAACTCCCAGCCAGATTCGTGGACTTTGACGGCTAGTCGCTCAATAGTCTCGTGATAGTCGTCCCACGAAACGTGTAAGTGACTCATCGGTTATAACTTCCGCCAAGCAAGTTAGTCGGTTAGCTAAAAGGATGCCGTAAAACGATGGTCTCCTCGCGGTCGGGACCGGTCGAAATCATGTCGACCGGAACCCCGCAAATCGCTTCAATGCGCTTCAGGTAGTCGCGCGCCGCCACTGGGAGATCCTCAAGACGCTTGATCCCTACGGTGCTCTGTGTCCACCCGTGCAGGCTCTCGTAGACCGGCTCACACCGCTCCATGGCTTCGGCTCCCGGAGGCGGCATATCTGTTAGCTCTCCGGCAATCATATAGCCGGTGCACACCTTGAGCGTCTCAAGCCCGTCAAGCACATCCAGTTTAGTGATGCACAAACCGGAGACACCGTTAATCTGCATTGAACGCTTCAGTGCCGCGGCATCGAACCAGCCGCAGCGCCGGGGGCGACCCGTAACCGACCCGAATTCATTACCGCGCTTGCGTAATTGTTCGCCGGTCTCGTCCTCGAGCTCTGTCGGGAATGGCCCGGAGCCCACCCGCGTCGTGTAAGCCTTGGTGATACCCAGCACGTAGTGCAGCATGCCCGGCCCGACGCCAGCCCCTGCAGAGGCCGCACCAGCAACGCAATTACTCGACGTAACATAGGGGTACGTACCATGGTCGATATCCAGTAAAGCACCTTGTGCGCCTTCAAATAGGAGACTCTTTCCGGCACGTCCCGCGTCATAGAGTGCGCGGGATACGTCTGTGATCATCGGCGCAAGCTTCGGGGCTAGCTCAAGCGCTTCGTTAAGCGTCTTTTCAAAATCCACCGCAGGCGCATTGAGATATTTCGTCAGAACGAAATTATGATAATCGAGTAAAGGCTCGAGCTTCGCCGCAAAACCCTTGGCATTAAAGAGGTCCTGTAACCGAATCGCCCGCCGCGCAACCTTATCCTCGTAAGCAGGCCCGATTCCGCGCCCGGTCGTGCCAATTTTGTCGGCCCCCTTTGCGACTTCCCGCGCTTGGTCGATGGCAATGTGGTACGGAAGAATCAACGGGCAGGCCTCGCTGATATGAAGCCTGCTTTTGACATCAATGCCCGCAGACTCTAGTTCGGCAATTTCCTTGAGCAGCGCATCGGGAGAGAGCACCACGCCGTTGCCGATATAACACGCTTTGCCTGCATGCAGAATACCCGACGGGATAAGGCGCAAAATGGTCTTCTTGCCACCGATTACGAGCGTGTGCCCTGCGTTGTGTCCTCCTTGGAATCGCACCACGCCCTGGGTATGATCGGTCAGCCAATCGACGATCTTCCCCTTCCCCTCGTCGCCCCATTGCGTGCCGATTACTACTACGTTCTTCGCCATAGAATCAATAACTTTCCGCCATCAAATACGACACTTGTCGTCTGCCATTTTCAATATCCGGGCGATATTCACCAAGAATTCCGGACTCCCTGACTCTACTTTATTTTTTCCAACTGCCAAGATCCGGCGGCGAGCACCAGCCGGCGGTCGCACCCCAACTCCCCCACGGTGGCTTCATGGCCCGGAAGATCACGTATTACCACCTCACCAGCACTGCGCAGGCGGGCAACTTGTTCTTCAAGAAGAGCATCGCCAGCATAGGGTGCAAGAATACCGCCACACCCCGGCTCGACCGGCAAAACCCTTACCAAGTCTCGCATGTATATCGAAAACCCAGTTGCCGGCCGTGCGCGCCCAAATGCCATCCCCACCTCATCGTACCTCCCGCCTAGGGCGATAGCGCTCGGCAGCTGCGGACAGTAAGCCGCGAACACCACGCCGCTGTGGTAGTGGTACCCCCTGAGATCGGCGAGATCGACGGTGATGGGAATTCCGTTAGTGATGGTCAGCGCCCGCAGATCATTCAGTGCCGAAGTAATCTCCGGATAGCGGGGCAGTTCGCGAGCAGCCCGTTCGATCACTTCGATGCCACCGTACAAATCAGGCAGAAGCCGAAGCGCATCACGCGTTACGGGTGCAAGGGTAGAGGTCAGGGCGTGGACCGCAACGACATCCTTGGACTGAAGCGCCTCGAAAAGCTCCGATTCCAGCGCTGCGTCGACTCGACCGTGCCTTGCAATCGAGCCAAAAATGGCGACATGCCCCAGATCTAGTCGCGCATCACGCACACCACACAACCGCAGTGACTCGCCGAGCAGTCGCTGAATCTCGATATCACTCTCGATCCCGCCATGCCCGTAAATCTCCGCCCCGACCAGGATGGGCTCCCTGGTTGATGTCAATCCTGAGGGACGCGCGTGTAGTACGCTGCCACAGTAAGCTAGGCGTGTAACGCCTTCCCGGTTTAGAAGATGGGCATCGATGCGCGCCACCTGGGGCGTGATGTCGGCCCGTAACCCCATCATGCGCCCGGAAATCTGATCGACGAGTTTGAAGGTACGCAGATCAAGGTCCCGCCCTGTTCCGGTCAGCAGCGACTCGACATACTCGAGCATCGGAGGGATGACCAGTTCGTACCCGTGAACACGATAGGTTTCAAGGAGAACGCCGCGCAGGGCTTCTATGCGTCGCGCCTCATTCGGAAGTACATCTTCTATGTGTTCTGGCAGAAGCCAATTGCGCGTACGCATTACAGGTACTTTGGTAGGACGGCGTGATCAGCGCGAAAGCAGGAAAATCACAAAGCCCGAAAGCATCGACGACAGCCCGAAAAACCGGATTTGGCCGTCGCTGAATTCGGTGATGCGCCTGAAGGTCTCCCGCCATGCAGACGGTGCGACTAGGGGCACGATGCCTTCGATGACCAGCATCAGGGCAAATGCCATGGCGAAGGAGGCGGCCATTATTTACCCGATTTGCCGCTGGGGTTCTTTAGGTACTTGAAAAAGTCGGAATTAGGCTCAACCAC
>CAITSH010000534.1 GCA_903895005.1 uncultured Pseudomonadota bacterium
CCCTACGCCGGCCCAGGACCCGTCGAAGATTTACGACGAACGCCAGCCCGACAGCTTCGAGTCGCGCCTGCTTGATCGCGTCACCGGTCCGGCGCAACCGCGCCAGGCCAAGCCCGGCTACGGCCAGCGCACTGCCAACAAGCAAAACCCTGCCTTGTTTGGACCGCGCAAGGTCGCCTGATCGACTTTACTTGCGGCAACAAAAAAGGCGGCCTAGGCCGCCTTTTTTGTTGCCCGCCGCAAGGGCGGGGCTAGATTACGATTTCCTGCGCCGCGCCGCGCACATCCATTTCGTAGTCTAGACCCTGGATCGGCGGCCGGCAAAAATGCCAGGACACGCCGCCCGGTGCGATACCTCTTTTTACGAACTCCTCGGCCATCAACGGGCCGATGTCGAACACGGTGTAGGCCTGCGTGGTGATGGCGTCCTTCCAGCCAAAACCCAGCGCGGTCAACCGCGACTCCATTTCGGCAATCACAAAGCGCACCTTTTCGCGCATCGCATCGGTCGACTGCTCGCCGTGTCGCACGATGCGTTCGGCGTAAGTCCCCGTGCCGCCTCGCGCCTCGCCGCCTCCGGCGAGAATAAAACTGCCGCGCTTGCTCGTCGAAGGCACGGTATAGGAAAACGCATAGAGCGAGGGCACCGCCGGCTTGTCGAACTCGGGGCACACATTGGTGCGCGCCACCGGGTTGATCTCGTCCTTGTAAATGCCCCAGCGCTCCAGGGTCTGCACATAGTGCCGGTTGAAATCGGTGAAGCCCTGCTCGGTAAACGGCTCCGGCGAACGCAACTCGCAAGCGGCAAATGCCGTGCTCGGCCGGCCTATGGCCTTGAGATGCGCCTCAACCAGCGCAAAGCCATCGGCGATGGGCAGCGGTCTGGCGAGGCGCGCCCGCACCATCTCGAACCCGGGCTCTGCCGCGACACCGCTCGAGTACTGGAATACCGCGCTGACGTAACGATAGCCGCCGGGGGCGAATACGACTGTGGACATTGAATGGCTCTCCTGAAAATCGAAAGGTGCGCTATGCGAGCCGCGTTACAAACATGGGTCAGGCTTTGCCCGAGGAGAGGCGCTTGATCCAGGCCACCACTCCGCCAATGAAAAACAGACCCACGGGCACTGACAGGAACAAGGCACCGACCAGCAGCGGCCGGCTGCCAGCGGCGACAAGATCGCCTATCGCCTCGACCCCCAGGGATGCGCTCATCACCACCCAGTACAGCACCCACAGCACCGAAACCACGATCCACCCGATTGTCAGAGCCTTCTTGTCCATGCTGCTTTCCCCTGCTTGCGTTATGACGGCCGAATATTCATTTCCTGTTGCTACAATGCGCCATGCCCAGGGTCTGAATGGGCCCGAACCGCATTAGATCCAACGGTGCAAGCTTATCGTTTCCACCACTCAGGAAGCAATTGAATCATGCTATTGCCAAATTTTACCTTCCTGCTGCTGATCATCATCGACGGCTGCGCCGGGCCCATGGTTAGCGGCCAGGGCTGCGCCGCGCAAAACCTCAGCGTGCGCATTCCCTATGAAAAATTGGAGCAGTGTGATGCTGCGCGGCGTGCCATGATCACGCCGCAGGGCATAGAAAAATTCGTCCGCGCGATGTGCATCGCCGTCCCGAAGGACCAAAAAGCACCCTAACGGCACAGGGGCCCCGTTGCGGGACGCTTCGCCGCCTTGCCAATCAGGCGTCGCCGGCGTCCCCTGAATCCACGTAGCCGCCATACGCGTCATCGAGCGCAGCGGCGTCCGCCTGATCCGGTGACGAGGCGAAATTCGAATCCGCAGCGGCGAGCTGCGCAGGCGGCACGGCCGGTGGCGGCACGCTGGAGAGAGCCGGGTCCAGCGCCTTCTGGGTATCACTGCCGTGATGCCCCATCAACCCCTGTATGCCCTGAAACAAAAATGATCCTGCGACCACGCCCGCGGCCGTCGTGGCAACAGTTCCCAGCATGCCCGATCCCCAGGCCCCTGCCGGCGCAGGCGCGGCGGGCACAGCCGCCGCCGCAGGCCGGGCCAGATTGGTTGCGGAAAATGCCGGTGTGAATGCTGCCGGCGCCGTGCCTGGCGCTGCCCCGTCGCCAGCAGGCTGGGCGATGCCCTTGCCCGAACGCCCCCAGCTGTCACCCGTGTCAATAAAACTGCTGCTCGCGCGCGTGCCCGCGCGTAACTGCCCCAGCTCGGCCTGCAACGCCGACAAATCGGTCTTCGCCGCCTGCAGGGCGTAATCGAGTCCGACGGCGCGCTGCACCAGCAGGTAGGTGGCATCGGGCTTCGCGGCGACCGCCGCACTGATCAACGCATCGGCTTCGGCATCCTTCTGCCCCGCCTGAGTCTGTTTCAATTGTTCCAGAAAGGTACTGATCAGTTCGCGTTCCTGCGGAGTCATGGCGTGGCCTTTGGCGGGGTGTGCTGGATGCTTCGATGGCTGGGGATTGCGTGTGTATTTTTTTGCGAAGGCGAATCATATGAATATTGGATCGTTTCGAAACCAACGTGACCGACGATACACGCTCGGGCGTCGGGCGCGATGGCATCCCACACTACTCAGACCGCTAATGACAGAAATAGTTTGCCGGCAGATTGTGACAGTTTGAAACGGGTTGCGGCGGTGTTTGCGACTCCGACGGCTTAGTCGAGCTCGAACGCGTTCTTGTAATCGAGCTTGAGCGCCGGGTCCTGCGCACCCTTGCGCAGGTAACAGTTACCAACGGCCAGCACGTCGATTTCGCTGCCCATGAAACAGCGAAACGCGTCTTCCGGCGTGCCTACGATGGGTTCGCCGCGCACATTGAAGCTGGTGTTCACCACCACCGGGCAGCCGGTGAGCAGGCCAAACGCGGCGATAAGCCGGTGGTAACGCGGGTTGGTCTCTTCGTGCACGGTCTGGATGCGCGCGGAATAATCGATGTGCGTCACGGCTGGGATTTCCGAGCGTGCGACATTGAGCTTTTCAATGCCGAACAAGGCGTTCTGTTCCGCCGTCATTTCAATGCGCCGTGCTTCCTTGACACCGGCCACCAGGAGCATGTAAGGACTGTCTCCTTCAAGCTCGAACCAATCCGCAATGTTCTCGCGCAGCACCGAGGGCGCGAAGGGCCGGAACGACTCGCGGTACTTGACCTTGAGGTTGAGTACCGATTGCATCGCCGGCGAGCGCGGGTCGCCGAGGATGGACCGGCCGCCAAGCGCGCGCGGCCCGAACTCCATGCGGCCCTGGAACCAGCCCAGGGCGCAGCCCTCGGCGAGGTCTTTGGAGCAAGCGGAAAACAGCGATGCATCATCCAGCGTTTCAAACACCGCGCCGGCGGCCTTGAGTCGCGCCTCGGTGTCCGCTTGCGTGAACTCCGGACCAAGATAGCTGCCTTGCATTCGATCGCGTCCGTCCGAGGCACTGCGCGGCTTGTCCAGAAACCCGTGGTAAGCGGCCAGTGCCGCGCCCAGCGCACCACCCGCATCACCGGCAGCCGGCTGTATCCAGACGTTCTCGAAACTCTTGTCGCGCAACAGCTTGCCATTGGCGACGCAGTTAAGCGCAACACCGCCGGCCAGGCAAAGGTTTTTCATGCCGGTTTCTTTTGCGGCGGCGCGCGCCAGCTTCAGCATCACTTCCTCGGTCACCGCCTGCACCGAGGCGGCAAGATCCATATGCTTTTGCGTCAGCAGTTCCTCGGACTTGCGCACGGGCGCGCCGAACAGCCCGGCGAAGCGCGCGTTGGTCATGGTCAGGCCGGTGCAGTAATTGAAGTAATCAAGGTCAAGACGAAATGAGCCGTCGTCCTTGATGTCGATGAGATGATCGCGTATCAGCTGCGCGTACTTCGGCTCGCCGTAGGGGGCGAGGCCCATCAGCTTGTATTCGCCGGAATTGACCTTGAAACCGCAGTAATAGGTAAAAGCCGAATACAGCAGGCCGATCGAATGCGGAAAATGGATTTCCTTGTGGATCGCCAGCTTGCTGCCCGAGCCAATGGCAAGCGAAGAGGTCGCCCACTCACCGACGCCGTCAAGCGTGAGCACCGCCGCCTCGTCAAAGGGCGACGGGTAGAACGCGCTGGCGGCGTGGCTCAGGTGATGCTCGCCAAAAAGCAGCCTTTCGGCCCAATCCACATCCGGTGACAAGGCCTTAAGGCGCTTGGCGAGCAAGTCCTTGAGGAAAAGTTTCTCCCGCAGCCACACCGGCAACGCCATGCGAAACGAGGTGAAACCTCTAGGTGCAAACGCGAGGTAGGTCTCCATCAAGCGCTCAAACTTGAGGAAGGGCTTGTCGTAAAAAGCCACATGATCCACTTCGGCCGCCGTCACGCCCGCCTGCTCGAGGCAAAAGCGCAGCGCATGCAGCGGGAATTCCGGATCGTGTTTTTTGCGCGTGAACCGCTCTTCCTGAGCCGCGGCGACGATTTCACCGTCCCGCACCAGCGCCGCTGCGCTGTCGTGATAAAAAGCGGAGATTCCGACGACGATCATGCCTTCAGCCTTTGCCGTGCACGATCAGAACAGGGTGTAGATGAATGGCGCGATGGCCGACCCCTGCGCGAGGACGATCAGCGCCCCGAGCAAGGCCATCATCAGCAACAGCGGGGCAAGCCA
>CAITSH010000535.1 GCA_903895005.1 uncultured Pseudomonadota bacterium
CAGATTCTCCTTCTAGAACGCCGCGTAAAATGACATGAACCATCTGGTCAATCATCAGAGAAGGAATCGTAACGTTGCCATTTGAAAAAATATTTAGATAGCAAGCCTCCAGAGAACTACTGGCCAACAGTCGCTCACGAAAGTCGAAAATAAAACGGTAGTTATCGCGAACATCAGCGTCTTCAATGCTAACAAGGCGTTCGTTAGAGATGTCCATTCTCGGGTTGTCCATGAGGTCCGTATGCAAACGCCATTCCAGCTCCGAAGACTCATCTAACGGGCAAACCTCTGGACGAAGGTAGTACGCGCGAAGAAAATCGTCCGTGACTAACAGATCTCCTGATTGATTCCGGTCAAGCAAATGGAAACCGGAGTTACGCCAAAAATCCATCTTCTCGCGACTGATCACGTTTGCACGCCTCTCAAGTATGAGACGCGGCTCTGGGCGGATACATGTTGCTCTAAAAATTCCATTTGATCGGCAAGAATTTTTCGGTTTGTTAGTATCAAATATTCTGCTTTATTAGGAACGTAAGGGGTATATAACAACTCGAGCCCTGCCTCTTCCAATGTACGATTTCGTTTCGAGCCGTTGCAATTCCGGCACGCGGTAACAACATTCATCCAAATGTCCACTCCGCCCCTTGATACCGGCTTGATATGATCTCGCGTTAGCCTAAGAAATCCGAATTCGCCTCCGCAGTACGCGCAGATATGCCGATCACGCCGAAATAGCTCGCGGTTGCTCAGGGGCGGTACCTGACGGAATCCTGCCCCCCCCATTGCCCGTCCCTTTATTGCGAGAATCGATCGCGTCGTGATACTCGAGCGCTCTCCCGTTAGTCGCGAGACGCCACCGTTAAACGTAAAAGTTCTTTCCCCGAGCGTCCATGCGATAAGGTCTTTCGCATAATAAAAACAGGCTTGCTGCCAAGTAATCCATCGGTGCGGAATCCCGTGGTTATCCAAGCTAAGAATCAATGGTGCATCTTTACCCATGACCTCCCCTTCTATTTGGCGCGAATGCCGTCGTCACTGCCGCCACCCGCCGTTCCCGGTCGGATTCCTGCTATGTCAGGATTCGGGATTGTGCCGGATATTCGACAAACTCGCGTGACTCGCCGAGCTTAAATGCACCGCTCCAACCATCCCGCTCTCATCTGAACATACTGAAAAGCACGTCTTTAAATTTCGAACTTTGCAATCTGCATCCCCAAACTTAGCGGCACACAAGGGGAATAACGATTCAGGGCGAGACTGGGTCGCGCGCGTGACTGGTGGGAAGCAAACCTGGGTCAGAATGACTTGGGGTTTCGATCACCTAAGGTGCTGCGTCCACAACTCCGATGAAAAAAAAGGCAGCCCGAGGGCTGCCTTAAAAGCTTTCACCCAAAGGAGGAGGAAAAGGGCGAAAGTAAAAGGGTACTAGCACATAACATGCCAAGATATGATTTTATTTATAATCATATATTTAAAAAATCAATAGCATAAACTTGGGAGAAGCGCGTTCCCCCGCTGCGTGCGCTCAAACGTTAAATGCACCATTAAAGGAAGTCATTGCGGTGGCAATCGAGAATCGCACCGTCTAATTTAGCGTCGCTGTCTGCCTGCAACTCTACCCAAGTTCTGAAACGAGCAAAACAAGACCTGCTTGGAAGTAGGTCTTGATTGAATGACTGACCTGCCCCCCATAGGCCATACCAATTAAAAGTAGAGAAGTCCGTCAATTTATGGAGAATGACGGACATGAAGAAGAGCAGATACAGCGAAGAGCAGATCATCGGTTTCCTGAAACAGGCCGATGCGGGGATGCCGATCAAGGAGCTGTGCCGCAAGGGCGGCTTCAGCGATGCCACGTTTTACAACTGGCGGGCCAAGTTCGGCGGCATGGACGTGTCCGATGCCAGGCGGCTAAAGGAGCTTGAAGGCGAGAACGCCAAGCTCAAACGGCTGCTGGCCGAGGCGCACCTGGACATTCATGCGCTCAAGGGCGTTCTCGGTTCAAAGCGTTAGCCCCACAGGCCAAGCGTGAAGCGATCGGGCAGATGATCAAACAGTTCGATCTGTCCGAGCGCCGAGCATGCCGTCTTGTGGGGCTATCGCGTGACAGCTACCGCAACCCGCCAGAGCCCGACCAGCAGACCCGGGAACTGAGCACAGCAATCATCGACATTGCTCAGGTGAGGCGGCGCTTTGGCTATCGGAGGATCCATGACCTGCTACGCCCGACGTTTCCGGCGGTCAATCACAAACGCGTGTACCGGCTCTATAGCCTTGCAAAGCTGGCGGTGCGCAAGAGGAAGAAGGTCAGGCTTTGCGTTCGTTCTCGATAACGCCGACATGACCACCCCGTGCAGCGAATTCAATAATCCCGCCTTCTGTATGCCCTACCGCAGTCCGGCGCTGTTGCACGATACGGCGCCAGTGTTGAATTTCGGTGAGGAGAGCCTTTTTTCCGTTATCTTTGATAGATTGGGAGTAACGGCTTGACCAGAAGCTACGCGGTGGGGGCTTGGGGCAAGGTGATGTGCGGCTGCAGATCTACACCAAGCCGGCCAAGATTGCGGAGAAAAGCGCCAAGGCTTGCCAGGTTGGCGAAAAAAAGTGGGCACCGTTAAAGTGCCCACTTTTATGCGCAAATGGCGCGCCCGGCAGGATTCGAACCCACGACCCCCTGGTTCGTAGCCAGGTACTCTATCCAACTGAGCTACGGGCGCAAAGATCTCTATTATACCAGACGTAATAAGGAAAGTGGAACTTGCCCTCTACGAAAGTTTGCCAGTGCGTATGCTCCGTGCCTTGCATTCGGACTTGGCAAATTTCGGCTAGATGCCGAAGCTACGACGAAGAAATAATATTGGTTTCCGAAATAGGTAATAGCCCAACGAAACCTGTTTGCCGTAAACTTTTGCCGTTCCCTTATTACCTATCCGGGGCAGTCCTTCATTTTGCTCCAAGGCGGCCTTTATCACGTACGCGACCGAGTTGTCCGGTTGCAGCGAAGCCTCGTAACTACTTTGAACGATTTTGGCCTTTAGCGGAGACAGCGGATCTATGTTGAGATAAACGTTGACCTCCCCCCCAATGTCAAGTTCTACGGCATCATCGGGCGGCAAATATAGCGTCACACCCACCAAAGACGGATCAGCCACAATCATGATTCGTTCTCCGGTTTGAACCGGCCGCCCGCGTAAATCCTCCGCGTCAGAGAAAATCGCGATCCCCCCCTGCGGTGCCGTGATGCGTAGTCGCTCCAGCATCTCTGAAAGGTAGGCGACCTCGGCCGATTTTTCCTTGACCTTGGATCCCAATACCAACAACTCACCCTTACTTTGCTCGTCATTAAAGGATTTGTTTACAGCGCGCTGATAATCGGTGGACGCTGTCTCGAATGCCTTAGTCGCAACGGCCAATTTGTTACGAATAGAGGTGTCATCAAGCTCTGCAATCGCCTCGTCGGCTTTCACGACCTGGTTAGGCTGAATGAGTATTTTGCTGATTACACCGTCGATCGGCGCGGTAATCGGGAATGGCCGAACAGGCGTAATCTCTGAGGGAACAAGGGCGCTCAATCGAATGGGAACAAATACGAGTACAAGTGCCAATAAAACCGCACTACCCAGAATATATTGAACCGATCGCTTTCCGAACGCCTTCGTCACTTGTTCAATTTTCTGGGAGTTTTGCCGCCAAGCCCAGGCTGCAAAGCCCACTGACCGCGCCATCCACGCGGCTATCCCCTGCTCCTGCTCGGAGAACGCTGAATGGCGATTCAGGAAGAGACCGCCAAGAATTTTCCCCTCAGGACTTAGAAGTGAACAATGCAGGATATGCTCGTGCACCCATTCACGCCCGTCCTCTGCGAGATTTTCAGGGAACTCATCGAACGGAAACGTCGCAACAGCAGACGGCCGATTTATCAGAATGAAATGAATTGCGTGCACCAGCCATTGCACGTACGGGGTATCACTTGCGATCTCCGCCAACCCGGACACAGCCCCAACAGAGATCTTTCCGCGCACATCGTAATTCCAAACGACCGCCTGGTCATAGCGTAAAACTGAGAAACTGTCGTTTACAGCAACAAATTGCAGCTCGCGCAGGGATTTGCAAGTCTCAAGCTTGCGCTGAAACTCCAGCAATTCGATTCCCGAATTTTTTTCTTGTTCTTGGTTCGCCATAAACTAGCGCTTCGGGCGTGTCGGGAAAACCGCCGTTCCCACCATCCCCGGCAGCAGCCCCTGGGTCATGCCATCAAAACGTCCCTCAAGCTCCAATGCCTGACTCACGCCTTCGACCCTGGAATTGAGTTTGGATATGCGCGCATTGTATGCACGGCCATCTCCAGAGGTTTTCACTTGAAAAGGAACCCCTGGACGGAGCCAGTACGCCCAATTTGCAGGCACGAATAATTGCGCTTTCAGCCCACCGGAATTGACGATATCAAGCATTGATTGACCTGCTGGAACACTTTCTGCAACTTTCACCCGCGTTTTCGCGATACGCCCTGAAAAGGGCGCAGTTATTTTGCAATACGCAATTTGTGATTCTCTGAACGTTACTTGACTCTTTGCTTTATCCGCGGCCGCCGCGGCGACGGTCACTTCAAGCTCCCCAGCCGCACCCAGAGCTTGCAGCTTCAATTTGGTCAAATGCGTCTCACGCGCGCCCCGAAATTCAGCGTCTGC
>CAITSH010000536.1 GCA_903895005.1 uncultured Pseudomonadota bacterium
ATACACGGGGATTCATTTCAATAACGATCATGCGGCCATCGACCGGGTTGATCGCAAATTGCACGTTAGACCCGCCCGTGTCCACGCCGATTTCGCGCAACACCGCGATCGACGCGTTGCGCATGATCTGGTATTCCTTGTCCGTCAGCGTCTGCGCCGGCGCGACGGTGATCGAATCGCCGGTATGCACGCCCATCGGATCGAGGTTTTCGATCGAGCAGATGATGATGCAGTTGTCGCGGCTGTCGCGCACAACCTCCATCTCGAACTCCTTCCAGCCGATCAGTGATTCCTCGATCAGGAGCTCCTTGGTCGGCGAGGCCTCGAGACCGCGCTCGCAAATGCTGACAAACTCCTCCCGGTTATAGGCGATGCCCCCGCCCGAACCGCCCATGGTGAACGACGGACGTATCACCGCGGGGTAGCCCAGGGTCGCCTGCACCTGGAAGGCCTCTTCCATCGAATGGGCCGTGGCCGACCTCGCCGAGGCTAGCCCTATCCTTGTCATCGCCTTTTTGAACTTGTCGCGATCCTCGGCCTTGTCGATCGCCTCGCGATTGGCGCCGATCATCTCGACGCCGTACTTTTCCAGCACGCCGTGCTTGGCAAGATCCAGCGCGCAATTTAGCGCTGTCTGCCCGCCCATCGTTGGCAGCAGCGCCTCCGGCCGTTCCACCGCGATGATCGACTCGACCATCTGCCAGGTGATCGGTTCGATATACGTGACATCCGCCGTTTCCGGGTCTGTCATGATGGTCGCCGGATTCGAATTCACCAGAACGATACGATAGCCCTCGGCTTTGAGCGCCTTGCAGGCCTGTGCCCCCGAATAATCGAATTCACACGCCTGCCCGATGACGATGGGGCCGGCGCCGATGACCAGGATGGTCTTGATGTCGGTACGCTTAGGCAAGCTTGCGCTCCCGCATCATTGTGGTGAACCGGTCGAACAGATAGGACACATCGTGCGGCCCAGGGCTAGCCTCAGGATGCCCCTGGAAGCAGAACGCCGGCTTGTCGGTGCGCGCTAACCCCTGCACGGACCCGTCAAAAAGCGAGACATGCGTGGTGCGCAGCGTTTCCGGAAGGCTTGCCGCATCAACAGCAAAACCGTGGTTCTGGCTGGTGATCACGACACGCCCGGTATCGAGATCTTTGACCGGATGGTTGGCCCCGTGATGGCCGAATTTCATTTTCATTGTTTTTGCCCCGGAGGCCAGCCCCATCAGCTGGTGGCCAAGACATATACCGAACACCGGCAACCCGGCCCCGATGATTTCGCGAATCGCCTCGATGGCGTAATCGCAAGGCTCGGGGTCACCCGGGCCGTTGGACAAAAAAACCCCATCGGGTTTGAGCTTGAGCAGGTCGCTCGCAGGCGTTTGAGCAGGAAGTACGGTAACCCGGCAACCGCGATCGCAAAGCATGCGCAGGATGTTGCGTTTGACACCGTAGTCATACGCAACAACATGAAACTGAGAGGATGCCCGTACAGCATGCCCCGCCCCGAGTTGCCAGCTGCCCTCGGTCCACTCATACGGCTCAGGGGTACTCACCACCCTGGCCAGATCCATCCCGCCAAGGCCTGAAAAAGCCCTGGCACGACGCAGCGCTTCTGCCTCGTTGGCCTCGCCGGCACAGGACCCAAGACAGCCGCCCTGCGCCCCCCCCTCCCTGAGAACGCGGGTCAGTTTCCGTGTGTCTATACCCGCGATAGCCACGACGCCTTTACGCTTCAGGTAGTCGGGCAGGCTTTGTTCGCTACGCCAGTTAGAAACCATGATCGGCAGGTCACGAATTACCAAGCCGGCAACGTCCACCCGGGCAGACTCTGCATCCTCGTCATTGACGCCGGTATTGCCGATATGGGGATAGGTAAGGGTAACAATCTGCCGGCAATAAGAAGGATCGGTAAGGATCTCCTGGTAACCGGTCATGGCGGTGTTAAATACCACCTCGCCTGCCGAAAAGCCTTCTGCACCAATGCCTTCGCCGCGAAAAATAGTGCCATCTGCGAGAGCAAGAATGGCAGGCGGCTTTGCAACGATCACTTCACGGTGCTCCAGATTCCGAAGCTGAGCAGGCGATGCAGCAGGTCTGCTCAACCCAATTCAACAAATCTTTACGATTATACCGTGAATCCGTTTGCGACCCAGAACAGCGACAAAGACTCAGCGCAAGCCAAGTACATCCTGCATGTCGAACAAGCCGGAAGTCTTGCCCTTGAGGTGCAGCGCCGCGCGCAATGCGCCAATTGCGTATGTCGCCCGGCTTTGCGAGCGCACGGTAACCTCGACGCGCTCGCCTGTGCCGGCAAACACCACGGTGTGATCACCCACGATGTCACCACCTCGCAAACTGTGGAAGGCGATCGACTTGCGATCGCGTTCACCTGTGATGCCTTCGCGCCCGTAGACCGCGACTTCGTCAAGATTGCGGCCAAGCGCGCCGGCGACAACCTCGCCAAGCCGGATCGCCGTCCCCGAAGGGGCATCCACCTTGTGGCGGTGATGCGCCTCGATAATTTCGACATCAAAGTCATCACCAAGTATCTGCGCCGCCACTTCGGCAAGGCGGAACACCGCATTGACGCCGATGGCCATGTTGGGCGCGAATACGATCGGAATAATTTTTGACGCGGCGACAATGCGCGCCTTTCCCTCTTCACTGAAACCGGTAGTGCCGATAACCATTTTCACACCCGCTGCAACACACGCATCAAGGTGTGCCAGCGTCCCCTCCGGTCTTGTGAAATCGATCAAGCAGTCCGCACCCTTTACGGCGGACACATCATCACTGATACGCACACCGGTCGTCTTGCCCAGTAATGCGCCGGCGTCCTGCCCGACGGCCGCCCCCCCTTTATGTCCAGGGCGACCGCGAGCCGCGTTTCCGCGGACGCGAGAACCGCTTCGATAAGGTTGGTGCCCATGCGCCCGCTGGCGCCGGCGATTGCGATATTCATGCTCATTATTTGGCCCCCTCTTTTCCGCCCGCGCTTTCTGGAGCTTTGCCATCCGGAACGGCGGGCGTCGCGGGTGCCGGAACCACGTCCCCCTCGACGCGTTTCAGCTTGTCATTTTCAAAAAAGACCGACAGCTTGCGCTGCTCGACACCCCTGCTAAATTCGAGCCTGCGCTGAAATACATAGTCCCAACGATCCGAGTGGAACAAATCCACCACCAAAGGGGAACCGAGCACAAAACGCACTTGGTCCCGGGTCATTCCCGGGCGAAGCTGGTTGAGCATCTCCTGGGTAATGAAATTACCCTGCTGGATCTCCATTCGATACGGCGTGATGAACGAGGGCACCGGCACATCCGGAAGCTTGAAGGATGAGCATGCTGTCAGCAATGCAAATGATGGAACGCAGAGCGTCAGAAGCGGAATTCGGTTTCGGATATTCAATGCTTGCATTTTCAAGGCTTGGAAATGCTTATATGATAGCCGAAACCCTCCCACTTCCCGGCACCCCACCATGAGCAACGCTCAGGACCTCAAAACCATCGGCCTGAAAGTAACCGCGCCTCGCCTGAAGATTCTCGACTTGTTCGAGAAAAGCAGCGTCCGGCACCTTTCGGCAGAGGACGTGTACCGAATGCTGATCAACGAGGGTCTGGACATCGGCCTTGCCACCGTTTACCGCGTATTGACCCAGTTCGAACAGGCCGGCCTGTTGCAGCGCCATCACTTCGAGTCTGGAAAGGCGGTGTTTGAGCTCGGAGCCGAGAGCCACCATGACCACCTGGTCTGCATCCAGTGTGGACGTGTCGAGGAGTTCTACGATGCAGAAATTGAAAAGCGCCAGAACAAAGTGGCCAAGGATCGCGGATTTGTCGTGCGCGAACACGCGCTCTACCTGTACGCCGAATGTATAAAGACAGACTGCCCGAACAAATCGGGCGGCGGGTCGGAGCCGGCAGTATAATCACGCTGTATCGAGTCATCGGGGAGTAGCCGCCCTTCGCAACGAAGGGGGACGCGTCAACATACTTGGTCTACGGGAAACCGCTGATCATGGCGCGCCCAGTCGCATGACCTGGCGAGACCTTTGACATCCATCGGCGAAACGGGACGCGGCTGCCGGGGGGTGTCATCGGAAATCGTTCAGCCCTGTCCCCGGAAGAATTCTCATGGAAGCTTTTTTCGTTTCTACTCTTGTCGTCGCCATCGGCGAGATCGGCGACAAAACGCAGTTGCTCGCGCTGCTGCTCGCAGCACGCTTTCGCAAGCCCTTGCCCATCATCCTCGGCATTCTTGTCGCAACCCTCGCCAATCATGGACTTGCTGGCTTGCTCGGCACCTGGGTCAGCGCCAACCTTGCCCCCGAGGCACTGCGCTGGGGCCTTGGCATTTCTTTTCTTGCGATTGCCGCGTGGGCACTGAAACCCGACAAAATCGACGAGGAGCCCAGCACCCTTGGCCACTACGGGGTCTTCATGGTCACGCTCGTCGCGTTTTTCCTGGCTGAAATCGGTGACAAAACACAGATAGCCACAATAGCACTGGCGGCAAAGTACCAGGCACTGCCTGCCGTGGTCGCTGGAACGACGCTTGGAATGATGATCGCCGACGTTCCGGCCGTGTTCATCGCACAGATTGCCTCGCCAAAAATCCCTTTCAAAGCAATCCGGTACATCGCGGCAGCCCTGTTTGCCGCCCTGGGGATAGCAGCGCTTGCCGGACTCGGCGGCGGTTGAAACCGGTGTCACCTAGCGCTCGTCCTAAGATCACGCTGGGTCACATTGCCGCAACGTCGGCAGCCTATGATCTTACGTGGTCATCGAACGAGAAGAAAATGGACTTGATCCTCTGGCGCCACGCCGATGCCGAAGAGGGAGAACCTGACATGGACCGCCCGCTCACCAAGCGGGGGGAAAAGCAGGCTCGCCAGGTCGCAGGATGGCTTGAATTGCGACTGCCTGCCCGCACCGAGGTCCTGGCCAGCCCGGCGCGTCGCGCGCAGCAAACGGCGTTAGCGCTCGACAAACCCTTCAAGACGATTCGCAAGCTCGCACCCGACTCCGCGGTTGCGGACCTGATCGGCGCGACCGGCTGGCCCGACAAGCGCGGTGCGGTCCTTGTAATTGGCCACCAACCCACGTTGGGACGCATGGCTGCGTTGCTCCTGGCGGGCGTTGAAGCGGATTGGACACTCAAGAAGGGCGCAGTTTGGTGGTTCACCAATCGTGTTCGCGATAGCGAAACCCAGACCGTGCTGCGCGCCGTCATGGCCCCCGATCTGATCTGAACGTATCTGCAGCACCGCCCGTTGCTCGTTAGCGGCGCCTCAAATGCCTAACCTGCGGCGCGCAATTTTTCCTCGCTCAACTCCCTGACCTCGAGGCGCAGCCCGACACCGCGCCATTCATCCGTTTCCGCTTCGAGAGCCGCTGCGCTGAGGGGATGCTCGTCCAGCCACCCCTGCGGCAACGCGAGTTGATAGCCCGCACCGGTTGCGCGGCAAACCAGCGCCGGCAGTGCA
>CAITSH010000537.1 GCA_903895005.1 uncultured Pseudomonadota bacterium
AACGTGCCGATCATTTATTTTTCGGTCAAATGGTGGAACACGCTCCACCAGGGTGCATCCGTCAGCCTAAAGAGCGCGCCAAGCATGGCCATGATCATGTTTGTGGGCATGATCCTCATGGCTTTCTCATTCTGGATGTACACCATCGCCGTCACGCTGGTGCGCGTGCGCAGCATCATCCTGGAGCGCGAGCGCAGCACCGAATGGGCTGCCGGACGCGCAGGAGTTAATGCATGAACTGGGCAAGCTGGAGCGATTTTTTTGCGATGGGTGGATACGCCACGTACGTATGGGGCTCATATGCGGTGACCTTCGCAATACTGGCAGCAGAAATGGCGCAATTGCGCCAACGCGGGCGCAAGGCTCGCGATAAAATAGCGGGTTACCTCAAACGCAAGGCTGCACAACGTGAAACCGCGGCATAAGCGCCTCATCCTGGTCTCCTCCGGAGTCGCCGCGCTGGCTATCGCCGCCGGCTTGGTTCTTGGCGCTTTCCAGAAGAACATGGTGTTCTTTTTCACTCCGACCCAGGTGGCCGCCAATGAAGCCCCCACGGGGCGCAGTTTCCGCATCGGCGGCCTAGTGGAAAACGGCAGCGTAAAACGCAAGCCGGACGGTGTCACGGTGCAGTTCACCGTGACCGACACCGTCAAGAGCGTTCCTGTCGAGTACCGCGGCCCCCTTCCCGACCTGTTCCGCGAAGGCAAAGGCGTCGTGTCTCAGGGTCGCCTTGGCGATGACGGGCTGTTCCGTGCCGACGAAGTGCTGGCCAAGCATGATGAAAATTACATGCCCCCCGAGGCAAAACACGCACTAGAGCAGGCGGGCAAGGCGGAGAAAACCCTTGTCAAATGAATCCCAAGCCGCACACTTCACCGCAATATCCGGTTCCCACCGAATCGGCCGCGCATGCTCACGCGTTTGAAACAGGAAAAACCACATGATTCCTGAACTCGGTCACTTCGCACTCATCCTTGCCCTTTGTGTCGCCACCGTGCTGGGTACCATGCCGCTTGCCGGGGCGAGCATGGGCAAACCGGCCTGGATGGCGTTGGCGCGTCCGGCGGTGTTTGCCCAGGGCCTGCTCGTTGCAATTGCCTTTGGGTGCCTCGCCTACGCATTCCTCAATAATGATTTTTCGGTCACCTATGTCGCCCAGCACTCCAATACCAAGTTGCCTGCCGCATACCGGTTCGCCGGGGTCTGGGGCGGGCACGAAGGCTCGATGCTGCTGTGGACGCTGATGCTGTGCGGCTGGTCCGTCGGGGTCGCATTGTTCAGCCACCACCTGCCCGACAAGATGGTGGCGCGGGTGCTCAGTGTCATGGGCCTGGTAAGCGTCGGATTCCTTGTATTCATGCTGTTCGCATCCAATCCGTTCGAGCGGCTTTTCCCGGCAGCCGAAGACGGACGCGACCTCAACCCCCTGCTTCAAGACCCGGGCATGGTGATCCACCCGCCGATGCTCTACATGGGCTATGTTGGATTTTCGGTCGCCTTTGCCTTCGCAATCGCCGCTTTACTGCAGGGACGCCTGGATGCTACCTGGGCCCGTTGGTCGCGCCCCTGGACCATCGCAGCGTGGTCCTTCCTCACCCTGGGTATCGCCCTGGGCAGCGGCTGGGCCTACTACGAGCTTGGCTGGGGCGGTTGGTGGTTCTGGGATCCCGTGGAAAACGCCTCGTTCATGCCCTGGCTGGTCGGCACCGCGCTGATTCATTCGCTTCCCATCGCTGAAAAGCGCGGCGGATTCAAGGCCTGGGCGGCACTGCTTGCAATCGCCGCTTTTTCGCTGAGCCTGCTCGGAACCTTCCTGGTTCGCTCCGGCGTGCTCACTTCCGTGCATGCGTTTGCGACTGATCCGACGCGCGGCATTTTCATCCTGGTCTTGCTCAGCATCGTCGTCGGCGGCTCCCTGCTGCTGTTTGCGATGCGCGCCCACAAGATCGGGCTTGGCGAGGGTTTCGATCTTGTTTCTCGCGAGTCGATGTTGCTGACCAATAACGTGCTGCTTGCGGTAGCAACGGCAGCCGTCATGCTCGGTACGCTCTATCCTCTGGCCCTCGACGCCCTGAACATGGGAAAAATATCGGTCGGAACGCCCTATTTTGAAGCCGTGTTCGTGCCGCTGATGGCACCGGCAATCTTCCTGATGGGCATCGGCCCCATCGCAAAATGGAAGCGCGACGTGATGCGTGAGATCGCCTACAAGCTGCGCTGGGCGGCCGTGGGTGCCGTGACCCTCGCAATCATCGTTCCTTTCGCTATGGGACGCTGGAGTGCGATGGTTTTTCTTGGGCTGTTCCTTGCCTTCTGGGTCATCATCACGACCGTGTCCGGAGCGCGGGCGCGCGTGATGGGTGCGGGCGGCGGGGCCATTGCGAAAGGCCTTCGCGCCGTTCCGAGCGCCTACTACGGCATGGTGCTGGCCCACCTGGGTGTGGCCGTGTTCATACTCGGCGTCACCATTTCACGGGGCTACGAGACCGAGTCCGATGTAAAGATGAATATCGGGGACACCACAGAGCTCGCCGGCTTCACCTTCAAGCTGAATGCCATTACCGGCGTGACAGGCCCGAATTACCAGGCTGCGCGTGCGACGGTGGAGGTGTTCAAAGGCGACACGCGCGTCACCGTGCTAAACCCCGAGAAGCGGCTCTATACCGTCCAGAACATGCCGATGACGGAAGCCGCGATTGACGCCGGTTTGTTGCGCCATCTGTATGTATCGCTCGGCGAAGAGGTAGAGGCGCGCGCATGGACACTGCGCATCTACCATAAGCCGCTCATCAGCTGGATCTGGGCCGGATGCCTACTCATGGCACTGGGCGGCGGCCTCGCCGCCCTGGACCGTCGCTACCGCACAAAATCCAATGCCGCGACACCGGCCCCGTCCATGGCGCAGCCCGCAGCGTCCTCATAACGGATGTCACGTGAAATGATAAAAACACGCTTTCTGATACCGCTGGTTCTGTTCGTATTGCTGCTGGTATTGCTTGGCGTCGGGCTGAAGCTGAATCCGCGCGAAGTGCCCTCGCCCCTGATTGGCAAACCGGCGCCGCAATTTGAATTACCCCAGCTGGACGAAACCGGCAAAGCGAAATCCTTCAGCCACAAGGACATGCTCGGCAAGGTATGGATGGTCAATGTCTGGGCTTCATGGTGCGTTTCCTGCCGCGAGGAGCATCCCGTCCTGGTCGATTTTGCCAAGACCGGCGTCGTTCCCGTGCTCGGTCTTAACTACAAGGACGAGCGTTCCGACGGATTGCGCTGGCTGGCCCAATTCGGCAACCCGTACACCCTGTCCGTGTACGACCATGACGGTCGCCTCGGCATCGATTACGGCGTGTATGGCGTCCCGGAAACCTTCATCATCGACAAGCGCGGCATCATCCGTTACAAGCAAATCGGCGTGCTCACACCGGAGATCCTGCAAAAGAAAATATTGCCACTGATAAAGGAACTTGAAGCCAATGCGTAGCCTCTTGTCAGGCTTGCGTGGCTTGCGCGGCATTTTATGTTTCCTGTCCGTTGTGCTGATACTTCCAATGACGGCCACGGCGAAAGAGGCCGCCACGGTAGCCGCAGATCCCGCCCTGGAAAAGCGCGTCATGGCATTGGCCGAAGAACTGCGTTGCCTGGTGTGCCAAAACCAGACCATCGCCGACTCACACGCGGGCCTTGCGATTGACCTGAAAAACCAGATTCGCGAGCAACTGAGCGCCGGAAAGAGCGATGCGGACATTCTCGAATACATGGTCGCCCGCTATGGCGATTTTGTTCTTTACCGCCCCCCGGTCAAAGCCAGCACGGTGCTGCTTTGGTTCGGCCCCTTCGCGCTGCTCATTGGCGCAGTCGGATTCCTGTTCGTCCAAATCCGCCGTCGTCGCACCACCCTGCTGACGCAACAGCCCGAACTCACCGAAGCCGAACGTGCACGCGCGCGTGAACTTCTCGAAGACCCGAAATCCGGAAAGCAAGCATGAGCATCTTTATCGTCCTTTGCGTGCTGCTTACAGTCGCAGTCCTGGCTTTTTTGCTGCGCCCCCTTCTGATGCGCCGGCAAGTCGGCACAACAAGCCACCGGCCCGCCGCACGCAATGCGGCGGTCTACCAGGATCAGATGTCCGAGCTTGACGCCGAACTAAAACGCGGGACCATAGGCGAGGCGGAATGGGCTGCATCCCGCGCGGCGATTGAGCGCCGTGCCCTCGATGAAGCCGAGTCGGCATCTCCCTCGGCCGACGTCATTGACACGCCTGAAACTCACCCAAGCCGGGCCGCAACGACAGCGGCTGTAGTCGGTGTCGTCTTGCCCATTGCCGCGGTCGCCCTGTATCTGCTCCTCGGGACACCGCAGGCACTCTCGCCGGACGCCATTGCCACCGGCCAGCAATCCGTATCGCAAGAGCAGATCGAAGCAATGGTCTCCAAGCTTGCGGACCGGCTTAAGACGACACCGGAGGACACTGAAGGCTGGATCATGCTGGGACGATCCTACGCCGCCATGGGTCGCTTCCCCGAATCGGCGTCCGCCTATGCAAAGGCCGCCGCGCAGCGTCCGACCGACGCACAGTTGCTCGCTGACTACGCTGATGCACTTGGAATGGCCAACGGTCGCAACCTGAAAGGCGAACCCGAAGCGCTGATCGCACGAGCGCTGAAGGCCGACGGCAGCAACATCAAGGCGCTCACACTTGCCGGCACTATCGCGTACCAAAAAGCGGACTATCGCAAGGCGATCGCCTTGTGGCAGGCGATTCTTCCGCAAGTGCCCGCAGATGCGCAATTCGCCGAATCCGTGCGCGGCATTATCAGCGACGCGCAGGCACAGCTTGAAGCAAGCAAGGGCAAGGCGCCTCAAGCCAAAGGGCGCGCCGATACGCAAACGGCCGCCACCACGCCGGCGTTATTGCAGGGAACCGTCAGCCTTTCCGCTTCACTGAAGTCAAAAGCCGGCCCCGACGACACGGTGTTCGTGTACGCCCGCGCCGCCTCGGGTCCGCGCATGCCCCTCGCCATTATGCGCAGCACCGTCAAGGAATTGCCGCTGAAATTTTCGCTGGACGATTCGAGCGCGATGAGTCCGACCATGAAGCTTTCCGCCTTTGAACAAGTGGTGTTGGTCGCGCGCATCTCCAAGTCGGGCAGCCCCGCTCCGCAAAAAGGCGATCTCGAAGGCGTCAGCGCGCCAATGGCGCCTCGCGCGAACGGCATCAGACTGGAAATCGCCAATACCGTCGAGTAGGCGCATGCCCCCAGCTCGCCCCTTCCGTCAATGAAAACCGCTGCGGCAGCCGCCCCCGCCCATACCCCGATGATGGTCCAGTACCTGGGCCTCAAGGCCCAGCATCCGGACATCCTGCTGTTTTATCGCATGGGCGATTTCTACGAGCTGTTTTTTGAAGATGCGGAAAAAGCCGCAAAGCTGCTCGATATCACGCTCACCTCACGGGGACAGTCCGCCGGAATGCCGATCAGCATGGCGGGCATTCCATGGCACTCGGCCGAGCAATATCTGGCAAAACTCGTCAAGCTGGGCGAATCGGTCGCCATCTGCGAGCAAATCGGAGATCCGGCAACCTCCAAAGGCCCCGTGGAGCGCCAGGTTACGCGTATTGTCACGCCAGGAACACTGACCGATTCTGCCCTGCTCGACGATAAAACCGACAATGTATTGCTCGCCTTATCCGCTGAAAGCGGTGCCGTCGGCCTCGCCTGGCTGAACCTTGCCAGCGGCGAGCTGCGTGTCACTGAGGTTCCTCCGCAGCTTCTGGCCGGTGAGTTACGTCGTATCGGCCCCGCCGAGGTTCTTGCCGCAGACGCAACGGCCGCAGAGCTCGCCGGCTTTACGGTAACCCGGCTTCAAGCCTGGCATTTTGAATTCGAGGCTGCCCGCAAAACCGTACTGGCGCAACTGGGCGCCTCAGGGCTGGCCGGTTACG
>CAITSH010000538.1 GCA_903895005.1 uncultured Pseudomonadota bacterium
ACACAACGACCGTCAATCGGGTTTCGGAAGCAGCGTCCGCGTTGAGTTTTGGCGCCTCCTTTCGGATCGGGTCTTTCACATTGGAGGTTTCTTATGAAGCTCGCAAAGAGTCTTCTTCTCGGTTCGGCCGCGGCATTCGTCGCCACCACCGGTTATGCTGCTGATCTGCCCAGCACGAAGGCAGCGCCGGTTACCTACGTCAAGGTCTGCGACATTTACGGCGCCGGTTTCTTCTATATCCCGGGCACCGACACCTGCCTGAAGGTCGGCGGGCGTGTCCGCGCTGACTATTCGATGGCTGGTAAGCAGGACGTCTATACAGCGGACGCAAGCACTATTGCTATTTTGGCTGGAGCGCAAAACGCTTCTGGCAATGAAACTCGCGGCCGTCTTGATATGGACGCTCGTACGGGGACGGGTTACGGCACCGTTCAGACCGTGTCCTCGTTCCGCGTTCACCGCACTTCGGGCAACATGACGGCGTCCACATCTTCCACAGGTGCCGGTACGGCTGCTCCTCAGCTCGAAGCCGCTTACATGCGCTTTGCTGGCTTCACCTTTGGTGTCGCCAAGGACAACTTTGCCTTCATGCCGTCGCGCTTCTACGGCGCTGGCCATTGGGGTTCGTTCGCCAACGGCGCGATGCAGATTGCTTACACCGCAGTTCTCGGCGGCGGCTTCTCTGCCACCATTGCCCTGCAGGACAAGTCTTACACGTCGGCCGGTGCCACCATTACAGGCGGCACGGGCACGCTCGATGCTTCGTATGATCGCTTCCCGCAGGTGAATGGTCGCCTTGATTTTGAACAGTCTTTTGGTTCATTGTCACTGGCCGGCGCTGTTGGTCAGAATCATACTGTGACAAGTGCAACGTCTACGGCTTACGACAAGTCCAAGATGGCTTATGCCATTTCCGGTAGCGCCAAGATCAACTTGCCGATGCTCGCGGCTGGTGATGCAATCTGGTTGACCACAGCTTATGCTGATGGCATGACCGAATACACCACGAACTGGACAAGCTTCAAGTCTTCTGACCAGGCACGCGTTGTCGGTGGTATGGTTCAGAACCATGTGTCCTATTTCACTGGTACGACCGGCATTGAAAACTTCAAGTCGTGGAACGTTGCTGCTGTGATGGATCACTATTGGGCACCGCAGTGGCGCCAGTCGTTCCTCGCCACCTACGGCTCGATCAATGCTCCGGCTACTCTCAATGCCCGCGCTTGGGGTGTGACGGGTGGTGGTTTTGCCGATGCCAAGGTCTGGAACGTGGGTTCGCAGATCGCCTTCCTTCCGACGAAGGATTTCGAAATTGGTATCGAGGCTCTCTACGCTCGCGTTCAGAACTCGAGCTCGGCCACTGCAGCTGCGAACGTTTCGCAGGGCAACTGGACCGGCCGTATGCGCGTCGAGCGCACCTTCTGATTGTATCGAAGCTTCGGCTTCGAAACAGAAACTCCGGCGAGCAATCGCCGGAGTTTTTTTGTTGTGACGGTGGAAAGGGCGCTGGCTCACCCCGCGCCGTCCTTGCGAGCGCAGCGGCACCATCCAGAAGCATCACATGAGGCGCTTGCGTCGCCGCCGTTTCGGCACCTGCCTGAGATGCGTGACTGGCTTGCTTCGCTCCGCTTGCAAAGACGGTCGAGAGGGTGCCGCTCACCGCCACGCTTGTGCCGCGCCTGATGAACGCGCCTTGCGCGCC
>CAITSH010000539.1 GCA_903895005.1 uncultured Pseudomonadota bacterium
GGTCATGACCGGGCGCATTGTGGGCAGCGCGGATCAATCGGATCGGTTTCTGTGGGACTTGCGGCGCATGGTGGCGGACCGGATGGGGACCGATTACGTTGGCGGTCTGAGCGAATTGTGCCGTGAACACGGGTTGAAGATGTGGCTCGAAAATTACGGGCACTGGGGTTTTCCCGCGGAGTTTTTGCAATATGGCAGTTTGTGCGACGAGATTGCCGGTGAGTTTTGGGCCGATGGCGATTTTCTGAACTCGAAGGACACGTATTATCTCGGGCGCTATGAATTGCGCGATGCATCCTCCGCCGCAAACATTTATGGCAAGCAGGCCACCTGGGCCGAGTCGTTCACCGGCGGACCGCCGTTCATCAACTCGCCCCGCAGCTTGAAGGCGCGCGGTGACTGGGCGTTTTGCCAAGGCATCAACCAGTTCGTGTTCCACGTCAATATCCATCAGCCGACGGACCAAAAACCTCCCGGCGTCAATTCCGTCTTCGGCACGGAGTTCAACAGAAACAACACTTGGTTTGAGCAATCGAAGGCGTGGATTGATTATCTGCGGCGCTCCACAGTGCTGTTGCAAGCTGGCAAACACGTGGCGGACGTGGCCTATTTCATCAGCGAGGATGCGCCGAAATTTGCCGGTTCACAGCAACCTCCCTTGCCGCTGGGATTCGACTTTGATTTCATCAATGGAGACGTAATTGAGCACCGCTTAGCGGTCAAAGATGGCCGGTTGGTGTTGCCGGATGGCATGAGCTTCAGGGTGCTCGCGTTGCCGGAGTCGGCGACGATGCGGCCCGAGTTATTGAAAAAAATCGGCGAACTGGTCAAGGCAGGGGCGACAGTCGTTGGAACGCCGCCGTCGCGTTCGCCAAGTTTGACGAATTTCCCGAAGTGCGATGAAGAGGTGCAAAATCTCGCCCGCGCTATCTGGGGCGAAACTGACCTGAAGCAACCGGGTGAACATCCTTTTGGCAAGGGGCGCGTTTTCTGGGGCAAGAGTCTCGAAACCATTTTTGCAGAGCTAAGTTTGAAACCGGATTTTGAAAGTTCGCAGAATCTCGGTTTCATCCATCGTCACAGCGATAGCGAGGACATCTATTTTGTGGCCAATCAGAAAGAAGAAGCCATGGCAACGACCGCTGCGTTCCGGGTCGGGGATAAGGCACCGGAATTGTGGTGGCCGGATTCGGGGCGCATTGAGCATCCGGCGGTTTACAGTGTCGCGGATGGCATCGCGCGCTTGCCGTTGTCGTTTGGGCCGGCCGGGTCGGTGTTTGTGGTCTTTCGCAACAAGGCTGCGTCCAAGGCGGAACGCATCGTGTCGGTCACACGCAATGGCAAGGAGGTTCTTGGCACAACGGTGAAGCCGCAGGTCACGGAAGTCGTTGTCGACAACCCGGGGAATTTTTCCTATGCGGTCTGGGCGAAGCCCGGCGATGACAACACCCTCATCGGTGAGGCTAACAGCGGCATTGTTGGGTTTTCTGAGAAGCGTAACGACGTGTTCTTTCCAACACATGGTGGTAGTTTTGGATCCGATCCTGCCAACGCAGGCTGTGGGCTGGCTGTCGGGCGTAACAGCGTGTGCGTGTTCGAGCATGGCGCGGACTATTTTGCACCCACGCTCGTTCATGCCGCAGCACTCTCCGACTGGACGCATGTGACGGTGGTGTATCGTGACGGCCAGCCTAATTTGTATCTCAACGGCGTGCTGGCGCGGACAGGCTTGAAGAGTACGCACAAGGTTCATTTCGGCGCAGGAAGCACCGGCGACGCGAAATATCACGGCGAGTTGAGCGCCATCAAGTCGTTTGCCCGTCCGTTGGGTGAGGCGGAAATTCTCGGGCTCATGACAGCGATGGAGAAACCGGAAAAGGGGAGTAGCGCGGTGCCCATTCAGTTGACGCGTAACAAGGCTGGCCAGATCACAGTGCAAGGAGGAGAGGCGGGCGATTACGAGCTGAAGTTTGCCGATGGCAAGGTAAGTGCGCTCAAAGTTTCATCCACTGCTGTTCCACAGGAAATGACCGGCCCGTGGGATGTTGGTTTTGCGCCTGGGCGAGGAGCACCGGAGAAAATCACCTTTGATCAACTCACTGACTGGACGAAGCGTCCCGAGGAAGGTATCAAACATTTCTCCGGCAAAGCCACTTATCACAAGACGTTTGAAGTTCCGGCAAAGCGCCAGCCCGGCTCCGCCATGATTCTCGACCTTGGCCAAGTCAATGACATCGCCGTCGTGCGCGTGAATGGCAAGGAAATTGCCACGCTTTGGCATCTGCCGTATCAGGTGGACATCGCATCGGCTGTGAAGCCTGGCGTTAACACGCTTGAAGTGGATGTCGTCAACACCTGGAACAACCGCCTCGCAGGCGACGCCGCCCTGCCGGTCGAGCAGCGATCCACCTCGGTTACTGCTGCAACCGTCAACAAAGATACCCCGCTGGTGCCCGCTGGACTGGTCGGACCGGTATATCTTCGGGATGTTATTACGAATGAGATTAAATGAACCCTTCAGTTTGAGTAGTATGATGACACCCAACGACAGAATCAAAATCTTTCACCATGAATGGTAGCTTCATCCAAGATCATGATAAAACAGTCACTTCTTTCAACTGCTGCCGTCATCTCTCTGATCGCCGTCAGTGCCGCCGGGTCACAGCCTGCAAAATCCATTTGGTATAACAAACCTGCCAACGATTGGA
>CAITSH010000540.1 GCA_903895005.1 uncultured Pseudomonadota bacterium
CCTCGCTGGTGATCGACACCGGCTCATCGGGCTCCAGTCCGGCGTCCAGCACCACCATGGCGGTCATCAGCTTGGTGATGGAGGCGATCGGCACCACGGTGCCCGGGTTCTTGCCGTACAGGATCTCGCCGCTTTGCTGGTCGAGGATTATCGCCGCACTGGATTTGAGGCTCAGTTTTTGCGGGGTGGCCTCGGCCGCGGGACGCTTGGTCTTCGCTTTGGCATGAGTCTTCGTCGCTGTGGCAGCATGGCCTGCGCCGGTCCATGCCATAGCGGACAAGGCAAAAAAGGCCAGCGTGGCAAGACGCGCAGAAAGACTGCGTTTTAGCGGACACATCAAGGCGAACTCTCCCCGCAGAAGTTGCGTGAAGTGTAGCCACCAAAAGCGCTTTATGCAAGAAAAATAAGAAGATAGCGCAGGATGCTCATGCACGCTTGCAACAGCGTTTATGCGTTTGTAATCAGCAGATCAAGGCGCTCAAAACAGGATCGCCAGTCCATCCAGGTCGGACTCGGAATTCACCAGGTCGACGCGTTTTGCGGCGATCAGCCAGCCCTCAGCGCCGGCGCGCAG
Organism: uncultured Pseudomonadota bacterium; assembly: GCA_903895005.1. The sequence goes on from CAITSH010000540.1 coordinate 575, forward strand.
CCGGTGCTCGCACAGCGCGCCAAAGATACGCTGGCGTTCGGGGCGAAACTCAATTAGCACCAGCGTCGAGTTCACGGTCAGCTCGTCGCTCGCCTTTTCACTTGGTGACACGATCACGTTACCAACCTGGTGGATGGTCCTCGCCCGCGGCGTGCGCGCATGGGCGCGCGGATGCTGGTACTGGCGAACACGCGCCTCGAGCAGTGTGCGGTCGTCGTACAAGATGGAACAGGTCTCAAAGGGGTCGGCCTGCCCCTGTTCCAGGGGCAGCCAATAGGTGGCGTCGGCGGCGAACAACGCCAGCCATTCGTCGAACCGTCCGCAGTCGAGCAGCCGCGCCTCGTGAAAAAGAAACTGCGTCACCGCTCCAGCCGACGCATCCGGAACTGCAATTGTCTTCACCATGTTCAGGACTCCGCCGTCATGTGCCGCAGCCAGGCGGCAAACTGGTTGCGTATGAAAATCTCGCTGGTGCCGGTACCACCCCGGCGCGAACCGTCGGGTTCGGACTGGTCGCCGCCAAATCCACGCCCCAGATAAACCCATTCGGGGAGCTTCGCAGTCAACCCGCGCTGCACCCGCTCGTAGACCTCCAGATCATCGGTCAGCACCCAAGATGCGGTGCCGTTCACGACATTGGCAAAGGCCACGGTGTCGCGAAACATCTGCTCCGGCGCGCCTTTCAACTTGAAACAATAGGTGTAGACCACGGTGCGATCGACCGCCAGCGGATGGACGATGCGCAGTTGCCGGAACTGGCTCATGAACGAGGTGCTGGGATAAACGATGGTGTTCCAGCGCGTCACATCGAGAATTTCCTTGGTCCGTGCCTCGCCGTGAAGTGCCACCAGACGCGCGCGGTACTCGGCGAACACCGGGTTGTCGAGTCCGACCACCAAGCGGCTGTCCGAGTGGTAGTCGCCAAGAAACCCGTGGCCCCAGTCGGCCGTCCATACTCCGATGTTTTCCCAGACCTGCTCGGGCGCGCCATTCTGGCGCATCTGGCGCACGGCAATGTCGGCGTAACGTTCCGAGCTGCCGGGGATCCCGGGGTCTGGCGCCTCGCGCCCGGCGAATACCGAGGAACTGTGCACATAGGCCGGGTGCACCCCGTCGAGGTGATTTTCGATGACAAGCTTCCAGTTGCCGTCGTAGGCGTGCTTGAACACGCCGCCCGCCACCTCGAGGTCGCCTTCTGGGGCGCGATCGACCAGGTCGTCAAAAGAACGGTGCAATGGACCGAGGAAGTCACGCAACGAAGGGCCGGCTGCCGCCTGGGAGGCAAAAATGAAACCTCGGTAACTCTCCACACGAGGCACGCGCGCGAGCCCGAGCTCCGCAAATTTTTTCTCGGCGTCGGTCCCGTAACCCTGTGGCACCGGAACAACGCGCAGCGCCCCGTCGGTGCCGAAGGTCCAGCCGTGATACGGACAGGAAAACTGTTTCGCACTGCCCTTCGCCTCATGACAGACCAGCGCACCGCGATGGGTGCAGCGGTTAACCAGCACCTGCAGGCTGCCATCGGTGTGGCGCGTGACGATCACCGGTTCGCGCCCGAGCTGCGTCGTGAAAAAATCGCCGGGGTTGCGAACCTGGCTTTCATGTCCAACGAGAAGCCACGCCCGCCCAAAAAGCCGGTCCATTTCCAGCTCGAAAATTGCCGGATCGGTGTACACCGAATGATGGACGCGGTCGGACTGGACCAGTCGCGTCAGGTATTCCGTGCTGTGAACCGCCATACTCATACCTCCGGCTGCCGCACCCTGGCGCGGCCTCCTTGGATGCACCCCGGCGCGCGTTCGGGCACGGCGGCGGTGCGCAGATTGACAAACGAATGATGTTCATTATTATTCGCCAACGATGCGGGACGCGCAAGTGCAAGCAAGCCTCAAGTCATACTCGCGACATGCCAGCCATCAGATAGATACGAGCGCAGATTCCGGACATGTTCGGACACCGACTCATTCACCGCCACATTCACCGCATCGGGGCAACATGACAGCACAAGCGATCCAGGCCGCGGCCAAACCCAATACAAGCTCCGCGGCGGAATGGCAGGCCCGCGTCGAACTCGCCGCGTGCTACCGGCTGCTCGCCCATCTGGGCATCAGCGACCTGACCTACAACCATCTGTCGGTACGCGTGCCGGACGAGCCGGGAAGCCTGTTGATAAAGGCACCGACCATGATGTTCGAGGAAATCACCGCCTCGAACCTGCTGAAGTTCGATTTCGACGGTAAGCCTCTGCAGGACAGCCCGCCCCTGCGCGGGGGCGGCCTCGTCATCCATGCCGGCATCCTCAGGGCACGCCCGGACCTCAACGCTGTATTCCACACCCACTCGCCGGCCAACATCGGCGTATCGGCGCAAAAGCACGGGTTGCTGATGCTAAGCCAGCACGCGGTTTATTTTTACGGTCGCCTCGCCTATCACGACTTTGGCGGCTTTGAGTTCAACATGGACCAGCGCGACCCGCTGATCCGCAGTCTGGGCAAAGAACGCGTGGCCATACTGCGCAACCATGGCGCCTTGGTCTGCGGCCGCACGCTGCCAGAGGCCTACATCGACCACCATTTTCTTGAAATGGCCTGCCGCGGTCAGGTTGCCGCGCTGGCCGGGGGCGCCGATGTGAATATCATGGATGAGGCTTTGTGCAAAACCGCAGCCGCCCAGCAGCAGGACCGGATGGATGACCCGGGCGCGGCAGCGGCCAAGGACTGGAACGCCTGCCTGCGCCTTGCCGACCGACTCTTTCCCGAATACAAAATCTAGACAACACCGGCATCACGCCACCACCACCACCACCACCACCACCACAGGCATGGGAGAACCCGTCATGCAGAAATGGATCAAGCGCATCCTGACACTCGTCTTGTTCACGCTGCCGGCGCTTACGGCCATGGCGCAATCGGACGCGGGCTTTCCGTCTCGCCCCATCCGACTGGTCGTGCCCTTTGGCGCGGGCGGCGGCAATGACCTCCTGGCGCGCGTCATCGGCCAGAACCTGCTGGCCAAGTGGGGCCAGCCGGTGCTGGTCGAGAACAAACCGGGTGCCGGCGGCAACATTGGCGCCGAATTCGTCGCCAAGTCGGCGCCGGACGGCTACACGCTGCTACTCGCCACCAACACGCTGACCATCAATCCGGCGATGTTCCTGAAAATGCCCTTCGACGTGCGCCAGGATTTCGCCCCGGTCGCGCTCGCCGCGGCAACGCCCTTCGTGCTGCTGGTAAGCAACGACCTCCCGGTGAAATCAGTGCGCGAACTGATTGCTCACGCCCGCGAAAAGCCCGGTGCGCTGAGCTACGCGAGCGTGGGCATAGGCACACCGCACCACCTGGGAATGGAATTATTCAAGAATCTCACCGGCACCGACATCGTGCATGTGCCCTACAAGGGATCGGTCGCGGCACTCACCGACCTTGCCAGCGGCCGCGTGCAGGTCATGCTCGCGTCGATCAACGCAGCGATCCCGCTGATGCAGGCAGGCAAGTTGCGGGCCCTTGCCATCGCCGAGCCAAAACGCATCGACAGCGCGCGCGACCTGCCTACGGTGATAGAAGCAGGTGTGCCCGGTTACCAGATCACCGCTTGGTATGCCATATTTGCGCCGGCGCGCACGCCACCGGACATCGTGCGCAAGCTCGGAGATGAAATCCTCAAGGCCATGGGAGAGACCGACACACGGGACAGGCTGCGGCCCGCCGGTTTCGAAATCGTCCGTGGCACAGCAACAGAGCTTCGAGCTCTGATCGCCGCCGACCTCGACAAATGGGCCGGTGTGGTCAAGGCCGCGGGCATCAAACCCGAGTAATTGATGGCGCAGATAAAAAAGGCCGAATCACGCGAGGCCATACTGGCCGCGGCATTCGACTTGTTCGCGACACGCGGCTATGGCGCGACCACGCTGGCGGCGATTGCCTCAGCCGCAGGCATGTCGACCGCCAATGTGTATATTTATTTCGGCTCCAAGCTTGAGATCCTTTATGAGATTTACACGCCCTGGATGCAGGCGCGCCTCGAGGATCTTGAGGCAGGCCTCTCGGAAATCCGCGACCCGCGCAAACGCCTGCAGCGGCTGCTACAGACCCTTTGGTGTGACATCCCGGCCGAACAGAACGGATTCGCCATCAACATGATGCAGGCCATCTCCACCGTCGCGCCAGACGACGGCTACAAGCCGACGCTGCTGCAGTGGATGGAACAGCGGCTGGCAGCGATGATAGGCGCGCTGCTGCCGCCAACGAGGCGCCGCACCGACACGGCCGCACTGGCGCACCTGATCGTGATGGCCCTGGACGGCTTCATCATCTTCCGCCATCTCGCACCGGCGGGCACGCAACACGATGAGGTCATCAACACCATGTGCAGCCTCATCCTTGGCGCGCAGCCGCGTCCGCGCGCCAAGCGCGCGCGCCGCACCGCAACCGCGACGCCGAAAAACCGCTCATAATCCACCCAATCAAGAACCCAGCCACGGAGAAATACCATGAACAGTCGCCGCGCCTTCCTGTCCACGCTCACCACCGCCTCGGCCGCCCTGCTGCTTGCCAGCACGCCGGCCGCCGCGCAGCAACTGGAGGAGGTGCTCTATCTCCTGCCGGCACCGACTGCGCAGGTCGCCTTTGCCCCCTGGATGCTGGCGCAGCAGCGCGGCTATTACGCCAAGGAGGGCCTGAAGGTCACCTTCCAGCCGGGCCGCGGCGGCCTCGATGTGGCCAAACAACTGGGCGCTGGCAACGGGGTCATAGGCGGGGCGTTTGGTGACACGCCCATCATCGCCCGGGCCAACGGCATTCCCGTTAAGTCCGTCGCCGTGCTGGGCGGCCGCTCAATGACACAGCTCGCGGTCATGGAAAGCTCCGGCATCAACAGCCCCAAGGACCTGAAGGGCAAGACCGTCACGGTAATGAGTTACGCCGACAGCGGCTACTACGCGCTGCTCGGTATGCTCGCCAGCTCCGGCCTGAGCAAGAACGACGTCGAGGCACAGGCGGCGGGACCGGCCGGCGTTTGGCAATTGTTCGCCGCCAAGAAAGCCGATGCCATGACCAGCGTCCCCGAGTGGATCGCCGAGGTGCAGGCCACCGGCGCGAAAATGAAAATCATGCCGGCGTTTGATTACACCAAGAGCATGGCCCAGGCCATCCTGGTTTCCGACGATGTCATCAAGAAGCGTCCCGACCTGGTGCGTAAAATTGTCCGCGCCACGCTGCGCGGCCTCGCCGACATCATGAAAGACCCCAAGGGTGCGGTCGCCGATTACGTTGCCGCGGTGCCGGCCAATAAAGGTCGCGAGGCCTTTGTCGAAGAGACCTTCAAGCTCTACAACGCGTACGTGTACCCTGGGCAGGCGACGCTTGGTGCCATGGATCGCGAACGACTGGTTGCGCTGCAAAAATTTTACGTCGAACAGGGCATCGTGCAAAAAGAATCGCCGCTCGCCGATCTTTTTACCAACGAATTCCTGCAGTAAATCGCGGGCGGCACCGGCCGGCTGGATTTCAGTCGGCCGCCTGCGCCTTTTTTTCCTCCTCCTGCTGCTGCAAGGCCCACATCTGCGCGTAGGCGCCGCCCTTGTCCAGCAGTTCTCGATGGCCGCCACGCTCAACGATCCGGCCCGCATCCATAACCAGAATCTGGTCGGCGTCCATCACCGTTGACAGGCGGTGGGCAATCACGAGAGTCGTGCGTCCCTTGGCGATGCGCGTCAACTCGGCGTTGATGGACTGCTCGGTTTCCGAATCGAGTGCCGAGGTCGCCTCGTCAAAAATCAGGATGGACGGGTTTTTCAGGATTGCGCGCGCAATGGCCACGCGCTGCTTCTCACCGCCGGAAAGTTTAAGGCCGCGCTCACCAACGCGCGCTTCGTACTTGTCGGGAAGAGACTCGATGAAGTCGTGAATATGCGCCGCGCGCGCCGCCTCAAACACCTCTTCGCGGCTGGCGTCGGGCCTGCCGTACTGGATGTTGTAGAACACCGTGTCGTTGAAGAGCACCGTGTCCTGCGGAACGATGCCGATCGCCGCGCGCAACGTCGATTGCTGCAAATCGCGGATGTCGCTGCCGTTGATGCTGATGCGCCCGCCCGACACATCGTAAAAACGGTACAGCAGGCGCGCCAGCGTGGATTTTCCCGAACCCGAATGCCCCACGACCGCCACCTTGCTGCCAGCAGGCATGTCGAAGGACAGGTCGAACAGGATCTGGCGCTTGGGCTCGTATGAAAAATTCACCGCCTCAAAGCGCAACGCCTTCGCGCCCGGCTGCAGTGCCGCCGCATCCGGCCGGTCGGCGATTTCGCGATTTTCCTCAAGCAGCTTGAACATGCGATCCATGTCGAGCAGGGACTGCTTGATTTCGCGGTAGACCATGCCGAGAAAGTTGAGCGGAATGTAGAGCTGGATCAACAACCCGTTGACCAGCACCAGGTCGCCCAGCGTCAGCGTCTTGTCAACCACGCCCTGTGAGGCGAGGATCATCAGCAGGGTCACCGCGATGGCGATGATGGAACTCTGCCCGATATTCAACAGCCCCAGCGAAACCTCGTTCTTGACCGCCGCATTCTCGTATTTTTGCAGGCTGTCGTCGTAGCGCCTTGCCTCAAAGCCCTCGTTGTTGAAGTACTTCACCGTCTCGTAGTTGAGCAGGCTGTCGATGGCGCGGGTGTTCGCTCTGGAGTCGAGTTCGTTAGCCTGGCGCCGGATGTCCATGCGCCATTCGGTTACAGCGACGGTGAAAAAAATGTACAACGCGACCGCAGCAAAGGTAATCGCCGCAAAACGCCAGTCGAACTTGGTCAAAAGGATGGCGGCAACCAGGCTGAATTCCAGGATTACGGGAATGATGGAGAACAGCATGTAGGACATCAACGAACTCACCCCGCGCGTGCCGCGTTCTATGTCGCGTGAAACGCCCCCGGTCTGGCGTTCGAGGTGGAAGCGCAGGCTGAGCGTGTGCAGGTGGCGGAACACCGTGAGAGCGATGCGCCGGATGGCGCGCTGCGTGACACGCACGAACACCACATCGCGCAACTCGGCGAAAAACACCGTCGAAAAGCGCAAAAAACCGTAGGCGGCCAGGAGAGCGAGGGGCATCACCAGCACAGCCGTGCGCGTATCAAGCGAATCCACTATGTCTTTGAGAACCAGGGGCACGCCAACGTTGGCGAGCTTGGCGGTAACCAGGAACGCCAGCGCCAGCAACACCCTGCCCTTGTACTCCCACAAGTAGGGCAGCAGCATTTTCGCGGCGCGCCATTCGTTGCGCCGCTTGCCCTGCTGCGATCCGGCGGGAATGGGAGCAGACGAAGCGGCGGAGTGGTGATGAGCGGACATTAAAAAAACCTGAATGAGTGTTCGAATTGGACCGTGCGCGCCACGGCCGGGAGTGGAGAGTGCGCGCCAAGCAAAGCACCTGAGACCGGGACGGGGCGCAAACTTGCGCACAACAGGGCGCGGACCCAATCTGCGATGGTAGCGGAATAGCCGCGGCACAGTCGGTAAAATCCGCCGGAAGCCGTGATAATTCAAGGAAATGGGGACGCCAGCCGATAAAACAAGCGCATAGTGGTGTTTTACCGCCTTGCTTGATACAGGAACAAAATGGAGGCAATCTGTGGCTCTCGCCCGGCCACGGACCAGATTTGCAACAGAGTCGCAAACGAAGGCAACAGCCATGTGCTGAAAATCGAGTTCGGTCTAAGCACCAACCGATAAGCCATAAAAATCGGGGCAAGCCGCAGCACTAAAGGAAAAGGAGTCAGCGATGATCGGATTTCTTGTGCTTTCCCTCGTCGTCCTGGTCGGACTCGCCTATGTCCGCGCCCCCGGGCTCGCCTGGACAGCGGCACTCGCAGGCATGTTGTATATGCTCACCAGCGCCAGCACTCCATCATGGTGGATATTTGCCGTCGACGCCGTGTTTGTCGCGGCGGCCGTTATCCTGAATATCCCCGCCCTGCGGCGTGCCCTCCTCAGCGGTCCGGCACTCGCGGCGTTCCGGCGCATCATGCCGGCCATGTCGCAAACCGAACGCGACGCCATCGATGCCGGCACCGTTTGGTGGGACGGTGATCTTTTTTCCGGCAAACCGGACTGGAACAAGCTGTTGGCGATTCCCCCGGCAAAGCTATCGGCCGAGGAACAAAACTTTCTGGACGTTGAGACCGAAGAGCTTTGCCGCATCGCCAACGACTGGGAATCGACCCACGTCTACCAGGACCTGCCGCCGCATGTCTGGCAATTCATCAAGGACAAGGGCTTCCTCGGGATGATCATTCCCAAGGCCTACGGCGGCAAGCAGTTCTCGGCCTACGCGCATTCGCAGGTGGTGATGAAGCTCTCCACACGCTGCGGTGCAGCGGCGGTTTCGGTAATGGTGCCCAATTCGCTCGGCCCGGCCGAACTGTTGCTGCACTACGGCACCGATGACCAAAAGAACTATTACCTGCCGCGTCTTGCCAAGGGACTTGAGATCCCGTGCTTCGGACTGACCAACCCGAATGCGGGGTCGGACGCCGCGTCCATTCCGGACCTTGGCGTTATCTGCAAGGGCATGTGGAACGGCACGGAAGTACTGGGCATGCGCGTCACCTGGGAAAAGCGCTACATCACGCTGGGCCCGATCTCGACGCTGCTCGGACTCGCATTCCGTTTGTACGACCCCGAGCATTTGCTTGGTGAAAAAGAAGACCTCGGCATCACCTGCGCCCTCGTACCCACGGACACCGCGGGCGTGAATATCGGCCAGCGCCACATGCCGCTCAACGCCACATTCCAGAACGGACCGAACTGGGGCCGCGATGTATTCATGCCGCTTGACTGGATCATCGGCGGCCCTGCGATGGCCGGCCAGGGCTGGCGCATGCTCATGGAATGCCTCGCGGCAGGCCGCTCGATTTCGCTGCCGACCTCGGGCGTCGGTTACAGCAAGCTCGCGGCGCGCGCCACCGGCGCCTACGCGCGCGTGCGCAGCCAGTTCAAGACCGCCATCGGAAAGTTTGAGGGCATAGAGGAAGCCCTCGCGCGCATCGGCGGCAACCTGTACATGATGGACGCCACACGCGTCTTTACCGTGTCCGGTCTCGACCTGGGGGAAAAGCCCTCGGTGATTTCGGCCATCGTCAAATACCACCTGACCGAACGCGGCCGCATTTGCGTCAATGACGCCATGGACATTCTGGGAGGCAAGGGCATCTGCCTTGGCCCGGCCAACTTCATGGGCCGCGCCTACCAGCAGCTGCCCATCGCCATCACCGTCGAGGGCGCCAACATCCTCACACGCAGCCTGATCATCTTCGGCCAGGGCGCGATCCGCTGCCATCCCTATGTGCTGAAAGAAATCGCCGCAACGCGCGAGCAAAACAGCGGCAAGGCGGTGGCCGATTTTGATGCGGCGCTGTTCGGGCACGTCGGCTTCACCATCAGCAACAAGGTGCGCGCCTTCGTGCTCGGGCTCACCGGCGGACTGGTATCGGGCAGCCCTTCGCGCGCCGCGCCCGAAACGCGGCGCTACTACGGTCAGCTCAACCGCTACGCGGCGGCCTTCGCCTGGCTTTGCGATGTGTCGATGGTGTTCTATGGCGGCGAGCTCAAGCGCAAGGAAAAACTGTCAGCCCGCCTGGGCGACGTGCTGTCACTGATGTACCTGTGTTCGGCAACGCTCAAACGCTACGAGGAGGATGGGCGCCAGCACGAGGACGCGCCGCTGATGCACTGGGCGATGCAGGACGCGCTCTACCGCATCCAGGAAGCGCTGCGCGGCGTGGTGTCGAATTTCCCCAACGCGTTGTTGTGCTTCGGGCTGCGCTTTGTAGTGTTTCCGCTCGGCGCACGGCTGGCACCGCCCTCCGATGCGCTGGGCCATCGCGTCGCGCGCCTGCTGATTGAACCCTCGGCGACACGCGACCGCCTGACCTCCGGCATGTACCTGCCAAAAAACGAGGACGAAGGCATAGGCTGTCTCGAAGCGGCACTCATTGCTACCATCAAGGCCGAAGCCATAGACGCAAAAATCCGCAGCGCGCAAAAAGCCAAATCCATCTCCGGACGCACGCCAGCCGAACTGGTCGCAGCGGCACTCGCCGCCGGCGTCATCAGCAGCGAAGACCGAGCCCATCTCGCGCATACCTCCAGGCTGCGTGACGAGGTGATCCGCGTAGACCATTTCCCGCAGGATTTCGGACGCAGCGCGCTACAGCAGCCGACGGCGCAAAAAGCGGCTGCCTGAGCGCGCCAACACAGGCCAACAAAGGGTACCTTCATGCGGCATCACCGATGCATTTCCACCGGGCACTGACATGAACCAGCCGATTTACATCATTGATGGCGCACGCACGCCATTCCTGAAGTCGCGCAACAAGCCGGGCCCCTTTGCGGCGAGCGACCTTGCCACCGCGGCAGGCAAGGTGCTGCTTTCGCGCCAGCCCTTCGCGCCAACCGAGCTCGACGAGGTCATTCTCGGCTGCGCCGCACCCTCGGTCGACGAGGTCAACATCGGCCGCGTTGCGGCACTGCGAATGGGCTGTGGCTTCAAGGTGCCGGGCTGGACGGTAATGCGTAACTGCGCATCGGGTATGCAATCGATTGATTCGGCCATGGCCAACATCCAGAGCGGGCGCTCGCAACTGGTGCTCGCCGGCGGCACCGACGCGCTGTCGCGCGCACCGCTGCTTTACTCGGACCGCATGGTGTCGTGGTTCTCGGCCTTCATGGGCGCGCGCATGCCGATGCAAAAGCTCGGCATGTTCCTCAAGCTCAAGCCGGGCGAACTGCTCAACCCGGTGATCGGCATCATGCGCGGCCTTACCGATCCGGTATGCGGCCTGCTGATGGGGCAGACTGCGGAGAACGTCGCGCACCGCTTTGGCATTACCCGCAGGCAAATGGATGAATACTCGGCACGCAGCCACGCCCGCGTCATCCGTTCGCAAGAAGCGGGCTGGCTCAACAATGCCCACGACGGACTGCAGGCCGAGATTGCGCCGCTTTACGGCCCGGAGGGCACGCTATTTAATGGCGACGACGGCATGCGCGTGGACTCTACCGCGGAAAATCTCGCCAAGCTAAAGCCCTTTTTCGATCGCAAGTATGGCAACGTCACCGCAGGCAATTCATCACAGATCACCGACGGTGCGGCATGGGTACTGCTCGCCGGTGAAGATGCGGTCAAGCGTATGGGCCTTGCGCCCATAGGCCGCATACTGGACAGTCAGTGGGCCGGCCTTGACCCGGCGCAAATGGGCCTCGGCCCGGTACACGCCGCCACGCCCATCCTGCAACGGCATGGCCTCGGACTTAACGACCTCGATGCCTGGGAGATCAACGAGGCCTTCGCGGC
>CAITSH010000541.1 GCA_903895005.1 uncultured Pseudomonadota bacterium
GCGCCAGCTCGTCACGCGAGTAGCCCAGAATCACGCATAGCTGGTCGTTGAATTGCTCCCAGCGTTTTGACGAGGGCGATGTGACGGCGAGTCCGACAAACGGCAATTCATAAAATTTGGCGAACAAGGCCTTGGCCTGCACTTGTGCAGAGAGCAGGTCGGCCACGCGCTGCTGCCGGAACAACGCAAACAGCGCCGCCCCTACCGCCGTTGCGGCAACGAGGGCGATCAGGCCGATCCAGCCGGCCAGCGTATAAAGGGGCGCGAGAATTTCGGCGCGGTCAACCTTGGCAATGACGTGCCATGTGGTGCCGGCGACCGGCCTGAACGCCGCGAGAACCAGCGTACCGCGGTAATCCTTGCCGCTTATGATGCCGGGCTTGTTGCGAAGAACCGCTTGAACGGCCGGCACCTGCGTCTCCGTAAGCGGCACGCGGAGCTTCAGGGACGCATTCTTGTCATAGCGAAGCTCATTCAGATAAATCACGCTGTCACCATCGCGGCGCACCAGCAGCGACTCGCCGCTCTGGCTGCTGGTCGGCCAGCCGATGATAAGCGGGTATAGGAATCGCGCCGCGCTGATGCGCAGTACAGCGGCCCCTTGCGCGACTTCGGCGCCATTTTGATGCAGCAGGAGCGGAACGATGATGTCCAGATGAACATCCGCGCCCGGGGCGCTGTGCAACTCACTCACCTTGATCTGACGGTCTCTGATCGCGGCGGCAACCAAGACCGAAATTTCCGCCGTCATGGCAACAGATTGCCCCACGAGCAGCAGCGGCTGCGCGCGCACATCGACCAAGGTGATGCTGTCGTAGTCGAACGCCCGCTGCAGGGAAAGCAATCGATCGTGAATAACTTCACGTTCTTTTTCGCCGCCGGCGCGTTGAAAATTGGCAACGCGCATGACAAAACCGGTACTGCCCGCAAGCGCGGTCGCATCGCCACGGCGTTCCGCCAACCAGGATTCAATCTGTCCGGCCTTCAGGTTCGCAATGGCCGAGAGATCCATTTTCGCGTCATTTTCAACCTGCCCCGAATACAAGGACACAACGGACAGGCCTAGCAGCGGTGCGATCAGCGCCAGAATGGCGATCGCAATCTTCGCGCGATGCCTGCGCCCGGGGTCGGGCACCACACGGTTTGTTTCGGTGCCCCTCGGCTCATCGCGCCCCACATTCAGCAACACATAAAGGAGGCCGCTTGAGACGACCACAAAGGCGAGGCCCTTGACCAGTTCGATGCGTTTGAGCAACTCCGGATCAGTGACGACCAGGGTCAGCAGGTAACCGGACACAGCCACCCACACCGCCGCGAACGCGGCGTAAACAAACACGATGGCCAGATTGGGGAAGTGACGTTTCAAGAAAAGGCCCGGTCGAAGCGATGTACCGCCGCCGCGCCGCGCGAGTCAGTAGCAGGAGTTAGTCAGTATGACAGCGAAATGAGCCTTTCGCGCTTAGACAATCGTCTAAAAGCACCTCAAAAAGCGCCGCTTTTCTCCTGCTCGGGCCGGGCTTCGTCGTTACGCTACAGCTCGTAACTCTCCTGCCCGCCCGACATGGCACGGTCTATGGTCTTGCGCGTCAGCTGCGGCGCAAACAGCTCGACAAACTCATACGCATAGCCACGCAACATGGTGCCACGCCGCAGTGCAACACGCGTTGTCGAAGACCGGAACAGGTGGCCCGCGTCGATGGCGCGCAGGTGGTTGTCGCGCTTGGGATCAAAGGCCATGGCCGCAACGATACCCACCCCGAGACCCAATTCAACATAGGTCTTGATAACGTCGGCGTCGATGGCCGAGAGCACCACATCAAACGCCAGGCCACGCGCGGTAAAGGCTTCATCGATATGTGAGCGGCCTGTAAATGCGGCGTCGTAGGTGACGATGGGGTACTTGGCCAGTTCTTCCAGCGTCAGGCGCTCAAGCTTGGCCAGCGGATGCTTCGGTGGCACCACCACCGAGTGATGCCAGGTGTAGGCGGGCAGCGCCAGCAACTGCGGATAATGGTCCAGCGCCTCGGTGGCGCTGGCGATATCGGCCTCGCCGGTCAGCGCCATCTGCGCCAGTTGCGACGGGCTGCCCTGCTGCAGCGTGAGCTTGACCTTGGGGTAGCGCTGCTTGAACTCGTGCACGATTTTCGGCAGGGCATAGCGCGCCTGGGTGTGCGTCGTTGCGATGGTGAGCGTGCCGGCGCGCTTGTCCTGGAACTCGCCGCCGACGCGCTTGAGGTTGTCCACCTCCTGCAACACGCGCTCGACAATCTTGAGCACGGCACTGCCCGGTTCGGTCAGCGCGACAAAGCGCTTGCCGCGCCGCTCAAAGATTTCGATCCCCAGTTCCTCCTCGAATTCCTTGATCTGCTTGGAGACCCCCGGCTGCGAGGTATGCAGCGCATTGGCCGCCTCGGTCAGGTTCAAGCCCTGTCGAACGGTTTCACGCACGTAACGTAATTGCTGGAAATTCATGACCTTACTTTCTTTATATACGAATTAGTTATTTATATATCTATTGTTATTCTTTTTAATAATAACCAGAGTTTATTACGATTGCGTCCTGCCTGGGAAGCATCCCTACAAGCCAATGCACTTTTGCAACCCCGCAAACGGGGGACTGAAAACACTTCGGGTGAAGCGATGTACCACTACGACGAAATAGACCAAAGCATTGTCGATGAGCGCGTCGCGCAGTTTCGCGACCAGACGCGCCGCTATCTGGCCGGCAAGCTGCCTGAAGACGACTTCCGTCCGCTGCGCCTGCAAAACGGACTATATGTGCAGCGCCATGCGCCCATGCTGCGCGTCGCGATTCCCTACGGCCTGCTGTCAGCCAAACAACTGCGCAAGCTCGCGCACATCGCGCGCACTTATGACCGCGGCTATGGCCACTTCAGCACGCGCCAGAACATCCAGTACAACTGGCCCGCGCTTGAATCGGTGCCGGACATCCTCGCCGAGCTCGCCTCGGTCGAAATGCACGCGATCCAGACCTCGGGCAATTGCGTGCGAAATACCACGACCGACCATTTCGCCGGCGTCGCTCCCGACGAGATCGTTGATTCCTTCGTCTGGTGTGAACTGATCAGGCAGTGGTCCACGCTGCATCCTGAGTTCGCATTCCTGCCGCGCAAGTTCAAGATCGCCGTAACGGGCGCAACCACCGACCGCGCCGCCATACAGGTGCACGACATCGGCCTGCAGGCGGTCAAGAATGCCGCTGGCGAAACGGGGTTTCGCGTGCTGGTCGGTGGCGGCCTCGGCCGCACGCCCATCATCGGTCACTTCATCCGCGAGTTCCTTCCCTGGCAGCACCTTCTGACCTACCTTGATGCCGTATTGCGCGTGTACAACCGCTACGGCCGCCGCGACAACAAGTACAAGGCGCGCATCAAGATCCTGGTCAAGGAACTCACGCCTGCGGTGTTCGCGCAAAAAGTCGAGGAAGAATGGGCCCATCTCAAGGACGGCCCGGCGACACTCATCACCGAGGAAATCGAGCGCATCGAGGCGCGCTTTACACGCCCGCAGTACCAGACCCTGCCCGCGCAGGATGCCGAGTTCGATGTGGCGCTTGCGACGCGCCCCGGCTTCGCCGCCTGGGTGAAACGCAACGTGCACGCGCACAAGGTTCCGGGATATACGGCGGTGACGCTGTCGCTCAAGCAGACCGGCGTTGCGCCCGGTGACGCCACCGCCGACCAGATGGATGCCATCGCGGCGCTTGCGGACAGCTACTCGTTTGGCGAACTGCGTGTTTCGCACGAGCAGAATCTGATTCTTGCCGATGTGCGCAAGTCAGACCTGGTGGCGCTTTGGCAGGCCGCCAGGTCCCTGGGACTCGCCACACCGAACATCGGCCTGCTGACCAATATCATCGCCTGCCCGGGCGGCGATTTTTGCTCGCTCGCCAACGCCAAGTCCATCCCGGTCGCCGACGCCATCCAGCGCCGCTTTGACGACCTTGATTACCTGTACGACATCGGCGAGCTCGACCTCAACATTTCCGGCTGCATCAACTCCTGCGGTCATCACCATGTCGGCCATATCGGCATTCTTGGCGTGGATAAGGCCGGCGAGGAGTGGTACCAGGTGTCGATCGGCGGCTCGCAGGGCGTGGAAGCCTCGCTCGGCAAGGTGTTGGGACCCTCGTTTGCCCAGGAGGAAATCCCCGACGTGGTCGAGAAGATCATCGACTGCTACATCGCCAAACGCGAAGGCGAGGACGAGCGCTTTATCGACACCGTGCGCCGCATCGGCCTCGAACCCTTCAAGCAGCAGGTGTATGCCCGCCCCGCGCAAGCGGCGGCCCTCGCCTGAACATTGCAACAGGAGTCCATCATGCCCACACTCATCAAGCACCAGAAAATCACCGCCGACACCTGGAAACTGCTCCAGGAGGGAGAAACCTTTCCCGCATCCGGCGACGTGATCGTGCCGCTCTCGTTGTGGTTGAGCAAGCGCGAAGTGCTGGTCTCGCGTGTCGGCCGCACCGGCGTATGGCTCAAGCCCGATGACGAGCCCTCGCTCCTCGCCACCGACTTTGCCGTGCTGCCGCTGATCGCCGTACTCTTTCCGGCCTTTACCGACGGGCGCGGCTATTCGACCGCACGGCTGCTGCGCGAACGCTACGGTTACAGCGGCGAGCTGCGCGCCATCGGCGATGTCTTGCGCGACAATATTTTCTACCTGTCGCGCGTCGGTTTCGACGCCATCGCCCTGCGTGACGGCGAAGATGCGAAAGAGGCCTTGTCCGCATTCAATGACTTTACCGATGCCTACCAGATCTCGGTCGAGCGCCCGCAACCGCTGTTCCGGCGCCGTCTCGCCGCTTAAGCCGGACTCCGGTCATGTTCAAACAATTTTTCAAGACGAAAAAATTCAGTCCGCGACTGGCCGAAAAGATAGCCGCGCTTGAGTCGACCCTTGAGGACATTGCCGCAAAGCACGTACCTGCGACGCTGGCATCGCGCCTCTCCGCTGCAGACATGGTGATGACGCATGTCATCCTGAGACGCAGTCTGGACATCAGCATCGTCGCGCTTGAATCCGCCCCCCTCGGCGCTGAAGCCTTGAACCTTATCAAGTCAGTCCGGCAGCGCTACCAGTACACGATCAACCGGATTAGTCCGGTCGCCGGCGCGATCCTTGGTGCCGCTGCCTGGGTGGTCTCCGCGCCTTCAGCGGATCTCCTCGCAATGGGTGGCAACGCCCCGGTGTTCCCACTGTTGCGGGATTGGACCAACGAGGAAATTCAAACTTACCTCGACGCATACGGGATGCCCTACACCGGTTCCGCTGCCTTGAACGGCCGGACCGCGGATTTCGTGGAGCCGCGCACAGGCTGGCGCACTCCCTGCGGCACGCGCGCGCCGTCACAAATTACTGACATGGCATGAGCGGAACCGTCTTTCTCGTCGGCGCGGGCCCCGGTGCGCCGGATCTTTTGACGCTGCGCGCAGCGCGCCTGCTCGAATCGGCGGACATCGTGTTCCACGATGCGCTGGTTCACCCGGACACGCTGGCCCTTGCGACGAAGGCGGAAAAAATCGCGGTCGGCAAACGTTGCGGCAGGCATTCGACCGCACAGAAGTTCATCAACAAACGCCTCATCGACGCCGCGCAAAAGCACAAAATCGTGGTGCGACTCAAGGGCGGCGATCCGATGTTGTTCGGCCGGGCGCAGGAAGAAATAGACGCCCTCTCATCGGCCGGCATTCCGTTTGAAATCGTTCCCGGTATTACCGCCGCGCTTGCCGCGAGCGCTCAGATCGGGGTGTCACTGACACGCCGCGGCTTGTCTCGCAATGTCGTGTTTGTCACGCCGCGCGTGGGTGAGGCTGAGCACGCCGGTGACTGGATGTCGTGCGTGCTCGCCGCCGATACCGCCGCAATTTATATGGGCGCAGGTCAGGCGGATGCAATCAGCGCGGGCCTGATTGGGCGCGGCATGCACTGCGACACCCCGGTCGCGATTGTCGAGAATGTTTCAGCGCCTGGATGCAGCGCGCACTATGGGACGCTCATCCAGCTTGCGGCCCTTGCCGCCGGAACCGGTTCCGGACCCGCGGTGATTCTGCTCGGCGAGGTGTTGCGCGAACAACTCGACGCGAAGGTGGCGACAAGCCGCGCCGTACGCCTCGCCAGCGCCTGAGCATGCGCTTGCCCCGGTCTTGCGCCGGCGGTTAAACCGCGCCGCGGCAAGCCGAATTTGCCGCAATATTTCCGTAATACCGGGAGGCTTATCCCCGCCATAAAACAGTGGCATCATTGCGCCCATTCAATGTTCAACAACCTGTCAGGAGGGCTCCATGTCCGGAGGCGCGCATCTCGATCCGTCCAACAAAAAAATCGCCATGTTCATCTCCATTCTCGCCGTGGTTCTGGCGTTCTCGGAGACACTGGGCAAAAGCGCACAAACACTGGCGCTGACGCTGAACATCGAGGCCTCCAACCACTGGGCGTTTTTCCAGGCCAAGACCATACGCATGACCACGCTGCGCACCGCCGCCGAGTCGGCAGAGCTGGAGCTCGCCCGCGCAACCAACGCGCAAAACAAGGAGCTGCTGCAAAAGCGCATCGACGAATGGAAAAAGACCTCGGCCCGTTACGACAGCGAGCCCGAAACGCAAGAAGGCCGCAAGGAACTGGCGGCACGCGCCAAGGAAGCCGAGAAAAAGCGCGACCGCAACCTCGCTGCGTATCACCATTACGAACTGGCTTCTGCCGCGACGCAGATCGCCATCGTTCTCGCCTCGGCTGAAGTGATCACCGGCGTAGTCGCCCTGATGTGGGGTTCGGCGGCGCTTGGCGTGGCGGCCGTGGTGTTCTGCCTGATCGGGTTTTTCGCACCGCTGTCGGTGCACCTGTTCTAGGGCATCAACGCGCGACACAGGCGCATTCCCGAACGCACGTCATCGTCATGCCCGCACCTTCGGGCATGACGATGGATTCAATGTCGCTAGGGCATGATCTCGCCGCCGTTGGGGTGCAGCAACTGACCGCAGTAGTAGCGCGCCTCATCCGTGGCAAGGAACACATAACCCGGGGTCATGTCATCGGGCGTGCCAAGGCGCTTGAGCGGCAGGCTTTGCGCGTGGGCGCGCTTCACGTCCTCTGACAGCGGATCGAATCCGGTGTCGACCATTCCCGGCGCAACACCGTTGACCAGGATGCCTTGCGGGGCCATCTCCTTGGCAAGCGAGCGCATGAACACGATCAGCCCGGCCTTGGCCGCCGAATACGCCGTATAGCGTTCGCGGCCGATGTACCCCAGTTGCGAGCAGGTGAAAATCATCCAGCCGCGACCGGCCGGAATCATGCGTTTGGCCGCTTCACGCGACACCAGGAATGCGCCACGCAAATGCACGGACATCATGTGGTCCCAGTCATCGACACTCATGTCGGTAATGGCCTGCGGGCGCTGTATGCCGGCGTTGCTCACCAGGATATCGAGGTGGCCGAAGGCCGCATCGATGCCCTTGAACATGGCCGCTACATCAGCCTCTTTCGAAACGTCGCAACGCAGCGCGACGGCACGCCGCCCAAGCGCGGTGATTTCCTTCACCAAGCTGTCGGCTTCCGCTTCCCGGTCAATCCACGCGATCGCAACGTCGGCGCCCTCGGCGGCATAAGCCAGTGCGATGGCGCGGCCAATGCCGGTGTTGCCCCCGGTGACCAGCGCCGTTTTTCCTTCCAGTCGTTTCATTTTCCGCTCCCTCACTCGATATCTCTTTTGTTCGTAACATCGACCAGCACTTACTGCTCTGATGATATTCCAGCGGGACTTGGCATGGCACGCGACTTGCGTTTCTTGTCTGGTATCCAGGCGGGTAGCTTGGCCGGCACTTCACGGGCCGCGCCCGGGTGCAAGGGCTTTGTGTATGGATGTACGCAGCGTCAGTGCGTGATATGCTCGAATGCACGAAAAGAGTGCGTTTGGTTTTCAGGGATCTGAACGCGCCCGCAGTTTGTTTTGCGTCACTTTGTTTAATCCGTCATCGATTTGATTACCCATGAAGAAGAGGAGATTCTGGTGAAACTTCGCAAACTAACCGCCATCGCCGCGTGCCTGGCAGCCGCCGCCGCGCTGGCCCTGCCCGCCTCGGCGCAGGAAAAAACCAAGCTGCGCGTAATGGGCATGCCGCTCTCCACGGGCAATATCCTAAAAAATCGCGAGCAGCCCTTTTTTGAGAACTTCACCAAGAAGACCGGCCTGCCGATCGAGATGGACTACAAAACCCTCGATTCGACCGGCATCAAGGAATTCGAGCAGTTGCGCGTCATGAAAACCGGCCTCTTCGATATCGTCGGACTGCGCATGGGTCAGGTGTCGCGCGATGAGCCGACGATCCTCGGCCTTGACCTTGTCGGCCTCAACACCGACTACAAGATGGCGAAAAAAGTCGTCACCGCCTACCAGGACTTCGTCGACCTGCGCCTGCAACAACAGTTCAACACCAAACTGCTGGGCGTGTGGCCCTTCGGTCCGCAGGTCATTTTCTGCAAGCCGGTCATCAAGGACCTCTCCAGCCTCAAGGGCCTCAAGGTGCGTATTCTGGACGGCGTGATGGCCAAGTTCATGGAAAAGGTCGGCGCAACCCCGGTCACCATGGCCTTCGGCGAAGTGGCCCAGGCCTTGTCGCTGGGCACCATCGACTGCGCCGTGACCGGCCCGTCCTCCGCCAACTCGGCAGGCTGGCCCGAATCGGCCACGCACGTTTATGCGCTCGGTCTGCAGGTTGCGGTCCAGGGCTACGCGATCAACATGAACGCGTGGAAAAAGCTGCCCACGGACCAGCAGCAAAAACTGCGCACGGCGATCGAAGGCCTGACCGACGATATCTGGAAGTATTCGGAGGAACTCTGGTCGGACGGCATGCGTTGCAACCTCGGTCAGGACCCCTGCACGACCGGCAAGAAATACAAGATGACGCTGGTCAAGCCCACGGCAAAGGACCTGGCGTTTGTCCAGGGTGCGGTACGCGACATTTCCCTGCCCGCCTGGTCCGAGGCCTGCGACAAGGTCAATCCGGGCTGCTCGGACAACTGGAAGAAAGTGGTCGGTCCCCTCATCGGGATGAAGTAAGACGCCGCAACGCAACGCCCCGCCCCGAAATGGCGGGGCGTTTTGCTTTATGGCGGCGCAAATCGAACAGGGGGATGTGATGAAACAACTTGAAACCGTGCTGGCGACGCTGTTCGGGCTGGTATTTTTGCTATTGTCCTTTGCCGTCGCGGTCGAGACGGCCATGCGGAAGTTATTCAACCAGTCGTTGCAGGGTGTGGACGAACTGGGCGGCTACTGCCTCGCCGTCGGCGCGGCCCTCGCCTTCACCCTCGCGCTGATGTCGCGCGCGCACATCCGCATCGACCTGCTGCATGAACGCTTCGGGCGCATCCCACGCGCGCTGCTCAACCTGTTGAGCATGGTGTTCCTTGCGCTCACGGCGCTGGGCCTGATTGCCATGGCCTGGTACAGCATGCAAGACTCCATCTCCATGAACAGCACGGCACAAACACCCTGGGCAACGCCAATCAAGTATCCGCAGTATGTATGGGTCGCCGTGCTTGCGGTCTTTACCATCGTCACTTTTGGTTACGCCCTGCGGGCGATCTGGCTACTGGTCAGCGGGCGCATCGACGATCTCGACACCGAGTTCCAGCCCAAGGGCACCAAGGACGAATTGAAGGAGGAGCTCGACGACATCAGGGCGCGCGGCGCGCTTGACGCCGCGGGCGCCATCAACGCACCGGAGGCAAAATCATGAGCATGATCGCCATCGGCGTCACCGCATTCTTCATCATGGTCGGGCTGATGCTGCTCGGCCTGCCGATCGCAGCGGTAATGATGCTCGTCGGCCTGGGCGGCGGCATGCTCGCCTACGGCGATGCGTTTCTCGCGTCCTCGGCCTCGGTCGCATGGGGCACCATGAGCGAGAACGGTCTTACCGCGATACCGCTGTTCGTGTTGCTCGGCGAGTTGCTGCTGCGAAGCGGTATGGCCGACCGGATGTATTCGGCTTTTGCCGCATGGCTTGGAGGCCTGCCCGGCGGCCTGCTCCATACCAACATCGGCTGCTGCGCGCTTTTTGCCGCCACCTCGGGATCCTCGGTCGCCACCGCGGCAACCATCGGTACCGTCGCGCTGCCATCGCTGTCCAAGCACGGTTATCCGATGAAGGAGGCGCTCGGGTCGCTTGCCGCAGGCGGTACGCTGGGCATTCTCATCCCGCCTTCGGTGAACATGATCATCTACGGATCGATGACGCAAAACTCGGTGGGCAAGCTATTCATCGCCGGCATCATCCCGGGCCTGCTGCTCGCCGGTTCATTCATGGTCTGGATTTATATCTCGGCGGTGATGAGCGGCGGTGGCGTCAAGCACCCGCCGGTGCCCCTGGCCGAGCGCATGCGCCTGCTCGGCAACCTGAGCCAGCCGCTGACGATATTCGGCCTTGTGATGGGCAGCCTGTACTTTGGCATCGCCACCGCCACCGAATCGGCGGCGCTTGGTGCGGTCGTGGCACTGGTGTTCATTGCCTGGAGCGGCAAGCTCAAGTGGGCGCTGCTGCAACAGTGCTTTCTCTCCAGCGCACGCACCAGCGGCATGATCCTGCTCATCGTGGTTGCGGCCTTCGTGCTCAACCTTGCGCTGTCGCTCACCGGCATCGGCGAGGCCCTGACAAAATGGGTGACCAGTTTCGGGCTTTCCAAAACCCAGATGCTGATCGCGCTGATCGTGTTCTAC